>RFYP01000031.1 GCA_009921175.1 Flavobacteriia bacterium | reverse complement strand
GAATGATTTCAGCGATACCAGCACATTTTGTTTTTGCAGTTATAATGGGTTTTTATTTAGGAAAAGCTAAATCTTCAAATAATAATAAAATTTATTTCATTATACTTTCATTATTAGTTCCAGTAATTTTCCATGCATTATATGACTATTTTCTATTTTTGGATTTTGTGCCGGGGTTATGGATAGGTGGTATTATTACACTTTTAGTTGCTCTTTACATTTCAAAAAACTCAATTATTTCTCATTTGAATGCATCTCCTTTCAAATCATAATGAAGTGAAAGAAACAACAATCTGCCCCAAATTCCAACCGGGTACATAATAATGATAGGGCGTTTGCTGGAGGATTTCCTCAAAGATTCGTTGCTGCAATACTGTCGAATTGCCCGTAATGATGGTCAACGAAAAACTCCCTTGCCGATCCAACGACTGCAACGTGTCCTGTACCAGTTCTAAGGCCTCTTTGTGGCGAAACCCGTGTAGGTCGAGTGTTTCATTCGGTGTCAAAATCTACTTTCTTTTTCATTGTCAAAAATAATCATTTGTTTTTTGGCCCTAAGGGATTCAAATCAAAGAATAATAGTAAATTGGTCGGACTAAAATTGACCCTTGGTGCATTTTCTGGCCAAAATTTTTTGCATTGCGCTTTTACTTCCGTTCTCACTGCTTGCACAAGAGCGTTTTGTTCCTCAACAAAAAACCACCAATACATTTATCCTCGATGGGGTACTCAGCCGCGAAGAATGGGATGAGGCCACTCCCATTCCCCTAGATATTGAATTTGAACCGGCCAACAACCAACCTGCTCGGGCTGTTTCTTTTGGCTATATCAGTTATACCCAAACACATTTATATGTCGGTTTTCGCGCCGAAGTTTCACCGGACAAAATTCGGGCGGCCGTTCGTCCGCGGGACGACGAAAAAATGTGGAACGACGATGTGGTCTTGATTCGGCTCGACCCATATGCCGACGGGCGAAACAATTATATTTTTGCTTGCAACCCCTTGGGAAGTCAATACGACGTTCGCGGCATCAATGCCATGGAAGAAGAAAAGATGTACGATGCGACCTTTAATGCCAACTTTCGCTCTGCTGGACGCATCACCGATACCGGTTATGAGGTAGAAATGGAAATTCCCTTTTCGGAAATCCCTTTCCCCAACGGTACTGACCAAACTTGGCATTTTAATTTTTACCGCAAATACTACGAAAACGGAAACGAAATCGAAGTAAGCACCCAAGCACGTGATCGAGATAATTCCTGTGTGGTTTGTCAGACCACCGATGTGTTGGAGCTTAAAGACATTCGCATCGAAAAGCGCTTAGAGCTTTTGCCTTATCTCTCTTCCTCCGTTCAGGGCAACCGGAGTGCTCCCAAAGACAATATTGCCTACGAAGCCCTCACGGGGGCAGTAGGGCTGGGGCTCAATCTGGACCTTAACAAAAACACCGCCTTAGAAATCACCCTTAATCCCGATTTTTCACAAGTTGAAGCCGATGTCACCCAAATCGATGTCAACTCGGCTTTTTCGTTACAATATCCCGAACGCCGTCCGTTTTTTAACCGTGGAACCGATTTGGTGCGTTTTAGCTCAGAGGCCTTTTATTCGCGTTCCATCAATGCCCCAATTATGGCCACCAAACTACTGAGCCAAGGGAGGCGAAGCCGAATCTATCAACTGACAACCATCGACCAACAATCACCCTACCTTATCGCCGGGGAAGACCAATCTTTTTTGGCCGAGGGGGGAACCAGTTATGTGAATGTGTTGCGCTATCAAAGGGTCTTGGACAAAAACAGCCGCATGGGCTTTATGACAACCAACCGCTTTTTTGAGGGGGGGGGGTCGGGGAACCTTTTTGGTATTGATGGTCTCTTTCTATTGGGTAAAAATTGGCGGCTGACTTTTGAACTTTTTAAAAGTTTTAATGTCGAACCTGTACAAGATTGGCTCGATACAGATAAAACCCGTTTTGGCCACTCAATTCGCCTCGATGGAGAAAAATACCACGGAGATGCCCTCTTTGCACAGGTATTCCGTAATACCGAACATTGGAAGAGCTACCTCTTCTACCGTCAACTCTCTCCGCACTACCAAGCTGATGTTGGTTTTGTTGTCAAAAACAACCGCAAGCACACCACCCTGTATCACGAATACCAAAACATCATCAATACCCCTTTAGTACAATCCTTTGGTTTTGGGTTTAAAGGCGATTATGTCTACACCTTTCAGCAACGGCGTGAAGCCCTTTCAACGGATTTGTTTTTCCAGATGAAAATGTTGGGCAATACCACTTTAGCCGTTGTCTATGACTATGACTGGTTTAAAGAATTTAACGGGAATGAGTTTAAAAATCTGGGCACTACCGAAATTGAACTTTTTGGGGCGCCCTCAGAAAAAATCAATTACCGTATCAATATGATGATCGGAAAAGATGTGTCTTTTAATGAGGTGGTTCCCCGTATTGGTAATCTGCGCACCTATTATTTTGGTACCACCATACAATTTAACGACAGTTTTAGAATCAATCCCTCGGTCCGCTATTCGCGACTCGAAAATAGAGAGACAGGGAGTAATTATTTTGAAGGTCAAATCGCCCGGGTAAGTTTCCGCTACCAATTTTCAAATTTTCTCAACCTACGAATCATTTCAGAACACAATACCTTTAACGACCGTTTCTATATCCAACCCTTATTACAATGGAATCCCAATCCGGCAACCATTGTTTATTTTGGTGGAAACCAAAACACCAGTGCATTTTCAGAGTGGTCGGCCGATGTATATCACTTTAATCGGTCTCAATTCTTTTTTAAGTTTCAATATTTAATTGGGCTTCGCTAAATAAACGAGCTATATTTAGTACTTTGAGAGCCTTAATTGATCAAAATGGTAAAGTATCGGTATACGGCTTTGGCCACGGTATGGCTCGGTCTAATCGTTTATTTAAGCTTTAGAAAATTTTCGGAATTAGCCCTTCCCTCTTTTCGTTTTCAAGATAAAATTGGCCATTTGGTGATGTATGCCTTGCTCAGCGTTTTGCTGTTTCAGGCACTTGTTCATGAACTTCGTTGGACTTCCCCCTTAACCCTTGCCATATTTTTTAGTATTTTGATCGGTACGGCCATCGAATTTGGCCAACACTATCTAACAACCTACCGTGAAGGCAGTTTATATGACGCTATTTTTAATGCGCTAGGCGCTGTCACTTTGCTTTTTTATCATAGCAAAATACCCTATGAATAATGTCATTTATCTTTTTATTATATTGATATACAACATTATATAAAACATTTTGATAAGTATAAAACTTTATGTATAAAACGCAATTAAAAATCAGAAAGGCCCACCGTTACCTCGGGCTCATCATCGGTGTCCAATTTTTGGCCTGGACAGTTTCTGGGCTCTATTTCAGTTGGACAGACATTGACCAAATACACGGAGATCCCTTTTTGCAATTAGAAAAACCCCCAGAAGCCTATTCCAATTTAGCCGGCTTAGACCAGATTGAAGAACCCATACACAGCATCGACTTAGTCCCCATCGGAACAGAGCCGTATTTTTGGGTGAACGATCAATTTTTGGTCAACGCCACCACCGGTGAACGCCGAACAGGAATCAGCGAAGAAGAAGCACGTGATGTAGCTGCTGCGCATGTAATCCCTGAATTAAAAATTAAAGACATTTCCTTGCTCGAATCTACCGATGCACACCACGAATACCGTGGAGGACCACTCCCGGCCTATGTCATTAGCTACGATCATCCAGAAGACATCAAAGCGTATATTGCCGTAAACAGTGGGGCCTTTATGAAAATCAGGCACCGTAACTGGCGTTGGTTCGATTTTTTATGGATGAGCCATACGATGGATTACCAGGGTAGGGATGATTTTAACAACCTTCTTTTGCGTGTATTTTCCCTATTTGGGGTGTTGACCGTGATGAGTGGGTTTTTACTTTGGGGCTACAGTTCGCCAACCTTGCGAAAATGGCGCCAAGGCAGACGCTAGTTTTTACTGGCGCGTTTGCGCTTACGAGCCTCTTTACGGGCTTGTCGAAGGCTATCACGTTCGGCTTTGGTCATGGGCAAAGGTGCATTCCATAGGTTTTTTGAACTTGTACGGTCGCTTTCGCTTACGTTAGTCCGAATCACAATCACACCGGCGCCTCCTTGGGAACCGTATTTGTTGGTGGCTGCCAAATCTTTTAGCACTTCAACATAGGCAATCTGATTAACTTCCATCGGCGGAGGAGAGGTAAAAATAAGTCCATCAATATCCCATATCACCGTATCGGACTGGGTAGAAAAAGATTGTCTCCCGCGAATGGATAAGTTTTTATTTCCCGTATAGTCCGAAGTAATCCGTGCACCTGATACACGATTGTAAATCGCTTCAACCAGGTCCTGACTTACCGTGTTTTTTTGTTTTTCGCTAATCAAACTTTTTTTGGCCTCATCTTCCACGACAACTTCCTGCAGTGGCACCGTGTTGTCTTGTGCCCATAGGCCCACTGAAAACAAGAAAATCAAAAATGTTTTTCGCATCGAAATAAATTCTAAATTTATTTCCCTAAGATATTATATTTCTTGGCAAAAGAGCATCCAAAAATGAAAATCGAACTCCATAAAGTTTTACTCAAAAAACGCTTTCCATTGGCCATTAGTCGTGGCGTCCGGGGAGACAGCTACAATATTTTTGTGTCCATCACCCAAGAGGGCATCACGGGTTGGGGCGAAAGCGCACCCGGGAAAAACGAAAATGCAGATAGTCCGGAAGCCGTTAGCGCAGAAATCCAACGCCTTATCGCCAGTGGCCTTGACGGTTTAAGCCATCACGAAATCGTCGCCCGTGCACGTCAACTCGCCATTGCGTCCTGTGCATTTGCTGCCGTAGATATCGCCCTATGGGACTGGAAAGCCAAAAAAGCACAGATGCCTCTCTACCAACTACTCGGATTCCCCAAGCCCAAGACTCCGACCTCGGTAACCATCGGAATCAACCCCCCAGAGGTCGTTGCTAAAAGAGTACCCCTACTACTTGAGGGTACCGGTGTACAGTCGTTAAAAATCAAATTAGGGTCACCCGAAGGAATCGAGGCCGACAAGGTCATGTTCGAACAAGTTGTTAAAAGCACCGCAAACTACCCTGTCAAAATTCGGGTTGATGCCAACGGCGGTTGGACCCTCGATCAGGCCCTAGAAATGATCCCGTGGTTGGCCGAACGCCGGGTGGACTATGTTGAGCAACCCTTAAAAGAAGGAGACGAAGGAAATTTGCCTGCCTTGTTTGCCCAAAGCGTTTTACCCATCTATGTTGATGAATCTTGTCGCTTTGCCGAAGACATTCCCAAATGGGCCCATGCCGTTCATGGGGTCAATATGAAATTGATGAAGTGCGGTGGAATAAGCGGCGCTCTAGACATCATCGCTACAGCCAAAGCCTTTGGTCTTAAAACCATGATTGGTTGTATGAGTGAATCATCCGTAGCCATAGCGGCCAGCGCCGCTCTTTCGGGCGTTTTGGACCATATCGATCTCGACTCCCACTACAATCTCAATCCCGACCCTGCCACAGGCGCTCCCATGGTGGACGGCATCACCATGCCCACCGACCGCCCTGGACACGGCGGTGAATTAAATCCCTCGCATTATGCTACAACCCCATCATAAAATAGCCCTCTATATGGAGGGCAATCTATTTAGTGATTATGGTAAAATGGGCTTTGGGGTACTGCGCTATTTATTAAACCCCATTGTGGGGGTTATAGACAGCGGCAGTGCCGGTAAAACCATCGACGAAATCCTGCCCATTCCCAGTAAAACACCCATCGTTCCCGACCTTGAAAGTGCTCACGCCCTTGGCGCCGAAGTACTGATTTTGGGTATAGCCCCCTCCGGGGGGAAAATTCCTCAGCAGTGGTATCCCATCATAGAAGAAGCCTTACAAAGAGGAATGTCAATCGTCAACGGACTGCATGACCTCTTGGCCGAGCGGATGAAGGCGCATGTGGTTAACCCCAAAGACCAATGGATTTGGGACGTCCGTGTACCGCAATTTGTCCCTCCCATAGCCAGTGCACTATGCGCAGATTTGCCCAACAATCGGGTCTTGTTTATCGGTACCGATATGGCGGCCGGTAAGATGACGGCCGGTTTAGAGCTGTTAAAGTGGTTTAGAAAAAAAGACCAAAAAGTAGGCTTTGTGGCCACCGGACAAATCGGTATTACGATAACCGGTGCAGGAATTCCCCTCGATGCCTTTAAGGTCGACCATGCCTGCGGCGCGGTAGAACAAGCTGTTTTGGAACAAAAAGACAACGATTGGATTCTTGTCGAAGGACAGGGGTCACTTTTACATCCGGGCAGTACAGCCACTCTGCCCCTGATGCGGGGAAGCTGTCCTACTCACCTGGTGCTCTGCCACCGAGCCGACCTCAACCACCTGCGGCAACCCGAAAAGATCAAAATTCCCGACCTAAAAGCCTTTGTTGCCCTTAACGAGGCTTTGGCCAGTGTATGCGGCACCTATCCTCAGGCCAAAGTGGCCGGTATATGCCTCAACACCATGAACCTCAACGAAGAACAAGCCCAGGAAATCATCGCACGTATTGGCGACCATACAGGGATCCCTACCACCGATGTGGTTCGGTATGGCGCAGAAGCGATTGGCCAGGCCCTGATCAACGGCTAATAGCCTTTTTCCAGGTTGACAAGATGTTCAAGTGGCTTTTGATCCGTCAAAGCACGAAGATTTTTTAGCATTTGCCTAACCCCCGCTTGGGGATTGGTGATACTCGCCACATGTGGGGTGATATACACTTTGGGGTGACTCCAAAACGGACTGGTTTGCGGGAGAGGTTCTTCTTCAAAAACATCCAAAAAAGCACCGGTCAAAATCCCCTGGTCTAACGCCTCGAGTATGTCTGTACTTTTCTGCACTTTTCCACGCGAGGCATTGATTAAAAACGTAGGGGCTGTTAGTTTTTTAAACAAGGACATGGATAATAAGCCGTGGGTTTTTAGGGTATAGGGCACGGTACAAACCAGCACATTACAGTTCGCCAATAACTCGTCCAATTCGCCTTCGTGAAAGGTGGTGATCCCCGGTAATTTCTTGGGTGAAGGACTGTAACCCACCACCTCAAAGCCCAAGGCGTGAATTTTTTGAGCGGCATCCTGGCCCAAAGTCCCCAATCCCAAAATTCCCACTTTGACCGAGCGTTCCGGAGGGGCATCGTGGTCCCAAATTCTCCGTTGTTGGTCGGCGGTATATTTATCCCATTGGCGGTGGTAGTGCAATAAGGCAAAAAGAATATAATTGGACATCGAAAAAGACAACAAGGGGTCGACTATTCGGCAAATGGGAATTTGCTTGGGCAAATGAGGGTCGCGCATCAGGTGATCGACACCGGCCCCCAACGAATAGATTAAGCGTGCTTGGGTAAAGGGCCGTAGGCTCCCCTGGGGGTGATTCCACAATAGCAAGACCGATACTGCTTCGGGCTGGGGGACCTCGGGGCCTACCTCAAGCGTCACTTCTGGGGCAATCGCTGCAAAGGCCGCTGTCCATTTGACCACCTCGGCCTCAGGAGCAATAATCACAAAACGCAAGGTAGCGAGTTCCATACTTTTGATTTCAAACCTCCAATTTAACCTTTTTTTGCGCCTAAGGAAGCAATACTTATTTACAGTGGTGGTCGGCCGCTCGTGTGGCGATTTGATTATTCGGCTTGACATTGACTTTATAGCCCAACGAATTGGCCCAACCCTTGGCCGCGCTGATCAATTTATATGACTGAAAGTTTTCGTCTTCGTTGTAGTCCATGTCAATCTCGATTTTTAGAGGAACCAATTTGCTGATCCATTCGGCTACCTCGATGCTCAGTTCGGCCTCTTTCCAAAGGCGGGTCCACATATCGTTTATAAGGGGTACGGCTGTTTTGCTCAATACATAGTGTACCCCTCGATTGCCAAAACGGTAGGCAATCACCGTGCAATAAATCGTCTGTTTGCCGACACTTTGCGAATCGGAGCCCACATGAATCTCAACCGATGGGTTTTTTTTAAGTATATTGAGCGTATGGGCGAGGGTATCGATCCGTTTTCCACTAATGTCTTTAAAAAGTAGCATCTTTAAGGCCGTCTAAGTCTGCGAAAGTTACTATTTTAAAAAAAAATAAAAATGACCGAAATCCTTTTTAGTCTATGCAATGGGGGTATTCTCCTGTTTTGGGGCTTGTTGCTTTTTTTGCCCAAACAATCCCTAACCCAAAAACTCATTCAATATCCCTGGGTACCAGCAGTAATGGCCTTGTTTTACAGCTATTTTTTAATCGCAGCTGGTGGGCTTCCTGCGGTCGATTTTTCCTCTTTAGAGGGAGTCTCAGCCTTGTTTGCTAACCCTAGTCCAGAAGCCGTATCGGCAGGCTGGGTGCACTATTTAGCCTTTGATTTTTGGGTGGGAAGCAGCCTGTTGGCGCAAAGCCAACAAAAAGGCCTCCCCCACGCCTTGATGGTACTCCCCCTTTTGGCTACATTTATGCTAGGTCCAGTGGGTGTACTGCTTTATGTAATTGCCGACCAATCGTATTCACGCTTACGCAACAAAAATGACTTCTAGTCTTTTTTTTCTGTCTTTAGCCATGGCCGTTGGGTTTGGCGCATGGTGTGCCTATATCTTTGAACGCAAAGGCCGGGATCGCCGTGCAGGTTTTTGGGTGGGGTTTCTGTTTGGCGTATTTGGGCTATTGATCGCCTCCCTGCTTTCTTCCAAAAAAGATTCCCAATCCTAGGGCCAGACAAAGACAATGTCTTTTTCCATATCGGGGTGGAGGGAAGCATGAACCGGACAGGTCAATGCCGTGCGTTCCAACAGCTTTTGGGTTTTGTCGGAGACCGCTTGGGCAAATACGATGCGAACCGCTATTTTGGCAATACGCCGGGGTTCACTGGCCATATGCTTGGTAACCTCGGCATAGGTGCCTTCCAGGTCTACCTCTAGCCCCTGGGCTTTGATTCCCATCACGGTTAGCATACACGAAGCCAAGGCGGTCGCTACGGTATCGGTGGGTGAAAAAGCCTCTCCTTTGCCGTGGTTATCGGTCGGAGCATCCGTAATGATCTCATTGCCCGAAGCCAAATGGACGCAAGTGGTGCGCAAGGCACCTTGGTAGGTTACTTTACTGGTCATAACAATAGCATTAATTTTTGATAGATTAAGGCGCCCAAACGGTAGCCAAGCCCCAAGGTCAGGGGATAGACCACAATCAGCCAAAGGACATCCAGGCTGTGTAGGGTCGGTTTTTGAGCCGTACCCAGGGTGGTGAGCACATCGTACCAGCTTTTAAGCCCGAGTTTGCCCGCCAGGGCATTGGCCAATATCGCCGTTATCAAAATACCCAAACCGATAAAATACAACCGAATCATCCCCTCAAAAGTACAGTTTATTTCCTCCTTTTGTATCTTGTGTCTATGAAAAATACCCTTGCGCTTATCGGGCAAGTCCTTATGGTCTTGGCCGCCCTTTTGTGTTTTGTCGTGGTGGGACTGATGTACACCAAACTCAGTTTTATCGACACACCCTATCTGTTGGGTGGATTGGCTTTTTTGGCCATCGCCCTTATTTGGCGAATAAAAAGCCGTTCCTATACTGATTTGAACAAAAAAATTTAAATTGAACCTGCTAAATTTCCAATGATGAAAAAATATCTCCTCCTCCCCGTTCTTTTATGTAGTGTTTTGGTCGGAGCCCAAAACACCAAAAAACTCAAAAAGGAACTGATTGCCGATGTCGAATCTCAAAAGGATGCCTTGATTGGCATCAGTGACAAAATATGGGCCGCCGCCGAAGTGGCTTTTCAGGAAACAGTCTCAGCAGAGACCCTAATCCAATTTGCCCGAGACCAGGGTTTTGAGGTCGAGGTGGGCGTGGCGGATACCCCCACGGCTTTTGTCGCTACCTATGGGTCTGGCAGTCCCGTGATTGGGATTTTGGGTGAGTTTGATGCCCTACCGGGTATTTCGCAAAAAACCGTCCCCGAAAAAACTCCCTTGGTTCCCGGAGCGGCCGGTCACGGTTGCGGACACAACCTTTTTGGTACGGCCAGTTTAGGTGCTGCAGTGGCCATCAAAAACCTTATTGCGGAAGGGAAAATCAAAGGAACTGTTAAATTTTTTGGCACACCGGCCGAAGAAAAGTTTTTTGGAAAACTCTGGATGGCCCGTGCCGGCCTTTTTGACGACCTCGATGTATGCCTAGACTGGCATCCGGCCGACAATACCCAGGCCGATGTCCAAAGCTCGTTGGCCCTAATCGACTTTATCGTAGAATTTTATGGTGCTACTGCCCACGCCTCGGCCGACCCCTGGAACGGCCGCAGTGCCTCCGATGCCCTCGAACTCTACACCCACGGAATCAATAGTTATCGCGAACATATACAACCCACCGTTCGGATTCACTACCATATCCAAGACGGCGGACAGGTGGTCAATGTTGTTCCCGACTATTCCCGGATCTGGGTACGGGTACGCGACAGCAAGCGCGAAACCCTAGACCCTGTTTATAAACGGGTACAAGCCATGGCCGAAGGAGCCGCTATTTTGGCCGATGTGGACTATAAAATCTCCTTGGTCTCGGGCATTCACGAAATATTACCCAACCGCGCCGGGGGCTATGCCGCCCAGAAAAACCTCGAAATGTTGGGCGATATAACCTATACGGAAGAAGAAACGGCTTTTGCCCATCAAATTCAGGCCGCAACCGGCAAACCACAAGTGGGAATCGATGGAACGATCAAACCTCTGCGGGAAACACTGGAACATCCGGGTGGAGGCTCAACCGATGTAGGCGATGTTAGCTTTTTGGTGCCCACCGTTCGCTTTGGCGTTACAACAGCACCCAAAGGAACTCCCTGGCACTCCTGGGCCGTTGTTGCTTGTGGGGGTATGTC
>RFYP01000004.1 GCA_009921175.1 Flavobacteriia bacterium | reverse complement strand
GACCCCCTGCAAACACCCTTAAAATTATCGAACTAGACAAATGTTTAGACCTCCAGCTCTTCCAAGAAAGTGTTTGATCAGGTAAGATCGCTACTAAAAAGGATCTACGTCAATGGCTATCCGAACGGCGCGAAACTGCCCAATGGCTGCAAAACTTTTTAAAGATTGACTCAAAAGAGTTTTAACCTGGTTACGTGATATTGGATTTGGCATTTTGATTAGCACCTGATAGAGGTATTGGTTTCTAATCCGTCCTACGGGAGGCACCACCGGTCCGAGTACCGATTGATTGTAGGACTGCTTGACTACATTAGTCAGCCAGGTTGCCGCCTGCTCGACGGTTGCCAAGTTTCTGTGTTTTAGTGTGATGCGTAATAACCGGGTAAAGGGCGGGTAGTCAAATTGACGGCGCTCGGCCAATTGCTGTTTGTAATAGGACGTATAATTATAGGACATCACATACTGAATGATAGGGTGTTGGGGGTTAAAGGTCTGTAGTATAACTCGGCCTTGCCCCTGATGCCTTCCAGCTCTACCGGCGACTTGGCTTAGCATTTGGAAACTGCGTTCAAAGGCTCTAAAATCGGGTTGAAAAAGCAATTGGTCGGCTTGTAACACCCCCACAAGGTGGACATTTTTAAAATCCAATCCTTTAATCAACATTTGAGTACCCACCAGAATTTGAATTTCTTGAGAAGCAAAAGCATTAATCAACTGGTCAAAATCCCATTTACCTCGGGTAGTATCCCAATCCATCCGCGCCACAGTGGCTTCGGGAAATAAGGCTTCGAGCTGCGCTTCGATTTGCTGGGTTCCCGAGCCTTTAGATTCCAAATGTGGCATTCCACAGGCGTGGCATTGTATAGGCGTGGGGATATGGTATCCGCAATAATGGCATTGCAATTGGTTTTTGGCTTTGTGCAGTGTCAGCACTACATCGCATTGGGTACACTGGGGTATATGGCCACAACTCATGCATTCCAACAAGGGGGCATAGCCTCGCCGATTCTGAAAAAGGATCACTTGTTGGCCCTGCGCTAAACATTGAGAAACAGCCTCAAATAAGGGCTTGGAGAACAAGCCTTTCATTTGTTTCTTTTTATAGGCTTCCTTAAGGTCTATGGGTTCAATTTTTGGGGGCTGTACAGCACCAAATCGTTCGGTGAGTTGCACCCAACCATATTTACCCTCCCGAGCCTGGTAGGCAGTTTCTATGGCTGGAGTAGCGGAGCCCAACAGTACTTGGGCCGAAAGCATTTGCCCCAAGACAATGGCCGCATCTCGTGCGTGGTAGCGTGGAGCCGGATCGAATTGTTTGTAGGAGGTTTCGTGTTCTTCATCCACAACGATAAGCCCAAGATCGGCAAAGGGAAGTAACAAGGCTGATCGAGCACCGACAATCAAACGGGCATCACCTGCCTTATGGTTGACCCTGTTCCATACTTCGGTGCGTTCTTGCCCCGAATATTTGGAATGGTAAACGGTTACTTGCTTGCCAAAATAAGCCTGCAAACGCACAACCATCTGTGTAGTCAGGGCGATTTCGGGGAGTAAATACAATACCTGCTTGCCTTGTTGGAGAACGGTTTCGATATGCTTGCAAAAAACTGCGGTTTTTCCTGAGGCCGTTACCCCCTCAAGGAGCACTACCTTTTTGGAGGTAAATGCAGCTTGAATCTCGGACAAAGCGGTTTGTTGGGCCGTGGATAGATCGATCTGTGTTGGGGCGGGCTCACTTTGTAATATTTTTCGATTTTCTTTCTGGTAACTTTCTTCCAGAAACTGCTTATCGATTAATTCACGGGCGGTTTGCGACTGAATCCCCAGTTTTTTGAGCAAAGCCACGGCCGGTTTCCAGGATGCATGATCGGTTTGATCTAAAAAAGCCAAAAGCAATTGACTTTGACGAGGTGCATTGGACAAGCTGTCAAGGGCGGCTTTAAGTGATTGAGGATTTTTTAGTTGAGTATGCAAACGTAACATCCTTACTTTTTTGGGGCGGTACTTTTCGTTTAGGCGCTGATGTTGCTCGATCCAATGGGCCTTTATCATTTTTTGGAGTAAAGGCAAGACCTGCTTTCGCTCAATCAGGGTGGCGATTTCTTTTACCGAGAGGGGGTGCACTTGCAGGGCCTCCAAAACAAGGTATTCGTCATCGGTCAGAACTAGCGTTTCGTAATCGGGACAACTAGGGTGCAGGGCAACCAACAGCTCACTTTCCAACAACATGATCGAGGGCAATGCTGCCCGTAACACTTCGCCCGGGCTACATTGGTAATATTCGGCCATCCAGTTCCAAAATTCAAGTTGTTTTTCGGTAACACTGGGGACCTCCTCGTCCAAGAGATGCTCGACCCATTTGGCTGTATAGCGTTGGGGTGGATTTTGATGAATCTGTGCAACGATGCCGGTGTAGATTTTTTGCTTTCCAAAAGGGACCGCAACACGCATACCGCGTTGCAAATATTCAACCCATGCTTCTTCAACCGCATAGGTAAATGGCTTGGGAAGAGGTAAGGGTAAAATAACATCAACAAAATACATCCGATGCGGCAACAATTTTAGACGTTTTGGGACTGGTTTTGGTTTTTGGCTCTCGTAATGGTCGCATTGAGTTCGAAGCCCAACAATAAGATATTGGAATTAATCCAGATATACAGTAAAAAGATCAAGAGGGCACCAATAGAGCCATAGAGCTGGTTGTAGGTAGAGAAATTATCTATATAAAGACCAAAGAGGTAGGTGGTGACAAAAATCAATAGGGTAGTCATCAAGGCGCCAGGAGAGAAAAAGCGCATTTTACGGGTTTCTATGGTACCAAAATAATAGAGAATCGCCACGGATACATAGGTCAAGAGCATAAAAAACAAAAATTGCCCCAGTCGAATCCAATTCACGGTATCCTCTAAGATTTGCTGCAAATTTCGAAGAATATACAACTCAAAATACACAAAGACGGCAACGGCCAACAACAGACTCAAGGCCAACAAGACCCCAACCCCCATCGCATAGAGGTATTGTTTGACCAAACTACGCGAAATCTGAATATGGTAAGACTCTTCAAAACTGGCAAAAATGGCACTCACCCCATTGGCGGTCAAAAAGATGGACAGCAAAAACACCGATGACAACAATCCCCCACGCGGCTTTTGCTGGATGTCTAAAAAGATATCTGAGAAAAAACCTTGGGTTTCCTTGGGGAGTAACAATTCGATAAAATTGAGTAAGACGCTGTCAAAATTTTCAATCGGCACAAAAGGTATTAGGTTTAAGATAAAGAGTAAAAACGGAAAAAGAGCCATAAAAAAACTAAACGAAATACTTCCCGCGCGCGATGTCAAGGTGCCCCGTACGATACCGATTACATACATTTCGAGCAAACCATACAATGAAAAACCTTCAAAGCCCGGTACGGCAATCGCATCCAAAAAAGCAATCGTTTTTTTTAGCAGGGGTATGTTTTTGATCTTTTTTTTCAAAACCTAGAAGCCCATTGAGTGTCTCCCAAAGATACATCGAATTTAAAAGGAGCGTGATAAATGGCTTTAAAAATATAGACTTTGTACTTTAGCACCATGGAGTATGTATTGGTTGTAGTAGGAAAAACCGACGATTCGCAACTGGCGTTGCTCATGGACCGCTATAGGCAGCGACTTCAACATTATGGTCGGTTTAGTATAGACATCATCCCTGGCCTTAAAAACCGAAAAAACCTCCGCGAAGACCTCCAAAAAAACGAAGAAGGACAGCGCATTCTAAAAATCATCAAATCCCACGATTACGTGGTACTACTCGATGAAAAAGGGAAACAATACGACTCGCTGGGCTTTGCAGATTGGGTCGAAAAAAAACAACACATCGGCATCAAACGCTGTGTCTTTGTCGTAGGCGGCCCCTATGGTTTTAGCGAGGAAATCTACCAACGTGCACAAGAAAAAATAGCGCTTTCCAAAATGACCTTTTCCCATCAAATGGTACGTCTTTTTTTTGTTGAACAACTCTATCGTGCGCACACCATCATACACAACGAACCCTATCACCACCAATAGATGAAGTTGGTTTTTGCTACCCACAATGCACACAAATTAGAGGAAGTCCAAAAACTACTTCCTGCAGGAGTCCAATTGCAAAGTTTAGCCGCATTGGGACACACCACTGCCATTGAAGAAACGGGAGCTACGCTATCGGCCAATGCCTGGATCAAAGCCGATGCCATTTTTAGTCAATACCACACCGATTGTTTTGCCGACGATACCGGCTTGGAAGTGAAAGCACTCGGGGGAGCACCCGGTGTGTATTCTGCACGTTATGCCGGTGCTCAGGCCAATGCACAAGCGAATATCCAAAAATTACTCCGGGCCATGGAAGGTCAATCCAACAGAGAAGCCCAATTTAGAACCGTAATTGCCATGCACTTCAACGGTGGCCGCTACACCTTCGAAGAGGTTGTAAAGGGCCAGATTCTAGAACAGCCCACCGGTGATGGAGGCTTTGGATACGATCCTGTTTTTCAACCGGTAGGATATAGACAGTCTTTTGCACAACTTACACTGGAAGAAAAAAACAAAATCAGCCATCGGGGGTTGGCCATGCAAAAGCTCGCCGTTTTTCTGCTGTCACAAATTCGTTAAATCAAGGCCGGTTTTACGAATGCTTTATGGATTCACAAGTATTTTCTTGTTATTTTTAACCAATGATTCGATTGCACCAGCACCTTATTGTTTTGTTGACCTGCCTGTCATTATTTTTTCAAGCACAAGCTCAGGAAGTTTCGACAACTGAGCCCTTTAAGGCCAAAGTCCTTAATGAAACCAACAATCGTCCGATGGAAAGCGTGCATGTAGTCAACCTCACACAAGTCATTGGTACAACGACTGATGCCAAAGGAATGTTTGAAATCCCCGCAGCCGTCGACGACACCTTGTATTTTTCGTATTTGGGATACAAACCGCTTAAAGTTCCAGTAAGTGCCGATATGATTAAGTTTGGCAACAACACCTTTAAACTCACCGAACTGGCCTTTGCGTTGGAAGAAATCATTATCCGGCCCTATCAACTTACGGGTTATTTGGATATCGATGCCAAAAATGTCCCGATCAACCCGGCCGGACGCTACAGTATTTCGGGGCTACCCAATTCGGGTTACGAAGCTGGAAATCAAGGGAGAGGCGCTTTTTCAAAAGCCGTAGGCGCCCTGTTTAATCCTGCCGATTTTTTACATAATTTGTTTGGCAAAAACCCCCAACAAATGCGCAAACTCAAGCAAATGCGAGCCGATGATGAAATTAAAAATTTGCTGGCCGCCAAGTTCGACCGTGAGGTCTTGAGTCAACTGCTCAACCTCAACCGTGTGGATATTGAAGAAATCTTGCGCAACTGCAACTACTCCGATGTGTTTATCAAAGAATCCAACGACCTACAAATACTCGAAGCCATTAGTAGTTGCTATGAAGAATACAAAATTCTTCAATTGTAAACATGGCTAATCCCACGGATTTTGAACACTTTTTAGATCGACTCAGCGCCAGAAGAACCGACCGTGAAAAGGGGAAAAACTTTGTTGTAGCACAACCCGAATATGTCCCTGCTATGGTTGGTTTTGCTTTGGACAGCTCCCAAGCCCGAAGACAGGCAATAAGTGCTTGGATCATGGAACTTTATTTTTTAGAACGACTGGAATCGCTGACCCCCTCGCTACCTCAACTATTGACTACCTTACCTGCCGTACAAAATGAATCGGTGCGAAGACCGATGAGTAAACTGCTGTATTATTTCTATAAAAAACACCCCAACCGGTTCGACCCACCCCAAAAAGAGCAACTCATTGCCTTGGCCTTTGATTGGCTTTTGGCCCCCGCCAAGGTAGCTACACAAAACTTTGCGATCAAAACCCTCTATTTATTAAGGCAGGAGGCCCCCTGGATTTTACCCGAATTACAGGCTCTGATAAAAAAACAATGGCCTACCGCATCCCCCGGATTTAAAACCGCTGGCCGAGAAATATTGCCGTAATTTCTTTCAGTTAAAATGCGTGCCGTATCTTTACCTCAAATCCTGACACTATGCTGCTGACCGCACTCAACGCCATAAGTCCTATCGATGGTCGCTACCGGGCCAAAACCAAAACCCTGGCCGCCTATTTTTCGGAAGAAGCCTTGTTTAAATTTCGCGTACAGGTCGAAATTGAATATTTTATTGCGTTATGTGAATTACCCCTACCCCAACTTCAAGATTTTAACCCCTCCCTATTTGAAGAGCTCAGAAGTATTTACACCCACTTCAGTCAAGATGATGCCCTCGAAATCAAAGAAATCGAAAAAACAACCAATCACGATGTCAAAGCTGTTGAGTATTTTATCAAAAAAGAATTCGACAAATTAGAGCTACAACGCTACAAAGAGTTTATTCACTTTGGTTTGACCTCTCAAGACATCAACAACACCGCCATCCCCCTATCGATCAAATGTGCGCTGCAAAAAGAATACCTCCCCCTACTCGAAGAACTACAAGAAACCCTGGTAGGACTGGCCGAAGACTATAAAGACATATCGCTGTTGGCTAGAACCCACGGTCAGCCGGCCTCTCCCACACGTTTAGGCAAAGAGTTTGAAGTGTTTATCAACCGAATCGAGGAACAAAAAACCCACTTACTCCAAGTGCCGCATGCCGCCAAGTTTGGAGGAGCAACCGGTAATTTTAATGCCCATAAGGTTGCCTATCCTGAGATCGACTGGAAAAAATTTGGCACCGCCTTTGTCGAAAAGAGTCTTGAATTGAAACACTCTTTTCCGACCACGCAAATAGAACATTACGACCACTTTGCCGCTTTGTGTGATGCACTAAGAAGAATCAATACGATTTGCATCGACCTGTGTCGCGACATCTGGACCTATATATCTATGGACTATTTTAAACAAAAAATAAAGTCAGGTGAAATAGGATCCTCAGCCATGCCGCACAAGGTCAATCCGATTGATTTTGAAAACGCAGAAGGCAACTTAGGTATGGCCAATGCCGTATTAGAATTTTTGAGCAATAAACTCCCCGTTTCACGCCTTCAAAGAGACCTGACCGATAGTACCGTTTTGAGAAACGCAGGCCTCCCCTTTGGCTATACCCTTATTGCCTTTCAATCCATGATCAAAGGGTTGGGCAAATTATTGGTCAATACCGAAAAAATCAATCAGGATCTAGAGGCCAATTGGACCGTTGTTGCCGAAGCCCTGCAGACGATATTACGTAGAGAAGGCTATCCCAATCCCTATGAGGCACTCTTGGCGCTTACCCGAACCCATGCGGCTATTGACCGAGACCATATCCATCAATTTATCGATCAACTCGAGGTGGATGAAGCCGTGAAAAAAGAATTGAAACTTATCAGCCCTTTTAACTATACAGGAATCTAATCTTTATAAGATTTGATTGTTGTTTGACGTGGATTTTACCTCTCCAAAGGTTTTAAAAAGTCCTTCAAATTGCTGGCCCAAACTACCCACAAAATCCGCATGATTGATTTTTTGGGTGAGTAAAAGTAAGGCACCGGGGTTCATCGCCTCACCAAGCACACGGACAACCACCAGTCCCATGTCGGAATTGCGAACATAGACCACACCCTCATCGATATCGTTTTCAGACCCAACATACAGCACCTTTCCCTTGGTTTTCCCCATACCAAAATCGGTCAGGTTATTATAGGTTTCTTGCGCTAAGATTTGATCCAACTGCTCGATTTCACGCTTTGATTTGGTGGGATTATCGGCCTGGTGTTGATAAATAAGCACATTCAGTTTACGGATGGATTGGATGGTTGTAAGTTCCTCTTCAGTCAATTCACCCTTTAAAAATTCCTGTAAATCAATGGGGACATTGACAATGATAAAGTCGGCATCTTCGGTTTTTTGAACATAGTATTTTTGAAGGGTCATTTTCCCGGAACAACCTATGAAGAGGACCATCATGGCCAAAAGTGCAAAAGGGTAAAAACGTGATTTTTTCATGAGTTTAGTTGTTTTGGTACCGATTAGTTTTGCTGGGCTTTTTTAAGTTTATCGCCTCCGGGCAAGTCCATCTGCTCGGTAAGTAGGGAAATTTTATCCAGGTCTATAAGGCCTTCGAGCAGTAACAGGACATTTTCGATTTTGGCATTGTTTTTCCCCAATTCCATATTTTGGATGTCCTTCGAAAACATCAACAAGCGTTCTACCTTGTTGTCACTACTACCCGATTTGACATAAAAAGCGACATTGGCATCAGCATCTTTTACCGTCATTAGGGTTTCCATCGCATCTTGATCGACCATTTTTTGGACCATCGTACCAATTTGTTCTCCGATAGTGGCATCACTGGTAATCAAAACCTTAAAGATTTTGATGTTACGCACCATATCCAAATAGGCTTGGGCCTCGGGATCTTCGGCACTGAGACTAAATTTTCCGATAAGTTCAAACATTTTTGGATTGATCGAGATGTAAGACACCCCATCATTGTTTTGAAATTTTTCAAATACATCCTGGGCTTGGCTCCAAGAAGTTGTGGTAACGAAGAGAATTAAGAAGATGATTTTTTTCATTGCTTTTCTATTTAAAAATTTTGTTCGTGGTCACTTCGAAATAGTCAACATAAACAATTTTGGAAGTGCCTTTGTTAAGGTTTTTAGAAACCAAGTCCAACCCGTCTTTAAATTGCAGGTACGCCATTCGGGCTTCCTGAATTTCGTCGGTTTGTGGCCCCTGGTTTTGGTGATACAGATTGAGGCTAATAAGCAACAGAAAACTGGCTGCTATGGCCCAAGTACTCGAATAACTTTGAGGTCTGCGACTTACAGCTTGTGCTTTTAGTTGGGCTTGATGGGTGTACTGAAAAAAGGGTGCATAGGCCCGCAGTGAAGCAGGCAAGTCTGCCGTAGTATTAAAATAAACACGTAGTTGCTGTTCTTCTTGCAGGCTGGTTTGGCCTTCAAAATAGTTGTCCAACAACTCCTTGATTTTTTTAGATTCCATGAGGGTCTATTTTTAAGTATTGACTTCTTAGTTTTTTTCGCGCACGGGACAAATAGACTCGCACGGTCGTTTCGGGTAGGTCGACGATTTGGGCAATCGCACTAAATTCATAGTTTTCGATCTCTCGAAGTTGGATAATCAGTCGCCCTGGCTCGGGTAAGGTATTGATCAATTTACTCACCCAATCGAGGCCGTCACGTTGTTCGATTCTACGCGCCAATCCCTGTTCATCGGCTATGGTGAGCATGCTTTCATCTACAGGAAGATTCTGGGCTTCCCTAGATTTAAGGCGATCCAGGCAATAGTTTTTGATCATGGTAACGGCATAAGACTCGACATTTTGCAGGGCATGTTTTTTTTCGGGAGGCATTTGCCACCACTTGATATTGATTTCCTGCACGGCGTCTTTTGCTTCATCAACTGAGACCAACAAGCGTTTGGCAATTCGAAAAAGCTTTTCCTGGTTGGGAATACTGTCGTTCGGTTTTTCGCTGATTAATGACAATTCCATCGATTTTAGCCTATACACTTAAGACGAGACTCATGGTATAGTTGTAACACAATTTCTTAATTTATTTTAGATAAACTGGTTTTTTTGAAAAATAGCCAGTAAATTTGAGTAGAAACTTGGCACCATGAAAATGCGATTTTTATACTTACTAGCTCTCTTGTTTATTGGTTTTAATGCTTGTGAAAAAGAAGAAACAACCAATACCGGAGACCGTGATGATGCAACAATCAACCTTACCGGAAGCCTCGAAATTAGTGATTTTGTTTGGCAAGGACTAAACCAATTTTACTATTGGCAAGAAGCCGTTCCTAATCTGGCGGATACAAAAGACGACAACACCACCAGCTATGCCCAATTCATTCAGTCCAATCCGGAACCTGATGCGTTTTTTGAAACCCTATTACACGATGACGACCGTTTTAGTTGGATAGTCGATGATTATGTCGAACTTGAAAATTCCTTATCCGGTATCGAAGCGAGCAATGGTGTAGAGTTTATTTTATTGCTCCAATGCCAGGGCTGTCCTGGTGTGGTCGGGTTTGTCACTTATATATTAGAGGGCTCTGATGCAGCCAATAAAGACATTCAACGCGGTGACCTTTTTATCGGTGTCAACGGCACCCCACTTACGGTTAACAACTACCGTTCTTTGTTGTTTAGTGAAAATTTAGAATACACCCTTAATATGGGTGAAATCCAAGGGGATGACTTTGTGCTTAACGGAACCGATGTTGCCTTGGTGAAAGAAGAAAACTTTCAAACTAACCCCATACAAATCAACCGTGTATTGGACATCGACGGCCAAAAAGTTGGCTACCTGATGTACAACCAATTTGTCGGTACCTTTGATGAGCAGCTCAATACGGTTTTTGGTGAGTTTAAAGCCGCTGGGGTGACCGATTTGATCTTGGATCTTCGCTACAACCCAGGAGGATCGATAGCCAGCTGTATATACCTAGCCAGTATGATTGCCGGAGACCGCGGGTCATCGGTTTTTTCTAAAGAACAATGGAATTCAAAACTCATGGCCTATTGGCAGGAGGAAAACCCCTCGCGCCTAACCGATCGCTTGACCGCTGTCATGGAAGGGGGAATCGCCATCAATAGCCTAAACCTTGACCGATTGTATGTTTTAACCACCTCACGCAGCGCCTCAGCCAGTGAATTACTCATCAATGGACTTAAACCGCATATTGAAGTCATCCAAATTGGAGATACCACCGTAGGTAAAAACGTGGGGTCCATTACGGTTTACGATTATATTGACAACAGTGGCAACAAAAACCCCAACCACAAATATGCCATGCAGCCCATTGTCTTAAAAATTGCCAACAGCGAAGGCTTTTCAGATTATACCGACG
Source organism: Flavobacteriia bacterium (assembly GCA_009921175.1). GTDB lineage: Bacteria > Bacteroidota > Bacteroidia > Flavobacteriales > Flavobacteriaceae > RFYP01. The sequence goes on along the minus strand of RFYP01000004.1, from coordinate 31,181 downwards.
GACTAGTACCGGATATCATGCTTAGAGAAAGTTTTTCCAATGCAGGGATTTTGGGTGACGAACAAGAACCCTTGCTTAAACGTGCCTTAGATGAACTTAGAGGTACAGCAACAGCCAAAGGAGAATTCCCAACCCTCTACCCCATCGAAAACACATTGATCACGCCCAAGGAGCAACTCTCGCAACGGATGTTTGTCAAGCCCATCGGGCAAAAAACTAATCAGCGCTAAACTACAGCAATTCCCATCGGAGGGTCAGTAAAATGTTTCTTCCTTGCGTGGTGTAATTTTGAAACTCTACGTATTTTTTGTTGAACAGGTTGGTTAGTGCAATTCCTAGGTCGAGTTTTGGCTTTTCCAAGGCATATGCAACGTTGATATTCCACAAGCCATAGGGACTTAACAAGGTCGAACCATCACTTGCACGACGGGAACCCACCTGACGGTAGGCCAATTGGGTAAACCAACGGGCTGTCCAGTGCACGGCTATAAGTCCCGAAAAACTGTGCTTGGGAATGCGCCGAAGATCACCTCCCTCGGTTTCGGTATAGGTATAATTCAAATCGGTATTGATTTTGCCCATAAAACTATTTTGGTAACGGAATTCAAAACCACTGTATGCGACCTGTTCGTTTGAATTGGCATAGCGGAAAGTCGTATTGTCAAAAAGGAGCGAAGGGTTTTCTTTTCGTTTAAAAAAGACACCTTCAAAAGTTCCTGCCTCACTGCTCATCACTCCACCAATTTCGGTAGTTTGGGTTTCGGCAGGCTCTAAGCTTTCATCGCCATAGGGGCTGTATAACTGATAAAGGCTCGGGGCAATAAAAGCACTGCTTAAGCCTAAGAAAAATTTATAGTTCAAGCCTCCGGCTGAATGGTGTAGAGAAGGATTAAAATTATAGGTCCATTGTGTCCCATAAGTCTGATGGTCGTTGCGCCGAAGTCCCGTATTTAAATGCAGTTTTGACCCTTCATAAATACTGTTTAGGTATAAATCCGTTTGGGAGGCTGAAGGATTTTGATCGTCTATTTGAGATTGTGCCTTTTGGTAGTTAATCCCAGTGAGTAAAGCCCATTTATCCGAAAACCGGTGGGTATTAAAAAGGTCGATAAAATGGTGGAATGCCGAAAATTCTGAAGGATAATTACTCTGAAAATCCCGATTTGATTTTTGATAGCCCGTGTGGAGTCCAAAACGACCTTTGGCATAGCGGTACTGTGGAGAAAACGACCAGCGCAATTGGTCGGATAACAATCGAAAAGGAGCATCTTCAAGGGGATATGAATTATCATAGTGACTGTTCAGGTCGGTTTTACTCAAATTAAAATCCCAATCCCAAGCTGAAGAAGATACAGCGGAAAGGCGAACCCCAAAATTACGTCTTGCAAAAGGGTCTTTCTCAGTACCTATTACGGCACTCATACCGTCCGAATACTGTTGGTCAAAATGAATACGGTAGCCGATTTGTTGAATACGATTGGCATATGAAAAATGGTTTGATACGGTTGTCAATCCCTTTTCACTTTGTTTGGCATCGGTCAGGGTACCCGTCGTGCCCAGCCAAGTAAGTTTGGGGGTAGCGGTTCCTTTTTTGGTTTGGATACTGATCACCCCTGCCGCCGCAGCACTGCCGTAGAGCGTGCTAGAAGCTCCTTTAAGAATTTCGACACTTTGGATGTTGTCCACCGGAATAAGGTTAAGGTCAAAACTGCTGTCAATAAAGGAAGGATCGCTTACACGAACCCCGTCGATAAGCACCAACACTTTGTCACTTCTTCCTCCACGAATGGCGTAGGTCAACGGTTGCCCTGGGTAGGTTTGACTACCAAGGACTTCGATGCCGGCATAGTGGTTTAGTACAGTGGCTAGCGACTGACCCTGAAAAAGCTTTAGGGTTGAGGAGTCAATTTTAACCACCGATTTACCCGAAGCACTTCGTTTTCTAGCTATGCGCGAATCGACTACGACCACTTCGTTTAAAAGGTGCTCTTTGGACAGCAATGGAGTTACCTCAAGGCTGTCTTGCATGGATAGTAGTTGGGGAGCATTTTGTGCGTTTACAGTATTTACAATAAATAGTGCCGCACAAAATGCATTTTTAAAAAAACGCATTTATATGATTATTAAATAGTTCTCGAACCTACTATCCCGGTAGGATTCAATTAAAATATGCTAAGGCAGGTCTCCTGGCTTGTATCTTCTTTAGGCCTTCCCGTGTGAACAGTGGCAGCGGTATTAAAGAAGTATCCGATTGCTCGAATGAAACTTACAGTTGCGGGAACAGCTCGGGTTTTTCACCCCATTCCCTATTAATCTTCACTACAAAGAACCTTAGCTCTTGGCTAAAATTACTACTTTAGTTGCAAAACACATCCAGAGCAACCTAATTTTTTATCCCCCAAAAAACTTATGCACAAATACCTCACTTTTATTCTTCTTCTTTTTTGTTATGCCTGTGCCGAAAACCAATCGGCAACCACAACAAACTCAAACGCCTATGCCCAAAACTTTTCTATAGAAAAAACCGCTGAAGGCACCGTTCTAGCGGTCAAAAATCCTTGGCCCAACAGTACGCTTCAATACCGCTATTTACTCTTATCCCCAAATACCCAAGCACCGAAAGACTCCAGTAGCTATACCCAAATAATACGTAAACCTCTTAGCCGTATCGTGGTCACCGCTACCCCACAGGTGACGGCTTTAGAACTGTTGGGTCAAGTGGAGGCTATTGTCGGGTTTCCTCAACCTCAGTTTGTTTCCAATGCCCATTTTCGCAACAGCCTTGAGCAAAACAAAATTGCCGCGATTGGTAACAACCAACAATTGGATGTCGAACGGATCTTACAATTGAAACCCGATGTATTTTTTGGTTTTGGTGTTTCGGACAACCACAACGCCCTAGAACAACTCAAAAAAGCAGGGATACCTGTCTTATGGATTGCCGATTGGACAGAAAGACATCCCCTGGGGCGTGCAGAGTGGATTAGGTTTTTTGCCCCTTTTTTCCAAAAAGAAAATCTAGCAGATTCTCTTTTTAAGACCATTGCTTCTGAATACAACTCCCTTCAAAAACAATTAGACACCCTAAAAACAAGACCAACCGTTATGGCAGGGGCCATTTACCAAGACGTATGGTATCTACCGGGCGGCGGGAGCTATCTGGGACAACTATTTAAAGACGCCAAAGCCGATTATTTGTGGAAAGACACCGAAATCACTGGAAGTATAAGCAGTAGTGCCGAGCAGGTTTTACTAAAAGCACAAAATGCCGATTTTTGGTTTGCCCCTGCGCATTACACCTCCTACCCACAATTGAAAAATGATGGAAACCTCTACCAACGATTCGAAGCTTTTGCCCATCAAAAAATATACACCTATAACAAAAGTTTAGGCCCCAGTGGGGGAACCCTTTTTTTTGAAACCGGCCCCTATCAGCCTCATCTACTCCTTAAAGATATCGTATATTGGATTCATCCTGGGGTGATAGACGCCTATACCCCCTATTATTTTAAACCGTTAGATGACGAATAAACGACCACGATTTAGTTTTGGCTTGATGATTTTGGGCTTCAATTTTGTGTTGGCCTTTATCCTCAATCTATCCTTGGGCTCGGTTATCATTCCTTTTGAAAGTATTTGGAAAGTCATCAGCGGACAATCAACCGATTCGAGTGCCTTTTATATATTAGTGGACTACCGATTACCCAAGGCATTTGCTGCCTTGACCGTTGGAGGCAGTTTGGCCCTATCGGGTTTGATTATGCAAACTTTTTTTAGAAATCCATTGGCGGGTCCTTTTGTATTGGGGATTAGCTCGGGAGCGAGTCTTGGCGTGGCGGTTTTGTTTTTTGGAAGCAGTATTTTTTTGGGAGGCGTGGCCTTTCAAAATTTATCGAGTCTAAGTATCATTTTGGCCTCAAGTGCTGGTAGTGCTGTAGTTTTTGGAATCATCCTAACCGTTGCCCTTCGGCTAAAAGACGTCATGGGTTTGTTGATTGTAGGGCTAATGCTGGGGAGTTTTACCGCGGCCATCGTAACTATACTTAGTAATTTTTCATCGGCCGAAGCCCTCCAACGCTATGTATTTTGGACCTACGGCAGCCTGGGAAATATCAATCCTACAGAATTAAACTATATGATCGCTTTTGTGGCATTGGGAAGTGGTGGAGCCCTGTGGCTGAGTAAATCCCTTAACGGACTGCTTATGGGGGAGTCCTATGCCAAAAGCATGGGGGTTGCTGTCAAAAAAAACCGCACCCTTTTGTTGGTCATCACCAGTCTTTTGGCCGGTGCAAGTACGGCCTTTGCCGGTCCCATAGGTTTTGTTGGATTGGCGGTACCCCACTTGGTTCGCCTGCTCATTCCTACAGGCGATCACCGTATCTTGATTCCAGCAGTACTCATGACGGGCGGTACACTGTTGTTACTTTGTGATACCCTTTCCCAACTTCCGGGATTTGAAGGCACCCTCCCCATCAACGGAGTTACCTCTTTGATTGGCGCACCTATACTGGTCTCTTTGATTTTAAGTAAACGAAAAATATTGATGTAGGATGTTTGCAGTAGAAAATCTAACCACGGGCTATACCGCAGGAAAAAATACGGTTAAAGTAACCGAAGAGGTTTCGTTTCAGCTTCCAGCCGGGAGTATCCTTGGCATCATTGGACGCAACGGCAGTGGTAAGTCTACCCTATTAAAAACCCTTGCGCTTTTGCTCCCCAAACTCAAGGGTGAATTGTATGTCAAAGGAAAATCTTTATCGGACTATTCGGTCTCAGAGCGTGCACAATTGTTAAGTGTAGTCACGACAAGTCGCAATTTTTCAGGCATATTGACCGGATGGGACATCCTCCGCCTGGGCCGTCACCCCCATAATGGATGGTATGGAAAACTCAGTCCTACGGATAAAACCATTCTTAAGGAGGTGATTGAAAAAATCGGAATGGAAAACTTGGTCAACCAACTAATCAACACCCTTAGTGACGGGCAATTGCAAAAAATCCTAATCGGTCGGGCCTTGGCCCAACAAACCGAATTGATTTTGCTTGACGAACCGACCAATCATCTGGATTTGCACCATAAAGCCGAGGTTTTTAGACTGTTAAAAACCATCGCGCTGGAACAAAATAAGACCCTTTTATTCGCTACGCACGAAATCAATCATGCCTTGCTTTTGTGTACACATCTCTTATTGTTACACGAGGGAAAAGCCTTTTTTGGTACTCCAAAAGTATTGGCCCAAGATCCGATTATGCGGCAGCTATTCCCGCAAGAATTGGTCGCTTTTGACACCAAAAGTAACCAGTTTAAGATTTGTTTCTAACGCTTATTTGGTCAGGTACATTTTCCGACGAGCATAGAGGTTGTAAAATTCATCGTCTTTAAGACTATCTACAAACAATATGCTCTCTCCGGTACTTTTCATTTCGGGGCCCAACTGTTTGTTTACATTGGGGAATTTGTTAAATGAAAATACGGGCTGCTTAATCGCAAAGCCTTCTAACTGCGGATTAAAGGTAAAGTCGCTAACCTTATGGGTTCCAAGCATCACCTTGGTGGCATAGTTGACATAGGGTTCGTTATAGGCCTTGGCAATAAACGGTACCGTACGCGAAGCCCTGGGGTTGGCTTCAATTATATAGACTTGATCGTCTTTGATGGCAAACTGTATATTGATTAAGCCTTGTGTTTTGAGGGCCAAGGCGATTTTTTTGGTATGATCCACAATTTGTTGAAGCACAAAATGTCCTAGGTTAAAGGCCGGTAAAGTTGCATTGGAATCACCCGAATGGATACCACAGGGTTCGATATGCTCCATGATTCCAATGATATACACCTCTTCTCCATCACAAATGGCATCAGCTTCGGCTTCGATAGCTCCGTCTAGGTAATGATCCAACAAGAGTTTGTTGTTGGGGATTTTTCGGAGCAAATCCACTACATGGGTTTCCAATTCTTCTTTGTTGATGACAATTTTCATCCCCTGTCCGCCCAACACATAGGAGGGGCGCACCAAAATGGGAAAGTCCAATTCATCGGCCAGAGCCAGTGCTTGCTCGGCCGTTTCGGCCACACCAAATTCTGGATAGGGAATTCCGTTGTCCTTGAGCAAGGTCGAAAAACTCCCGCGATCTTCCGCCAAATCCAGAGAAGCAAAACTGGTTCCTATGATTTTGATTCCATAGCGATCTAGTTTTTCGGCCAGTTTGAGGGCGGTCTGCCCACCTAGTTGCACAATCACACCCTCCGGTTTTTCGTGGCGGATAATGTCGTAAATGTGCTCCCAAAAAACGGGTTCAAAATACAATTTATCGGCCGTGTCAAAATCGGTTGATACCGTTTCGGGATTACAATTGATCATGATGGTTTCGTAGCCACATTCGCTGGCAGCGAGTACCCCGTGTACACAACAATAATCAAACTCTATCCCCTGACCGATACGGTTGGGTCCGGAGCCCAAGACAACGATTTTCTTTTTATCGGTTACCTGGCTTTCATTTTCGCTGTAAGGCGTTCCACCTTCCAACTGCATTTTTTCTTCAAAAGTCGAGTAATAATAGGGTGTTTGGGCCGCAAATTCTGCCGCGCAGGTATCGACTAACTTATAGACCCGCTCGACGCCCATTTCGGCTCTTTTACTGTTGACTTGGCTTTCCAAGCAATCGAGCATATGGGCGATTTGTCGGTCGGCAAAGCCTTTTTGTTTGGCTTCGAGCATCAGGGCTGTGGGTAAGGTGTCGATTTGGTAGGTGCTGATTTTTTTCTCCAATTGATACAATTCTTCGTATTGTTTTAAGAACCACATATCAATTTTGGTGATCTGGTGAATTCGGCTAAGGGGGATACCCATTTGAATGGCGTCATAAATGACAAAAACACGGTCCCAACTGGCGTGGGTCAGTTTGTCGATAATTTGCTCATAATCGGTATAGCCTTTACCATCGGCTCCCAATCCATTGCGTTTGATTTCGAGCGATTGGGTTGCTTTATGAAGGGCTTCCTGGAAAGAGCGTCCGATCCCCATTACCTCCCCGACGGATTTCATTTGCAAGCCTAAAGTACGGTCTGAACCTTCGAATTTATCAAAATTCCATCGGGGAATTTTAACAATAACGTAGTCCAGCGTAGGTTCAAACAAGGCCGAAGTAGATTGAGTAATTTGATTGTTGAGTTCATCGAGGGTATAACCGATAGCCAACTTAGAGGCTACTTTTGCAATGGGGTAACCCGATGCTTTGGAGGCCAAGGCCGAGGAGCGAGATACACGCGGATTGATTTCGATGGCGATGATGTCTTCTTTTTCATCAGGGCTCACGGCAAACTGCACATTACAACCCCCCGAAAAATCACCGATACTGCGCATCATCTTGATGGCCATGTCTCGCATACGTTGAAAAGCCGTGTCAGAAAGTGTCATGGCGGGAGCCACGGTGATCGAGTCTCCGGTATGGATGCCCATGGGGTCCATGTTTTCGATGGTACAAATGATCACCACATTGTCATTTTTGTCCCGCAGCAACTCCAATTCGTATTCTTTCCAGCCCAACAAGGCTTTGTCGATCAATACTTCATGGATGGGAGATGCTTCTAAACCACGGGTGAGCAATTCTTCAAAATCATCTGCCGAATGGACAAAAGAAGCTCCGGTACCGCCCAAGGTAAATGAGGGACGAATCACCAAGGGAAAACCAAATTTTTGGGCAATTTCTTTTCCTTTTAAAAACGAGGTAGCCGTCTCTGCCGGCGCCACTGGGATGTTAATTTTTTTAAGTAATTGCTTAAACTTTTCACGGTCTTCGGTGATTTGAATGGCATCGATGTCAACCCCGATAATTTCTACACCAAAATCTTCCCATATTCCTTTATCATTGGCTTCGATACACAAATTAAGGGCTGTTTGTCCTCCCATTGTAGGCAGTACAGCATCGACTTTGTGTTTTTTAAGAATTTCAATAATGGACTTGGTCTTAAGCGGTTTTAAATAAATATGATCGGCCATAGAGGGGTCGGTCATGATGGTCGCTGGGTTGGAATTGATCAAAATGGTTTCGATGCCGTCTTCACGGAGCGACCGCAGGGCCTGAGAACCAGAATAATCAAATTCACAAGCCTGACCAATAATGATGGGTCCGGATCCAATAATTAAAATACGCTTAAGGTGGGTTTGCTTTGGCATAAAATCAATCTTCTGTATAGTGGGTTATAAGATAAAAAAAAGGTGCTACTTTCAAAAAAGTAACACCTATTATAGCGAATGCAATTTGCGTCATCTATTTTTTGTGTTGGGGTTCAGAGGAAACGGTTAGTTTTTTTCTGTTTTTAGCACGTCGACTGGCCAATACTCTACGACCATTGGCAGACGCCATACGCTCACGGAAGCCGTGTTTGTTGCGGCGTTTTCTCTTTGAAGGCTGAAAGGTTCTTTTCATATCAAACTATTGTTCAAAAAAAGGAACATAACCGTTCCTAAAGCGGTGCAAATATAGAATAACTTTTCACTTTTACAAAACGTTTTATAAACTATACCGCGTGTTTTTTTACCTTTGTTAAAAAGTTTTTTCATGTTTCCAAAAATCATTAAACTCATTTTAGCAATAGCCTCTTTGGGCTACGGTAGCTACCAATTTTATGATGGTGAAATAGGCAACGGCATATTTTTGACCCTGCTGGCCGGAATGTTTGTGTTGCTTTATTTTAAAAATGAGTTAATCGTCATGGCATTTTTACGCCTGCGCAAACAAGATTTTGAAGGAACTGCAAAATGGTTGGGGCGCATCTCCAATCCCGAAAGTGCGCTGGTACGCAAACAGCAAGGCTACTTTCACTACCTGCACGGCATCATTCAGTCGCAATCCAATCTTACCCAGGCCGAAAAGCACTTTAAAAAAGCTATTCAATTAGGTTTGTCGATGGGCCATGACTTGGCCATGGCCAAAATGAGCTTGGCAGGTATATTGATACAAAAAAGACGGAAACGTGAAGCAACTATTTTGCTCGCTGAGGCCAAAAAACTCGATAAACACGGGATGCTAGCCGGCCAGATGAAAATGTTGCAGCAGCAGATGAAAAAAATTTAATCGCCCGAAACTGTAGGGAGATCTATTTCATAATATTTTCTAGACTTGTTGTTGAGGTGATTTTGCATCAACCACGGATTGTGTAGCTTAAGTTCTTTATAGTTTACCCCCATCTGTTTGGCAAATTGCGAAATATTGGTAATCGCTGTATCCAAGCCCACTGTTTTTACTTCAGGGTGGTTGTATAAATCATCATCCTCAAACACATATCCATATTTTTGAGGGTTTTCCATGATATCCTTAACCGCCAAAATCCTAAATACATAGCGGCGGGTTTCTTCACCCAGGTACAAATCGTAATAGTCATTCACTCCCTGTCTAATGAGATTTCGATTGATACCGGCCACCCCTCTGTTGTACGAAGCGGCTGCCAAGGTCCAATTGCCAAATTTTTTATATGCCCTGTTCAAATATTTACAAGCCACACGGGTAGCCTTGGCAATGTGGTAACGCTCATCGACATTGCTGTTGATTTCCAAGCCCATTTCGCGACCTGTTGTTTTCATTATTTGCCAAAATCCCGAGGCCCCTTTGTAAGAACGTGCCTGCTCCAAACCGCTTTCGATGACCGCAAGATATTTAAAATCATCGGGGATACCCTCTTCTTTGAGGATGGGTTCTATGGTTGGAAAATATTTATTGGCCCGTTTCATCAACAACATCATATTGGATTGCCAATAGGTGTTGACCAACAACTCCCGATCAAGACGCTCACGTACATCCGGTTTGTCAAGCGGAACAAGTTCCCCAGCAAAGGCAAGGCTATCGGGCAAACTCAATGCATAAACTTTGTAGGGATTGTCAATAGTAAAACTTTTATACACCGTGGTCAATTCTTTTTTAGAACCGGTGATGAATACGATCAGGATTAGGGCAACAAAAAAAATAGAGAGCTGTTTCATTGTTACTAAATTATAAAAATGTTACAAAAGCAATGTTCACGAGGCCAAAATTAGTTCCGGTAGTTGTTTGTTAAACCATGTTTTTTTATTGATAATCATCGCATGACCACCGTCGGTAAGGGTTACGGGTTGTTGAATGTTTTTGATAGGAAAAACCGTGTCTTGCTTACCGTGAATATGAATCAATTCGGTTGTGGGTGTCACCCCCTGCCAGTGCACCAGTGCATCAATGGCCCAATTGAGGTAGTCGGGATCCCGCTCGGATAAATACTTTTGGTACAAGGCCACACGTTTTTTGATACGGTCGCCAAAGACAAAGAGAGCCAAGGTTTCTAGGTTTTTTACCCATTGGGTAGGCAACAATTTATGCGCGTTGGTTTTTTGAGCCAATTTCATGGGCAAGGCCAACTCATTGGGGGATTTGATGCTCGATACAATAATGACTTTTTTGCAATCCAGATGTTGGGCCATCTCTTGAACAAGCACTCCACCAAAAGAAACCCCTAATAGCACAGGGCGTTCATCGGTAATCCGTTGACACATCCGCAAGGCGTAGTCTGACAAGGACTCTTGAGTTAAGGGGGGGATCCAACTCAACCACTTCACGGCTATCGTATCTGGAAACTCCAAATACTCAAAAATCGCTGGACTAGCGGCCATACCTGGCATAAGGTAGAGTGATTGTGTTTTCAAAGCAATAGAAATCTTGTCTAAGTTAGTATTTTTTGTAAATTTGTAATCTTGTCCTTAGATCTTCTGCGATATACTTACTTAAAGTGAACTAATTCGAATTTCGATTAAATGCAGTCTATGGATAATCTCGCCATTACCAACAACGAATTTTTACGTCAATTTGAAGTAAAAATTAACAATTGTCTTGCCCGGATTGAATATGCAGAACAAGAACGCAAAATTTTTTTAACCAAGCTTTGCATTCCGGATGAAATCAACAACAAAAAATTTGAAGAGCAGTTTATACGAACGGTTTTAGAAAGCATTTCGGAACGAAACCTCCGTGTAGTGCCTACTTCACCCAAAATCGCGGGTTTTGTCCGTAGACACAAAAGCTACAAAGCACTCCTACCCGTAGGAATCAAGCTCTAAATCCAACTAAACCGCACTGCCCCACTAGGATCTATCTTTTCCAATCGCACAGCGTGCAGGGAATTGACCAGGTCGGGATTCCACGGGGTCATCACCTTTACATAATTAGGCGTAAATCCAGTAATATAGCCTGATTTATTGGCCGCCTCAAACAGCACAACAGATTTGCTTTGGAGTTGCTGTTGGTAGAAATCTCTTTTCTTTTTGGCCGAAAGTCCACGCAGCATTTTACTTCGCTTCGCACGCACAGCTGCAGGCACTACCCCATCCAAGTGTATCGCTTCGGTATTGGGGCGTTCCGAATAGGTGAATACATGCAGATAAGAAACCGGTAGCGCAGCCAAAAATTGGTAGGTTTCCAAAAACAAATCCTCCGTTTCCCCGGGAAAGCCAACAATCACATCTACCCCGATACAGGCATTAGGCATGGCCTTTTTGATGGCATTGACACGGTCAACATAAAGTCCCCGTAGGTAGCGGCGACGCATTCGTTTTAGTATAGCATCACTCCCACTCTGCAGCGGTATATGAAAATGCGAAACAAAGCAACGGCTATTACCTACAAAATCAATGATCTCATCGGTGAGTAAATTGGGTTCAATCGACGAAATCCGGATTCGTTCCAAGTCGGGCAGGGCATCCAAAGCCCGAATCAGTTCCAAAAAGGTATGCTCGTGTTTTTTGTTTCCAAATTCCCCTTTTCCATAGTCCCCAATGTTTACCCCCGTCAACACAATTTCTTTAATGCCTTGCTCGGTTATTTTTTGCGCATTGCGCAAAACATTGTCCAGGCGATCACTTCGTGAAATACCCCGGGCTAAGGGTATAGTACAATAGGAACATTTATAATCACACCCGTCCTGTACTTTGAGAAAGGCCCGGGTACGGTCGCCCAGGGAATAACTACTTTCGTAGGTGTCTGCAGCGGCAATTTCACAAGAGTGCACTTCCCCGGATTCTTTTTTTGTCAAATCATTGAGGTAGGCAGGAAGTTTAAATTTTTCGGTCGCACCCAGCACCAAATCCACACCATCGACGGCAGCCAAGGCTTGGGGCTGCAACTGGGCATAACAACCAATAGCTGCCACAAAAGCATTAGCATTGTGTTTTAAACATTTTTTGACCAAGGTCTTAAACCGCTTATCGGCATTATCGGTCACCGAACAAGTATTGATGACATAGACATCCGCCGGTCCATCAAAGGGTACCCGTTGGTAGTGGTTAGGGTCAAAATCGCGTGCGATAGTTGCCGTCTCCGAAAAATTGAGTTTACAGCCCAGGGTATGGAAAGCCACCGTTGCTTTGGCAGTGTCTATTTCTGGAGTAGAGATCGGCATATACTGGCGAAAAGCTTTATTTTTAATGCAAATATACAATTACCCCGTCGATGAAAAAAAAGCTGGTCCATGTACCCTTTCTATACCCTGTACTGCTGTGGGGACTGTTGCTTTTTTTGTTCAGTTGTCAAAACCACAAACTCCCCTTTACCGATCAGGATGTATTTCGCTACAACGAAGCCCGGAATATCACCAGCCTGGACCCGGCTTTTGCCCGAAATCCACAAAACAACTGGGCGGTTCAGCAACTGTTTAATAGCCTAGTTCAGCTCAATGACTCCTTGGAAGTCGTTCCCGAAATCGCCAAAGGTTGGGACATAGACCCCAGCGGGACTATTTATACCTTTTATCTACGAGACGATGTGTATTTCCATCCCTCGCCGGCCTTTTCCGATTCGATTACACGCAAAGTCACTGCTGCCGATTTTGTCTATAGTTTTGATCGGTTGACCGACCCCAAGGTCGCTTCTCCCGGTGGATGGGTTCTTCAAAGGGTCGAGTATTATCGGGCTCTTGGCCCCCACACCCTCGAAATTAAACTTAAAAATCCCTTTCCTGCTTTTTTGGGTCTGCTCAGTATGCGCTATTGTGCGGTCGTTCCTCGAGAAGCAGTTGCCTATTTTGGCGATCAGTTTCGGTCCAACCCCGTGGGTACCGGGCCGTTTTCCTTTAAATATTGGGAAGAAAGTGTCAAGCTGGTGCTACGCAAAAATCCTACTTATTTTGAATGCGATGCTAAGGATAATCCATTGCCCTATTTAGAAGCCATAGCGGTACAATTTATCCCTGACCTTCAAAGTGAATTTATGCTCTTTTTACAAGGTAAGCTCGATTTTATGAACTCACTTGATAATTCATACAAAGACGAACTACTCACCCCCGACGGTTTGTTGCATCCCAAATACAAGGACAAAATCATCATGCAGCAGGGACCTTACCTCAACACCGAATACATTGGCTTTTATATGGATACCGAGCATCCGGTGATGAAAGACCTTCAGTTGCGGCAGGCGCTTAGCTTGGGCTTTGACCGTAGTCAAATGATTGATTACTTGAGAAACAACATCGGGTTTGCGGCTTTTAAGGGGTTTATTCCTAAAGGATTGCCCGGACATGCCCAACAAAACTGGATAAACTACAATCCAGTCTTGGCACAAACACTCATCAAAGACTATGAGGAAGAAAACGGAGCCTTGCCAGTATTAAAAATTGCTACCGATGCCAACTACCTGGATCTTTGCGAATACCTCCAAAGAGAATGGGAAAAAATTGGAGTTCGTTTACAGATTGATTTAATGCCTACGGCTACCCTTCGCCAGGCCAAGTCTTCGGGTAAACTCGAACTGTTTCGCGCCAGTTGGATAGCAGACTATCCGGATGCTGAAAATTACCTGGGTCTTTTTTACAGCAAAAATTTTGCCCCCTATGGTCCCAACTATACCCATTTTAGTAACGTAGATTTTGATAGCCTTTTTGAAAGCACTTTTAGAATCAAATCGGCCAAAAAAAGAATGGCTGTGTACCAAAAACTTGACAGCATCGTCATGGCCAACCACCCAGTGATCAATCTTTATTACGACAAGGCAGTTCGCTTTCTGCAGCCCAATGTCAAAGGGATGACCATGAACCCCATCAATACCCTTAACCTAAAATATGTCCAAAAGAAATAAAAAAACCGCCCAAAGGACGGTTTTGACTAGCTGTAAAAGCTGATTATTTTTTAAACTTCGCGTATTTGTTTTTGAATTTATCGATACGTCCAGCCGTATCTACCAACTTCGATTTTCCGGTATAGTAGGGGTGTGATGTTCTCGAAATTTCAAGTTTAACCAAAGGATATTCAACACCATCAACATCCAGGGTCTCTTTGGTGTTGGCGGTTGATTTGGTAATAAATACATCGTCGTTAGACATATCTTTAAACGCCACTAGGCGATAGTTGTCAGGATGGATGCCACTTTTCATAATCGTTTTAATAATTGGTCTGCAAATGTACAGGTTTTTTTCAAAATAAAATAGCGCTTCAAAATTTTATGCAATTAACTCAAAAATGATATATTTAGAGGTAACAAATTTAATTTAACTATGGAATTGAAAAACATTGGCATCAAAGACCATGCCCTGAAATTTGGCAGCCTTAATGGCGGCCTAGTCGTAATTTTTGCCATCATGCTCTATTTTTTAGACATGCACTACCAAGGGGGTACCGCTGTGACTGTAGTCAATATAGTTTTGGGAGTCGGAACCCTAATGTGGGGACTCATCGAATACCGAAAAGACAATGGTGGGTTTATTTCGCTGACTCAAGCTCTAAAAGTTGGGATGAGTATTGCCCTAATCGGTTCAATCATTGGCATCCTCTATGGCATTGTACTCTCCGAGTTTATTGATCCAGACGTAATGGACAAAGCTTTTGAATTTCAAAAACAGCAAATGCTTCAAAGCAACCCCGAAATGTCCGTTGAACAAGTTGACGGAATAATCGATATGCAAAAGAATTTTTCATCTCCGCTTATTCGCAGTGCCTTTGGACTAATTTTTGGATTGTTTTTTGGTTTTGTCGTTTCGCTTATCGGTGGATTGATCATCAAACGTTCTCGACCCGAATAGACGGCAAATTTCGTACTTTTGTGGCTTAGCCAAAAGCCCTATGGATATATCCATTGTCATTCCCCTGCTCAATGAGTCCGAATCCCTTCGTGAACTGGACGACTGGATAAGCCGTGCTTTAGCCCAAACGGACTACCGTTACGAGGTTATTTATATCGACGACGGAAGTAGTGACGACTCCTGGGAAATCATAACCCAATTGGCCCAACAACAAGCCAACCGAAAAGGCTTTTGTTTTGCCAAAAATTACGGTAAATCTCAGGCTCTCCATGCTGGTTTTAAAGAAGCCAAAGGAACCTATGTAGTCACGATGGATGCGGATCTTCAAGATTCTCCCGAAGAAATTCCGGCGCTGATCGAACGACTAAAAGACGAGCAACTCGATCTAATTTCGGGCTGGAAGAAAAAACGGTACGATTCAATCCTTTTTAAAAACATTCCTTCCAAGCTCTTTAATTGGGCGGCGCGTCGTGCCTCGGGAATTCGATTGCACGATTTTAATTGTGGACTAAAAGCCTATAAAAAGGAGGTGATCAAAACCATCGAAGTATACGGCGAAATGCATCGTTATATACCCGTATTGGCCGCCCATGAAGGTTTTACCAAAATCGGCGAGCAAGTCGTTCAACACCAAGCCCGAAAATTTGGGTCCTCCAAATTCGGTACAGACCGATTTGTCAATGGCTTTTTGGATCTGATTACCCTGTGGTTTTTACAGCGTTTTGGCAAACGTCCCATGCATTTTTTTGGCCTTTTAGGAACCTTGATGTTTATTATCGGGCTGGGATTAACTCTTTATTTAGGCGTGGACAAACTTTTTATTAGCCCTCAAGGAAGACTGATTACCCAACGCCCGGAGTTTTTTATTGCCTTAACCCTGATGCTTTTGGGAACCCAGTTTTTTATCGCCGGATTTTTGGGCGAGTTATTAATCAAACAACGAAGTCAACTTAAACGGTATACCATTAATCAAAAAACAGATGATTGACCTCCTAGCAATGGAAAAAAAAATAGACGCTTGGCTGCGCCCACCGTTTGATCATCAAACCATTGAAGCGGTAAAAGAACTCGCTAAGGATAAACCAGCGCTAACCGATGCCTTTTACAAAGACCTTGCCTTTGGTACCGGAGGGATGCGAGGTATCATGGGGGTCGGCACAAACCGTATCAATAAATATACCTTAGGAAAAAACACCCAGGGACTGGCCAATTACCTCAAAGCACAGTATACCACCACCACACCCAAAGTGGTCATTGCTTATGATTGCAGACACAATAGTAAAACACTTGGACAGACGGTAGCAGAAATCTTCTCGGCCAACGGTATTGAGGTTTATCTTTTTAGCGAATTACGGCCCACACCACAACTTTCATTTGCCGTAAAACACCTAAAAGCCCAATGCGGTATTGTCCTAACAGCCTCGCACAATCCACCCGAATACAATGGATATAAAGTATATTGGGAAGACGGTGGCCAGATCGTCCCTCCACAAGATGCCGCCATCATGGCCGCCATCGATCAAGTGGATTATACAGAGATCCATTTTAAAGCAGACCCTTCCAAAATTCATTACCTGGGGGAAGAAGCGGACACTGCTTTTTGGGATGCTGCACTTCAAGCAGCACAAATACCCCAAGAGGGAAAAGAACACTTTACGATTGTATTTACCCCTTTACACGGTACCTCCATCACAGCGCTACCGCAGGTTTTAGAACGAGCTGGTTTCACCAGTTTACATATCGTTAGTGAACAAAAACATCCCGACGGGGATTTTCCGACCGTAATATCACCCAATCCTGAAGAAACCGAAGCCCTGAAAATGGCCCTCGAACTGGCCGAAGAAAAACAAGCCGACATGGTCATCGGAACCGATCCGGATGCAGACCGACTGGGTATTGCCGTGCGAAACAATCAGGGAGAACTGGTATTGCTCAATGGAAATCAAACCATGTTGGTCATGACCCATTTTTTGCTCCAACGCCTACAAGCGCAAGGAAACCTAAGCGCTCAACATGCCATCGCTTCGACTATCGTTTCCTCTCCGGTTATGCGAAAACTAGCCGCCGCTTTTGATGTCCATCTCTATGAAACCCTAACGGGATTTAAGTGGATCGCCGATGCCATCAACAAAAATCCACAATACGATTTTGTGGGTGGTGGAGAAGAAAGCTATGGCTATATGGTGGGCAGTAATGTCCGTGACAAAGACGCTATTACGGCTAGTCTCTTGGCCTGTGAAATTGGCGTTTGGTGCAAGCATCAAGGAATGACCTTTTTCCAATACCTCCAAAAATGCTATCAAAAGTTTGGGCTTTACCATGAACGATTAATTTCTTTGACCAAAAAGGGCCCCTTAGGAAGTTTAGAAATTGAAGCCATGATGAAAAGCTTTCGCACATCCCCTCCCCAAAAAATAGCTTCTTTTCCGGTTCGTTCGGTTTCAGACTATAAAACAGGCTATAAAACCGACCTAAAATCAGGACAAACGAGCGCCCTAAACCTGCCTAAATCCGATGTGTTGATTTTTACACTCGAAAACGATGGGCAAATTGCGCTTCGACCCAGCGGTACCGAACCCAAAATAAAATTCTACCTTAGCCTCAATGCACCTTATTCTGAAACCATAGAGTGGGAGCAACAACTTGCAACCCTCGAAAAAAAACTCGATCTTTTACAAACGGCCTTAGGAATATAACCATGCATTATTTTAAGAAAATATTGTCTTTTGCCAAGCCCTATACGGCTTATGCGCTTTTAAATGTCCTATTCAATATTCTTTATGCCTTGTTTAGCGCCCTCGCTTTTGTCTCCTTTATACCAATGCTCGATGTGCTTTTTCAACAAACCAAGACAGTAGCTCAACCTCCTGTGTATCAGGGCATAGGGTCTTTAAAGAATTTTGTTCAAGATGCACTTAACTACCACGTAACCAACCTCTTGGAAATAGACCCAAGTCAAACACTGATGCTGGTCATTGGAATTGTTTTAGTGCTATTTCTACTCAAAAACCTCGCCAACTACTTGGCCTTGTACTTTATCACTTATTTGCGCAATGGTCTGCTCAAGGATTTGCGCAATGCACTGTATAAAAAAATCATTTCGTTACCCGTTGCCTTTTTTACCGAAAAGCGAAAAGGCGATCTTATGGCACGAATGGCCTCTGATGTCATAGAAATTCAAAATTCTTTTCTCTCCATCCTAGAATTGTTGGTTCGTGAACCCCTCACCATCCTGTTTACACTATTGGTCATGTTTAACATCAGTGTCAAACTGACCCTTTTTGTCCTTGTGTTTATTCCGCTTTCGGGAATTATCATCTCGTTAATCGGCAAGCAATTACGCCGACAGTCAGACTATGTTCAAAAAGAGCAAGGGCATTTACTGTCTATCATAGACGAAACCGTTAATGGACAGAAAATCATCAAAACCTTTAATGCCGGCCCACTATTTATTCAACGTTTTGCAGCTTCTACCCAACGTTTTTTCAACTATTCCAATGCCCTGCTTCACCGCAACAACCTGTCGGCTCCCATGAGTGAGTTTTTGGGTATCGCCATCATCGGGGTCTTGCTTTGGTATGGGGGACGGATGGTTTTGATTGAACAAAACCTCGACGGGACCACCTTTATTGTGTATATGGGCTTGGCCTATAACATACTCACCCCAGCCAAAGGCATCAGTAAAGCCATTTTCAGTATCCGTAAAGGAGATGCCGCCGCCGCCCGTGTACTGGAAATTCTTCAGACCGAAAACCCGCTTAAAGATGCACCGGGTGCCCTTGAAAAAAACACCCTTGAAAATCAGATTGAATTTAATGCTGTTAGCTTTGCCTATGGCCATGAAACGCCTGTTATCAATAACTTTTCCCTAACGATCAAAAAAGGAGAAACGGTCGCCTTGGTAGGGCAGTCAGGAAGTGGAAAAACCACAGTCGCTAACCTCTTAAACCGTTTTTATGATATCACTTCGGGCACATTGACACTAGATGGAGTCCCCATAGATAAAATAAAAAAATCTGCCCTTTATGAAATGACTGGTATGGTCACCCAAGAGCCCATCCTGTTTAACGATACGGTGGCCAACAACCTTCGTGTAGGTAAACAAACAGCTACGGACGAAGAACTCATCGCTGCAGCGAAAATCGCCCATGCCCATGAATTTATAAGCCAGTTGCCCCAAGGCTACCAAACACCCATAGGCGAAAATGGCAACAAGCTCTCTGGAGGGCAAAAGCAACGACTTTCCATCGCACGTGCCGTCCTTAAAAATCCCCAAATACTCATTCTGGACGAAGCGACATCGGCCTTGGACACCGCTTCCGAGCAATGGGTTCAAAAGGCCTTAGAGAATCTGATGAAAAACAGAACATCCTTGGTCATCGCCCACCGTTTATCTACCATTCAAAAAGCGGATAACATTATTGTCATGCAAGCCGGGAAAATCATAGAATCGGGCACACACGATGCTTTACTCCAAAAAGGAGAAACCTATAGTAACTTAGTAAAGCTTCAACAAATTAAAGCACATTAAACCAATGGGCTATTCAATCGTCTAAGAACCAAATGACTGAGCAAGAACTATTGATCGCTGCACTGCAAGATTCCCAAACCCGGGATGCTGCCTTTGCCCATCTTGTAAAAAACTACAAGCAACGGCTCTATTGGCATATACGGCGATTGGTGCTCGGCCATGACGATGCTGACGATGTGCTGCAAGAAACCTTTATTAAAATTTTTAAAAACATTGGAAATTTTAGGGGAGATAGCCAAATTTTTACTTGGATGTATCGTATTGCGACCCATCAGGCCATCGATTTTCTAAACAAACAAGCCCGACGAAAAGGACTGGACAACGGCAGTATGTTGGAAGACAAAATCGAGCTCTTAGAATCTGATGTGTATTTTGACGGAGATGCTGCAGCGCTTAAACTCCAACAAGCACTCGCTAAACTCCCCGAAAAACAACGTTTGGTTTTTAATATGAAGTACTTTGACAATCTAAAATTTAAAGAAATTGCTCGGATTTTGGATTGTAGCGAAGGAGGACTCAAAGCCTCGTATCACCATGCGGTAAAAAAAATTAAACTGTTTTTGGATGAAAAATAACCCCCTACATAATCCGTTTAAGGTACCTAAGGACTACTTTGACTCCTTGGAGGATAATTTACTTTTGAGGGTCAAAATAGACAAAAACAGATCCCAATCGAATTTTGAGGTACCTACTGATTATTTTGACACAATCGATCAACGCATCCAACTCCGTATTGATGCTGAGAAAAATGAAAATAGGCAACTTAGAACCCTTGTTCAAACCTTTACCGCTGCCGCTGCCCTACTTCTCTTTTTTCTGACCAACCCCTTTGCCACACAAAACAAGACCACAGACAACGAACTACTGTCTAGCTATGCAGACGAATTGCTGATGTACAACACCATCGATTATTTGGATGCCTACGACAATATGGCCTTTGGGTTTGAAGAAAACGAAACCCTTAATACCCTTAACAACTTTGATCCGGACTACTATCCGGAACTATCATATCCTTGGAATTATGCTGAATTGGATCAATAAAAATACCGTCTTATTATTCCTTTTGACTACGGGCTTTGGCTATGCGCAAAAGCACCATATGAGTTATGAACGGATGAAAGCGATTAAACTCACCTACATCGCCGAAAAATGTGAAATGACCACAGAAGAAGAAAAAATCTATTGGACAATTTTTGACCAATTTGAAGACGAAATCTTTAAGGCCTGCAGAAAACCCATGTATGCACTTCGAAAAAATGCCTTTAAAGAGCAAGACAAGCTCAACGAAAAAGACGTGTCTCGTTTTATCAAAGAATACGACAGCCTCGAACAATTGATGCTCCATAAAAAACAAGACCGCAACAAAGAATTACTCAAAAAACTCCCTGCCAAAAAAGTTTTACAAATTTTTGTAGCAGAAGATCGTTTTAACCGACATGCGCTCCAAATCATGAATAGAACGGCCAAAAAAGAAAACGAAAATCTCCCTTAAAAAATTCTATATTTGGGCCTAATGAGGCTGTACAACAATATAGCAACAGCAATAGTCACAGGTTGGCAGGCCGTTGTCGTCGAACAACAAACCCCAGCTTGGGTTTTTAAAAACACAACCCGACAACACCGCAGTTGGGGATCGCGCGACCGAAAACTTTTTGGGAAAGGCCTCTATGACGGTCTTCGCTGGTTGCGAAAATATGCGGATGCATGCCAAATCGACTTACCATCAGACCGCTCTGGCTTAGAGAAAATACTTTTTAGTTGGGCTGTGGATCAAGGCTTGAAACTTTCCCCCGATCAAACCTTGGGAGAAGCCGAAATAGAAAAGATAAAGACCCGGCTTCAACAGGCTGAACAATCCAATGCACTGGCAGCTTCTATTCCAGATTGGCTGGAACAACAAGGCCGTACTGCCTACACCACAGACTGGCCCAAGGAATGCGCTGCCTTTAACCAACAGGCTCTCCTGATTATTCGTGCCAACAGTCTAAAAACTACACCCAAAAAACTAAAAACGACCTTGTGGAATGAAGCCCAAATCGAAACCGAAGTATTGGCCGATTATCCCGAAGCGTTACTGGTGCATTCGGTCAAAAACATTGCCCAGCTCAAGGCTTTTCAAAACGGATTATTTGAAATTCAAGATGGAAACTCCCAAAAAATAGGCCATTGGATCGACCCACAAAAAAATCAAATTTTGATTGATGCTTGTGCCGGAGCGGGAGGTAAAAGTTTGCATCTAGGGTGTTTGATGGAAAATACCGGGCAAATCTTGGCCCTGGACCAACAGCCCGATAAGCTCGAACGTCTACAAATAAGAGCCGAAAGAAATGGTGTAAATAACATCCAAACCATACCCCAAGTAACGGATGATTTTTATGATCAATGGGCGGCAAAAGCTGATACTGTTTTGATCGATGCTCCTTGTAGTGGGCTCGGTGTTTTGAGAAGACATCCCGAACACAAATGGACGATGAACCCCAAACGAATCGCTGCCCTATGTGAAGTTCAAAAACAATTGCTTGAGAAAAACGCACTACTGGTCAAACCCGAAGGACAGCTGGTCTATGTCACCTGCTCCATTTTCCCCAACGAAAACCAACAACAAATCAGTGCATTTCTCGCCAGTGATTTTGGACGTGATTTCACCCTAGCACAAGAAACAGTAGTGCTAACCCATCAAACTGGGCACGATGGATTTTATATGGCCAAAATGATACGCAAATCCTAAGAGTTATTGACCTACTTTGTGGATAACTCCAATAAAATTGGAGAAAAACTCCAAATCTTACAACCCAAAAAAAGTTAATTTTACAGCACTAATCCAGACACTATGATCTGTTTTTTTGGCGCTCCAAAAGTGGCCATTTTTGTAGTCGAAACCCAGCAGCCAATCGACCCAGAAACCTCCGCAAAACTTCAATGGCTCTTTGGCGACCAACCCCAGTTACACACCGAAGAAATTGAGGGGGGATTTGTAGGACCCCGAAGCAGCATGATTACTCCCTGGAGTACCAACGCCGTAGAAATTACGCAAAACATGGGTATCGAAGGAATTTCGCGCATCGAGACGTTTTTGCCTCATACGTCCGAAACGAATATTGACCCCATGCTCTTTGAAAAATACCAGCGTTTAAATCAGGATATTTTTACGATAAACACCCCAGTTGCACCCATAGAAGACGTACAGGACATAGCTGCCTATAATCAAACCGAAGGCCTGGCTTTAAGTCAAGAAGAAGTCGCCTATTTAGAAAATCTATCCCAAAGAATTGGACGCCCACTCGCCGATTCTGAAGTTTTCGGGTTTTCGCAGGTCAATTCGGAACACTGCCGCCATAAAATTTTCAATGGAACCTTTGTCATCGATGGAGAGACAAAAGAAAGTTCGCTTTTTGGACTAATTAAAAAAACCTCCAAAGTCAACCCCAATACGATAGTATCGGCCTACAGTGACAATGTGGCTTTTGTCGAGGGCCCTGACCTTACACAGTTTGCTCCACAGCGAGGGGATACACCCAGTCCCTTTGAGAAAAAAAAGATACCTAGTGTCCTCTCCTTAAAAGCCGAAACCCACAATTTCCCCACTACGGTAGAGCCCTTTAACGGAGCAGCTACGGGATCTGGAGGTGAAATCCGAGACCGTCTGGCGGGGGGACAAGGGTCTTTACCCTTGGCGGGTACCGCCGTATATATGACTCCCTACTCTAGAGTAACTGAAGACCGTCCTTGGGAAACTGCATTTGCCGCACGCCCATGGCGCTATCAAACTCCCTTAGAAATTTTAATCAAAGCCTCCAACGGGGCATCAGACTTTGGAAATAAATTTGGGCAACCACTTATCGCTGGGTCCTTATTTACTTTTGAATACCAAGATCAATCCCAGCGATTGGGCTATGACAAAGTGATTATGCTTGCAGGTGGGGTGGGATATGGTCACCGGGCACAAGCCCAGAAAAAGAAACCTCAAAAAGGCGATAAAATCATCATTTTGGGCGGGGATAATTACCGCATCGGCATGGGTGGAGCAGCCGTCTCTTCGACCGATACCGGGAACTTTGGCAATACTATCGAACTCAATGCCGTTCAGCGGTCTAACCCCGAAATGCAAAAAAGAGTGGCCAATGCCATTCGGGCCTTAGTCGAATCGGCTGAAAATCCCATCATCTCGATCCACGACCACGGTGCCGGTGGCCACCTCAACTGTTTGTCCGAACTGGTCGAAAGTACTGGAGGACTTATTGCCCTCAACAAATTGCCCGTGGGAGACCCCACACTCTCTGCCAAAGAATTGATTGGTAATGAATCCCAAGAACGTATGGGGCTTATTTTGGCCGAAAAAGATGTAGAGACACTTCAAAAAATAGCCGCCCGTGAAAGAGCTCCTATGTATGTAGTAGGCACTGTAACGGACGATCATCGATTTGTATTTGCCCACGAAAAAAAGGATGAAAAGCCCATCGACCTGAATTTGAGTGATTTTTTTGGCAATCCCCCCAAAACCATCATGGAAGACCAAACACAGGCTCGTACTTTTGCACCGCTTAATTACCAAACCGAAAGGCTGGAGGAATACCTCACGGCTGTTTTACAACTCGAAGCAGTGGCTTGCAAGGATTGGCTTACCAACAAAGTCGACCGTTGTGTAACTGGGCGAGTAGCCCAACAACAAACCGTTGGACACTTACAATTGCCTTTGAGCAATTGTGGAGTGGTCAGTTTGGATTACGAAGGGAAGTCTGGAATCGCAACCTCAATCGGACACGCACCCCTTTCGAGCCTGATCGACCCCAAAGCAGGAAGCATCAATGCCATAGCCGAAGCCCTGACCAACATCGTTTGGGCACCCCTCGAAAAGGGCATTGACTCGGTCACGCTTTCGGCCAATTGGATGTGGCCCTGTAACAATCCCGGAGAAGATCGCAACCTCTATGAAGCTGTACAAGCCTGTTCCGACTTTGCCATCGCTTTGGGCATCAATATACCCACCGGCAAAGACTCTTTGTCCATGAAACAAAAGTATCCAGAAGGAGATGTTGTGGCCCCTGGGACGGTGATTATCTCTGCAGCCGGACATTGTGATGCCATTCAAAAAACCATCACTCCAGTCATTACGCAAGACGGTGGTGACCTATTTTACATCAACTTATCAAAAGACCAGTATTCCCTCGGCGGGTCCTCCTTTGCACAAATTTGCAAAACCGTAGGAAACCAGACTCCTCAAGTTCAGGATGCGGAGTATTTTATAAAAGCATTTAACCACATTCAGGCCCTGATTCGCTCTGGTATTATTACAGCGGGACATGACATTTCTTCCGGTGGACTTATCACGGCCTTGTTAGAAGGCTGTTTTCCCTCGGTTGATGTTGGCATTACGGTAAATCTAAACGCACTCAAAAACCAAGATAGCATTGCTTTACTCTTTGCCGAAAACAGTGCCGTTTGGTTACAATCCAAAGAAGACCTAGCCACTTTATTTAGGGCAGAAGGAATCGAATGTGTAAAAATAGGGACCCCCGATTCCTCAAAAACCTTGACCCTTTCCCATCAAAATGTACAGCATGCCTTGGAAGTCGAAAAATACAGAGACCTTTGGTTTCAAACTTCGGCAGCCCTCGATGCGCATCAAACCAAAAGAGGATTTGCCCAAACGAGATTTGATAACTACAAAAAACAGCCTCTTGCATTTCAATTCCCCTCCCAATTTGATGGAAAATTGCCTGATCTATCGCAACGCTTCAAAATCAAAGCAGCAGTGCTACGCGAAAAAGGGAGTAACTCAGAACGTGAAATGGCCTATGCCATGAGTTTGGCCGGTTTTGAGGTCACCGATATTCACATGACCGATTTGATTGAAGGCCGTACCACGCTTGAGCCCTTTCAATTTATTGTTGCCGTAGGTGGGTTTTCAAATTCGGATGTTTTGGGAAGTGCTAAAGGCTGGGCCGGAGCGTTTATGTACAATGAAAAAGCCAAAAAGAGCTTGGATGATTTTTTCCAAAGAAAAGACACCCTTTCCCTTGGCGTGTGTAACGGTTGCCAATTGTTTATCGAGCTGGGCTTGCTCACTCCTG
Organism: Flavobacteriia bacterium; assembly: GCA_009921175.1. Taxonomy (GTDB): domain Bacteria; phylum Bacteroidota; class Bacteroidia; order Flavobacteriales; family Flavobacteriaceae; genus RFYP01. The sequence continues at coordinate 5,548 of RFYP01000004.1, read as the reverse complement.
AGTTTAAAGAAAAACCAAAAATGCTGCATAACGACTCCGGGAAATTTGAATGTCAATTTACGGCCGTTCATATCGAACCCTCTCCTGCGGTGATGCTACAAGGCATGGAGGGAAGCACCTTAGGGATTTGGGCTGCCCATGGCGAAGGAAAATTTCATCTGCCTGGCCCAAAAGCGCAGTACCATATTCCAGCTACCTATCACTATGCAGACTACCCGGCCAACCCCAATGGCTCTGATCACAATGCAGCCATGTTGACCAGTGATGATGGACGCCATTTGGTCATGATGCCCCATTTGGAACGCGCAACATTCCCGTGGAACTGGGCCCATTATCCCGGTAATCGTCAGGACGAAGTCTCTCCTTGGATTATAGCTTTTAGCAATGCCTATAAGTGGTTGCAAAACCATGTATAGTTGATTTTTTAAAGCGAGACAAATTGCTTATTTTGCGTAAAAACAAAATCTATGCAACCCACTCGACTATTTGATTTTATCGACTATCAACGGAAAAACAGGCCATTGGCCAAGGCCATCAATACCAAATACAATGGCCAATGGGAAGCCACTTCCTCAGAGGAATTTTACCAAAAAGCGCAGGCCATTAGTCGAGCCTTGCTCAATTTGGGTATCCAAAAGGGTGATAAAATTGGTATGATTTCATCCAATAACCGAACCGAGTGGGCCATCGTCGATGCAGGAATCCTCCAATTGGGGGCCATCAATGTGCCGCTCTACCCAACCATTGCTGCCGAAGATTATAAATACATCCTCAACCATTCGGAATGTCAGTATTGCTTTGTGTCTGATGCTGAGGTATATGCCAAATTAAAATCGATTCAAAAATCGGTGAAAAGCCTAAAAGGAGTGTATAGTTTTGACACCCTAGAGGGCTGCAATCATTGGAGTACTTTGTTAGAAAGTGGTTCGGCATTAGACAATCAAGAAGCAGTGGAAGCTGCCAAAGCATCTGTACTTCCCGAAGACTTGGCTACCATTATCTATACTTCGGGGACAACCGGCGTGCCCAAAGGCGTAATGCTAAGTCATCACAACGTTACCACCAATGTTATCGCCAGCTCAAATCGCCTACCTTTAGAGCCGGGCAAAGCAACTGCCTTAAGTTTTTTGCCTTTATGCCATATTTTTGAACGCGTCATTCTCTATTTCTATGTCTACCACAGTATCACCATATACTTTGCTGAATCTTTAGAAACCATCAGTGACAACCTTAAAGAGGTCAAACCGGAGATGATGACGGCTGTTCCTCGTTTACTCGAAAAAGTCTATGACAAAATCTATGCCCGTGGAAATGACTTAGAGGGCATAAAGCAAAAATTGTTTTATTGGGCCGTAGATTTAGGGCTTCAATATCAACCCTATGGCAAAAATGGTTTTTGGTACGGTTTTAAACTTAAAATCGCCCGCAAACTTATATTTTCAAAATGGAAAGAAGCCCTAGGTGGAAACCTTCAATTGATTGCTTCGGGGAGTGCTCCACTCCAACCTCGACTGGCCCAAGTGTTTACCGCAGCGGGCATGACTATCGTTGAGGGCTATGGATTAACCGAAACCTCACCCGTAATCTCGGTCAACGATATGCGGAACGGCGGTTTTAAAATTGGTACCGTAGGAAAGATTATCGATGGAATAACCGTCAAAATTGCCGATGACGGTGAAATCCTTTGCAAAGGGCCAAATGTTATGCAAGGCTATTACAAAGATCCCGAACGAACTTCTCAGGTCATGTCGGGTGATTATTTTCACACCGGTGACATTGGTGAGTTTGATACCGATGGATTTTTGAAAATTACCGACCGTAAAAAAGAAATGTTTAAAACCTCAGGAGGGAAATACATCGCCCCTGCCCTGATCGAGGGTGTGATGAAACAATCTTTGTTTATCGAACAAATTATGGTCATTGGCGAAGCGCAAAAAATGCCCGCCGCACTGATTCAACTCAATTTTGATTATGTCAAGGATTGGCTAAAAACTAAGGGACAAACGACCAAGCTTTCTGAAAAAGAACTGATTGAAAACCCAAAAGTAATCGAACAGATTCAAAAGGATATCGACCGCTACAATGAACAATTTGGCAAGTGGGAGAAAATCAAAAAATTTGAACTCACTCCGGACATTTGGTCCATAGATGCTGGTCATTTGACCCCTACGATGAAACTAAAACGAAAAGTCATTAAAGAAAAATACAAAGCACTTATTGATCAAATTTATGCCTAACGTAAAAAACTCCCTTCGTGGAGTTTTTTTTCCTTTTTTTATTATGCGTGCATAATATATTTTGTATCTTTACCATAAAGAATAACCCTTGAAACAAAAAACACTCGATTATACTTTGCGCGCAGCCTGGATGGCTGTCAGTAAAATGTATAATCGCGAAGCTTCAAAATTTGATTCGACCATGGCTACCGGATTTGCCTTATTGAACATCGATCCCGAGGGGACACCTTCTACGGCCTTGGGCCCAAAAATGGGCATGGAAAACACCAGCCTTTCGCGCTTATTAAAAACCATGGAAGAGCGGCAACTCATCGAGCGAAAACCAGACCCTGCTGACGGTAGAGGTGTACTTATTTTTCTAACTCCTTTTGGTAAAGAAAAAAGAAACATCTCGCGAGAAGTGGTTTTAAATTTTAACGAAAAAGTAAGCCGTGAACTGAGCGAAACACAGCTCAAACATTTTTTTGAGGTCTCCGAAGCCATTATCGAACAAAGTCTAAGCTCTGAACATATTACCCTTAACCCACTTAACAAAGCCATATGAACGCAACCCAAACACCCACTACCGGCGGATCTTTTATTCTCCATGACGCATCGAGTCAAACGGTTTTTACACCAGAAGATTTTAGCGAAGAACAATTAATGATGAAAGAGGCCGTACAAGAGTTTGTCGATCGCGAAATCTGGCCCAACAAAGCACGTTTTGAACAAAAAGACTACGCCCTAACTCAATCGCTAATGCAAAAAGCCGGCGAACTCGGCTTTCTGGGTGTGTCGGTTCCCGAAACCTACGGAGGTTTGGGCATGGATTTTGTCTCCACAATGTTGGTGTGTGACTATATCTCTGGAGCCACCGGGTCTTTTTCTACAGCTTTTGGGGCCCATACGGGTATAGGCACCATGCCGATTACCCTATACGGTACAGAAGCCCAAAAACAAGCCTATGTTCCCAAACTCGCCACCGGTGAATGGTTTGGAGCCTACTGCCTCACCGAACCCGGCGCCGGATCGGATGCCAATTCGGGTAAAACCAAAGCCGTTTTGTCCGAAGACGGAACACATTATAAAATCACCGGGCAAAAAATGTGGATCTCCAATGCCGGTTTTGCCGATCTTTTTATTGTCTTTGCCCGCATTGAAGAGGACAAAAACATCACCGGTTTTATTGTCCCTGTCGATCTTGAAAATGGTATTTCTCTAGGCGAGGAAGAACATAAACTGGGGATTCACTCCTCTTCTACCCGACAAGTATTTTTTAACGAAACCAAAGTGCCCGTCGATCATATGTTAGCCGGTCGAGGGGAAGGCTTTAAAATTGCCATGAATGCCCTAAATGTTGGGAGAATCAAGTTGGCCGTGGCTTGCTTGGATGCCCAACGACGTGTCATTGGAGCTGCAGTAGGCTACGCTACCGAACGCATACAGTTTAATACACCCATCGCACAATTTGGGGCGATTAAAGAAAAAATTGCCCGTATGGCTATGAATTGCTATGTGGGAGAAGCCGCCTGTTATCGAGCAGGAGCGTTGATTAAAGAAAAAATTGAATCCCTGCACAAGGAGGGGATGGATCACCAAAAAGCCGAGCTTAAAGGTGTGGAAGAATTTGCCATCGAATGTTCCATATTAAAAGTTGCTGTTTCTGAGCATGTACAAGACTGTGCTGACGACGGTATCCAAATCTACGGAGGAATGGGTTTTTCGGCAGACACCCCTATGGAATCCGCTTGGCGCGATGCCCGTATCGGGCGTATCTATGAAGGAACCAATGAAATCAATAGTATGCTGGCGGTGGGCATGCTCCTTAAAAAGGCACTAAAAGGGCAATTGGATTTGATGAGTCCGGTGATGCAGTTGATGGGGCAATTGGGGAGTGATTTTAAAGACGACCACACCTATGAAGGTCCACTGGCTTCGGAACAAAAACGTATAAAAGCCCTAAAAAGTGCTTTTCTGCTATGCATGGGTGCAGCGGTTCAGAAATACGGTCCCGATTTGGAAAAACACCAACAAGTATTGCTTGCAGCCTCCGCCATGCTAATTCATACCTATATGGCCGAGTCAGCTGTATTGCGCACTGCCAAAAACATACAACGAACCAGTGCTACTGATCAACAGATCCAACTAGCCATGACGCAAGTCTATCTCTATAAAACGGTAGATTTGGTCAATGCCAAAGGAAAAGAAATCATCCATCATCTAGCCGGTAAAGGACAAAAAGAACTCATGCTGGCTGCGCTAAATACGCTTTGCAAGTATGATGAAGCCCCAGATGTTTTTTCATTAAATGAGTCAATTGCCGACAAGGTAATTGAGGAAAAGAGCTATTGTTTCTAATCATTTAATGTGGTTTATGGTAGAAAAAACCCGTGCATATGCTACGGGTTTTTTCGTATTTTACCCTAAAATTTATCATGAGAACATTTTTATCAAGCTTGCTGCTTATAGCGTCCCTTGGACTGTATGGGCAAACCGCTCAAGATTTTCAACATATCGTTGAGGCAGTGTCAGCAGACCGCCTGCAAAAAGACATATCCACCTTGGCCAACTTTGGAACGCGCCATACCCTTAGCGATACACTTTCTGCAGTTCGGGGTATAGGGGCAGCCCGCCGCTGGATTAAAAAAGAATTTGATCAAATATCTACCGCTTGCGGGGGGTGCTTGGAGGTTTTTTATCAAAAAAATTATCATGAACCCGATGGCCGACGTATCGTTAAACCTGTATGGATCAATAATGTAGTGGCCATTCAACGGGGCACCAAATACCCCAACCGTTTTATCATTATGAGTGGAGATATCGACTCACGGATTTCGGACCCTACCAACTACACAGACGATTCGCCCGGCGCCAATGATAATGCCAGTGGTATGGCCGGAACCATCGAGGCCGCCCGGGTATTGTCCAAATACCGTTTTGAAAACAGTATCATCTATATCGGATTGGCCGGAGAAGAGCAGGGCTTGTACGGCGGTCGAGGCCTAGCCGCCTATGCCAAAGAACAAGATTGGGAAATCATGGGTATTCTAAACAACGATATGATCGGTAATATCGAAGGGGTCGATGGGGTGATCGACAACCGAAGTTTTCGCATTTTTTCTGAACCCGTTCCCGTGACAGAAACCGAGCGTCAACGCAATGCCCGTCGTTTTTATGGGGGAGAAGTTGATGGGGTCTCTCGTCAATTGGCCCGGTATATCCATACAACGGTGCAAAAGTTTATGCCCGAGATGAACCCGATCATGATTTATCGTTTAGACCGCTTTGGCCGGGGAGGGCACCATCGTCCATTTAACGATGCTGGTTTTGCT
>RFYP01000030.1 GCA_009921175.1 Flavobacteriia bacterium | reverse complement strand
TTTGCCGGAATCGCCATAAAAATTTGGGCCAAAAAAGACGGTAAATTTGCTGGAACCTGTGCCAGTCAAAGTCCTTTTCTCAACAAAGACAACCAGCCTTGTGGGCTCTGTGGTAAGTTGCCCGAAGAACAAGAGTGCCGAAATACTGCCGCACATCTAAATTAATTTTGTAGTTTTCGATACCAATCGATTCGACATGGCAAAAGAAGTGTTGCAGGAAGTTATTGTTTCGGCGAAAAACAACGACCAAAAAGCTTTTAATACCCTCTTTGACCACTATTGGCAATTGGTCTATAATTTTCAGCTCAAAAACACCAACAACCCCCATACTGCCGAAGAGCTTAGTATACAGACCCTGGCCAAGGCCTTTGACCGAATCGAAACCTACAATCCCCAGTATGCCTTTAGTACTTGGCTACTGACGATTTCCAAAAACCTTCAGATCGATCAACTCCGCAAAAGCCAACGAAGCCTAAAGGGCCCTGACCATCAAGAAAACCTTTTGGAAAAAGTAGGCGATGCCACACCTTCGCCCGAAGAACTGATGATTGCCGCCCAAAGTTTGGAGCAGGTACTGCAGGCCCTAAAAATTTTAAAACCGGAATACCAAAAAATCATTCAACTACGATTTTTTGAAGCCCATAGCTATAAAGAACTCAGCAAAGCCCTGGATCAACCGATAAACACAATAAAAGTCAAACTTTTGCGGGCCAAAAAAGTCCTAACAGAACATATCAATCTCAATGATAACCACACTACGTAAACTCGGTCCCGGGCTTTTGTTTGCCGGGGCAGCCATCGGCGTTTCACATTTGGTACAATCTACCCGGGCGGGTGCCGACTATGGCTGGGGGCTATTATGGGCTCTACTCCTGGTCAACTTGTTTAAGTATCCTTTTTTTCAATATGGCCCGCGCTATGCCCTGGCCACCGGTGAAAGTCTGTTAAACGGGTATCACCGCTTAGGCAAGGGGTACCTCTGGACCTATTTTGTCCTAAACATGGCCACTATGTTCACCATACAAACAGCGGTGACGGTGGTTACTGCGGGTATCGCTACCGAACTTTTTGGCATCACCGATGTGGTCCACTGGAGTATTTTTTTAACCCTAATTTGTTTTGGCATCTTACTGCTGGGCAAATACCACCTGTTGGACCGCTTTATCAAAGTCATCATCCTCACCCTGGCGGTCAGTAGCATCCTGGCTGTCTTTATAGCCCTGTTTAAATCCGAACAGGCGATTCCTCTAACTCAGGTATTTCCCGAGGGTGCCGGATTGCTTTTTCTAATCGCTTTTATGGGGTGGATGCCAGCCCCCCTTGATATTTCGATTTGGCACTCGATTTGGTCTTTAGAAAAAAAGAAGGCCCTCGGCGAGGAATTGGATCTTAAAGCCTCCCTTTTTGATTTTAATGTCGGCTATATCGCCACAGTCGTCCTGGGGCTTTGTTTTATTGGACTGGGCTCCTTGGTGATGTTTGGCTCCGGAGAAACTTTCTCCAACCAAGGGGCCGTTTTTGCGGGACAACTAATTGACCTCTATACCACCAACCTGGGTAAAGGAGCCTATGGCCTCATTGCTGTAGCCGCGTTTACCACCATGTTTTCTACAACCATCACCACCTTAGACGCCTCACCCCGAGCCATGTCGATTACCAGTCAACTGTTGTTTAAGCACCAAAAAGACCAGTACTTGCATTGGATTATTGCCTTGGCTGTGGGGACTTCGTTGATTTTCTTTTTCCTATTGTCCGAAATGGGGCTGTTGGTCCAAATCGCAACGGTCTTGTCCTTTATCACCGCTCCGCTTTATGCCTTGCTCAATTACCGTTTGGTCATCAGTAAACATATGCCACAAAATGACCGGCCTTCCAAAAAACTACGCATACTCAGTGTACTAAGTTTGCTGTTTCTTTTTGGGTTTACCTTGGGTTATTTGATCAGTCTGTTTTAAATCGAACTTTGTATCTTTGAAAAAAAATTAACGGGTGGCTGTTGTAGAAGAAAAAAAATCAAAGATTGGAAAACCCGAATGGATTCGTGTCAAGCTTCCGACTGGGAAAAAATACACCGAACTTCGTGGGCTAGTAGATAAATACAGGCTCCATACCATTTGTACCTCGGGGAGTTGCCCCAATATGGGCGAATGTTGGGGTGAAGGGACAGCAACCTTTATGATTTTGGGGAACATTTGTACCCGCTCCTGTGGCTTTTGTGGGGTCAAAACCGGCCGTCCGGATAGCGTCGATTGGGAAGAACCCGAAAAGGTCGCGCGTTCCATCAAACTGATGGGTATCAAACATGCCGTGATTACTTCTGTCGATCGAGACGACCTTAAAGACATGGGCTCGATTCTTTGGGCAGAAACCATTTTGGCGATTCGACGCCTAAATCCTAGCACCACCCTCGAAACGCTCATTCCTGACTTTCAAGGCAATACCAACAATATCGACCGGATTATCGCTGTTGCACCAGAGGTGGTTTCGCATAATTTGGAAACCGTAAGACGCCTTACCCGCCAGGTGCGAATTCAAGCAAAATACGACCAAAGTCTTGGGGTATTGCACTACCTCAAAGAACAAGGTATACGACGTACCAAATCAGGATTGATGCTCGGACTGGGGGAAACCGAAGACGAAGTCTTTGAAAGCCTCCACGACTTGCGTAAAGCGGCTGTGGACATCGTGACCCTGGGCCAGTATTTACAACCCACCAAAAAACACTTGCCGGTCGAGCGCTTTATCACCCCCGAAGAATTTGCCCGCTATGAAGCGTTTGCCAAAGATTTGGGCTTTCGGCATGTCGAAAGTGGCCCATTGGTTCGCTCGAGTTATAAGGCACACAAGCACATCGAATAAACGACCTGGACTAAGCAATCCAAGCCAAAAACTCCTCTTCTTGTTTGGGATGGACGAACTCCAGGCCAATGGGCCAATAGTAGAGCCTGGGATGGTCTGACAACTGAGGTAACAATCGGCCGTAATCTTTTTCGGTCGTTACCAGCAGGGTGTCCTCTGCGTATTTCCTGAATCGGTCAATTTCGGCGGTGGTAAACGCATGATGATCGCCAAAAGCCAAATGCTCAAATGTCAGCTTTAAGCGACGGAGTTCCTCTACCACGGGATCGGGATCGGCAATCCCAGTGATTAATACCACCTTTTTTCCCGCCAGACGATTAACATCGAGGGTTTTGTTGTGTCCTATCAGTTGTGGGGCATAGGCAATCGAACTGAAAAAACATGGTTGCGTTGGCGCCAACTTTAGGCGTTTTTTAAATGCCAATTGTGCATCATCAGAGAGGTCTTTGGGGCATTTGGTGACCAACACCACATCGGCACGTTGACGGCCTTTGGACAATTCACGCAACCGCCCAACGGGGAGTACCCAATCCGAAAAATATGGCCGGTGGTAGGAAGTCGTTAAAATCATTTTTTGGGGTTTCACCCAACGGTGCTGGAAACAATCGTCAAACAATAGACGGGAAATTTTGGGTGTCGTTTTCTCCAAATGGACCAAAGCTACCCGTCGATCTTCGGCTACTGCCACCTGTATGTCGGGATGTTTACGATAAAACTGAAAGGGTTCGTCCCCCAAAGTTTTAGCCGTACTTTGAGCATCCGCCAGTATAAATCCTTTTGTCTGACGGCCATAGCCTCTACTAATCACCGCCAATTGGTTTCGGGTTTTTAAGTGCGAAATCAGGTAATCGATCACCACCGACTTGCCCGTACCGCCTAGGGATAGGTTGCCCACCCCTATGCTCGGAATCGTAGGCACTACACTCGACCACCATTGGCGGTCAAAAAGTACGTTCCGAATTTCCATGACTAAAGCATAGAGTCCGGCAAGAGGCGCTAAGAACCACAAGCGATTTTTCATGCCCAAAAAGATAATATTATATTTGTAATCATCCGATGATTAATGAAAATTCAAGACATATTAGACGTACTCGAAGCCTGGGCACCCCGTGCCTATGCAGAAGATTTTGACAATACCGGCCTGTTGGTGGGCGATGCGCACCAAGACTGTACGGGGGCGCTTATCACGCTTGACACCCTACCGGAAACCATCTCCGAAGCTCAGGCCAAGGGATGTAACCTGATTATTAGTTTTCACCCCATCATTTTTAAGGGGCTAAAACGCCTAACCGGTGCGAACTATGTCGAACAGACGGTGATGGAAGCCATCCGAAACAATTTCTGTATCTATGCCCTGCATACCGCCCTGGACAACCATTGGGAGGGCGTAAGCTATGGTATCGCCCAACGTCTTCAACTCGAACATCCAAAAATATTGGTTCCCCAAAACAATACCCTCAAAAAGCTAACAACCTATGTCCCTCAATCCCAAGCAGCAGATCTACTGGAGGCACTTTATCAAGCAGGGGCTGGCCAAATAGGCGCCTATGACCGTTGCAGTTTTAGTGCCCAAGGAGTAGGTTCTTTTCGGGGGAACGATACCACATCGCCCCAGATTGGTCAAGCGGGGCAAGACGAGCAGGTGGCCGAAACCCAACTACAATTGGTCTATAAAAAACACCGAGAAGGTGCGGTACTCAAAGCCCTTTTTAATCAGCATCCTTATGAAGAGGTGGCCTACGAAATCACTGCCATCGACAACCCCAATCAAACCATTGGCATGGGAATGATCGGAACATTGCAAAAACCGATGGCTCCAGAGGATTTTTTGACCTGGGTGCAAAAACAAATGAAAACCGGACCGATTCGCCATTCGGCTTTGCCCAAAAAAAACATTCAAAAAGTAGCGGTCTTGGGAGGCTCAGGAAGTTTTGCCATTGCCCAGGCAAAGGGCCAAGGAGCAGATGCCTACCTGACGGCCGACCTTAAATACCACGAATTTTTTCAGGGGAACGACCACTTTCTTTTGGCCGATATCGGACACTATGAAAGTGAGCAGTTTACAAAAAATTTGATCCTTGATTTTCTTAACAAAAAAATCCCTAATTTTGCGTTCGCTTTAGCGCGTTCAACAAATCCTGTTAACTATTTCTAATATGGCCAAGAAAAAAGAAATCACAGTAGAAGAAAAACTAAGAGCCCTCTACGACCTTCAATTGATTGATACGCGAATTGATGAAATTCGCAACGTCCGAGGCGAGCTTCCCCTCGAAGTGGAAGACCTCGAAAACGAAGTGGCCGGACTCAACAAACGCTTGGAAAAATTCAATGAGGAAATCAGTGATCATAGCCATCAAATCAAAACCCTCAAAAACAATATTGAAGTAGCCAAAGAAACCGCCAAAAAATACGAGGCCAACCTTAAAAATGTGCGGAACAACCGGGAGTATAATTCGATTGTCAAAGAACAGGAATACCAAGAATTGGAAATTCAACTTTCTGAAAAACGCATCAAAGAATTCCAAACCAAAACCGAGCAGACTACCCTTGCTATAGAAGAACTGCAAGAAAAAATAAACGGTCGTCAATCGCACTTGGACAACAAAAAGAAAGAACTCAACGACATCATGGCCGAAACCCAAAAGGAAGAGGAATTGTTGCTCAAGAAGTCGGAAGAGTTTGAAAAGAATATCGAAAAACACCTGATTGAAGCCTATAAGCGCATTCGTGGTAATGTCAAAAACGGTTTGGCCGTTGTGGCAGTAGATCGCGGTGCTTCGGGCGGGTCTTATTTTACCATCCCTCCTCAAACTCAAATGGAAATCGCTTCGCGGATGAAAATCATCACCGATGAACACAGCGGTCGAATTTTGGTCGATGCCCAGTTGGCCGACGAGGAAAAAGAAAAAATAGATAAACTTTTTCAGGCCGTATAAACCTGTTAAAACACCCTTAAAAACCAGAACAATGTTCTGGTTTTTTTTGCTCTTGGTTTTACCGGATTTCTTTTTTGCAAAAAAAAAATACTCTTTTATGTAACCTATACGTATCATTTAAATATTTTTTGTTACGTTTGAGTTACATTTTAACTTTTAACTTATGGATCATTTAATTATCCCAGTACTTGGAATTTTATCCGGAATCATTATCCCTATCGCTGTTTTTACCTGGCTTTATCACGAAAATAAAGACAAGCGAAAAACCGTTTTGGAAATCGCAAAACATATGGATAATCCCGAAAAACTAGACGAGTTGATGCTAATTTTTGAAGAGCGAAAAAAGGAACCGATTGACTATCGACGAAATGGTGTAATTACCATTTTTGTAGGAATTGGTTTATACTTTTTTGGTTTTATTTGGATTGGCAAGGTATTAGAAGGAATTGGCTTTTTGGTAGCGGCCATAGGCCTAGGTACTTTGATTGCAGGATACCTCTATCCCAACACGGAAAAAGAATTGACCAACGCAGTAGAAAAATTTGAAAAAAGATAGTTTTGGGGAAAGACCATAATAAACTATTAAATAATCTGGAGGCCTACCGAAAATCTGCGGGTTTGACCCAGCAAGAGCTATCCGAACACGCCGAAGTTTCAAGAAAAAGCATCAATGCGATAGAAAATGGAGTTTATATCCCTTCGACCGTCTTGGCCCTAAAAATTGCCCAAACCCTAAAGTGTACGGTAGAGGAACTCTTTAAACTTCCCTAAATCATCAACCCATTTGAACAAAAAAACCTCACTGTCTAGTGAGGTTTTTTTAGTGGGCGCGAAGGGATTCGAACCCCTGACCCCCTGGGTGTAAACCAGGTGCTCTGAACCAACTGAGCTACGCGCCCGAACTTTGCGTGGGCAAATATAGGGCTACTCGCTTAATATTTTAAAAAATAAATCTACTTTTTTTATGTGATTTTAGGGGTCAAATTTTGGCTATAATCTATCATTATGGACTCGTTGAGGTTAAGCCTAAAGCACCTCAGCCACAACAAAAGTACTCCCGGTAACCAAAATCAAATCCTGTGAATCAGCCTGTTTTTTGGCCACTTGCAGAGCAACGGCTACTTTTTTATAGGTAGTACAGCTAAATCCATTTTGTGTAAAAAGTGTACTGAGCGTTTCAACCTCCAACGAACGTGGCCCTCCGGATTGGGTCAAATAATAGCGGGCATCTTTAGGGAGATAGGGTATAATTTTGGTAACTTCTTTGTCTTTGACAAAACCGATAACCAGGTGCAATTGGACATAGTCTTCTTGGGCCAATTGGGCTTTTAGAAAACTAAACCCTGCCTCGTTGTGGCTAACATCAGCGATGATTTTGGGCCACTCCCCCAAGGTTTGCCAGCGGCCTTGGAAACCACTTATTGCAGCGACTTGAGCAAAACCTTTTTCCAGTGCACCAGCTGAGATCCTAAACCCTTGAAGCAGTTGCAAGGCCGTATAGGCTGTCAATAGGTTTTGCGCCTGGTACACTCCTTTAAGGTCGGTTTTAAGCCCTTTTGGAAGCAGGGTGTCTTGCGCATAATGGAGGGGGGCGTTTACGTCCCGGGCCTTACGTTCAAAAACCGGAGCTGTAATCGGGTCTTTCTCACCGATGATTACCGGAATGTTGGGTTTGATGATTCCGGCTTTTTCCCCAGCGATAGAGGCGCGGTCGGCCCCCAAATATTGGGTGTGGTCTAGACTGATATTGGTAATGACCGACAAAACAGGCTCTAGGATATTGGTCGCATCCAATCGCCCGCCCATACCCACTTCAACAATGGCGATATCGACTTTTTCTTGTTTAAAAAGATTAAATGCCAACGCAACAGACCATTCAAAAAAAGTTGGCCTTAACGATTGAAAAAACGTAAAATGCCTATGGACAAACTCCATCAGTTGACTTTTGGACATCATGCGCCCGTTGATTTTGATGCGTTCCCGAAAGTCTTTTAAATGCGGAGAAGTATATAAGCCCACCCGATAACCGGCCTGTTGTAGTACAGCCGACAGCATGTGGGAGGTCGAACCCTTACCATTGGTCCCACCGATATGAAGGGTAGGATAGGCTTTGTGGGGCTGACCCAAATGGTCCATCAATTGGGAGATTTTGTCCAAACCCGGTCGAAAAGCCTGGGCCCCTTGTCTTTGGAAATAAGGGAGTTGTTGATACAGCCATGCGAGGACTTCCTCGTATGTTCCCGGTGGCTTACTCACTCAGCTTAAATTGAATCACAATAAAACCAATTTGTCTTTTGGGGGCTTGGGCATCGGGGTTCCAACGATGAAGTAATGCTGTTTCTTTGGCCGGGGCCAACAGACAGGGATGGGAGTTTGTCGTACCCTTTACACCGGGCTGGGCATCGATGACTTGGCCGTTGTTATCTACCGTAATTCGCACCACTACGATACCCTCCTGGTTGCAGTCCTGAGGTACTTTGCCGCTGTTTTGCAAACTGCGCCCGTTAAGCCCATAACCGGTTCCAGATCCGCCAGGACCTGCGGTATTGTAATAGCTACTGGCATAGGGATTGCCCTCTTGTTTACCCTTATCCCCGGCTTGTTGGTCATCGCCTTCACCCTTGGGCACTTCACCGGTTTGTTTTTGACCTTCGAGTAGGTTTTTTAAAATATTTTTGGTCGCCTCCGAAACCTTGGGTTTAGGGGGGTCGGGGGCCGGAGGGGTCTCTTTTACGGCTTCAACAACTTCCTCCGGTTTTTGGGGTTCTTCTTTTTGTTCTTCAGGAAGACTGACCGTACTTTTTTCTTGGGTAACGACTTCTTGTGTAGCCGCCACTTTGGGCTTGGGAGTAACTGCTTGCGGTTGGGGTGTGGGTTTGACTTCTTGCGGTTGGGGCTGAGCAGCCACAGCCTGAAGGGGCTGTTCGGTGCCTTGGCCTTGGTTGGTCGTTCCAAAATTAACCTCTACCCCAAAGGCTACCGGCGGGTCGTAATAGGTAAGGCCCAGTACAAAAAAAAGCAACAACAAAAGCATCGCCACCAACAAGGTGATCGCTGCTGATTTTTTTTCATGCTGGGTTTCAAACAATTTCATATCACTGGGTATCTACCGCCAAAACAACCTTGATTCCATTTTGATTGGCCAAGTCCATCACATAAACCACTTGTTCGATGGCCACATTTTTAGCGGCCCGCAGGACAATGGAGGGCGTGGGTAGCAAGCCTACCTTTTGTAAGAGAGTAGTGCGAAACTGTCCTTTTGAAACAGGGGTTTCATCAACATAAAAACGGTTGTCCGCATTGATTGTAACAGCAACCGTATTGCGGTTTTCAGTTTTTCCTTTGGCTTGTGGCAGTTGTACGTCGATGGTATTGAGTTGTTTGGCCAAAGTAGAGGCAATCATAAAAAAGATCAACAACAAAAACACCACATCGGTCATGGACGACATATTAAATTCCGGGGTGATTTTATTTCTACCGCGCAGGTTCATACTTAGGCAGGTTCGTTAAGTAGATCCAAAAAGTCGAGTGCACTGGCTTCCATTTGATAGACAGCCTTGTTCATTTTGACAACCAAATGATTGTAGGTAATGTAACCCAGGATACCGACAATCAATCCGGCTACAGTGGTGGTCATGGCGGTGTACAAACCGTCAGAAAGGAGTTTCATGTCGATATTTCCTCCGGCGTTTGATATTTCAAAAATTGAAAGTATCATCCCAATAACCGTTCCCAAAAATCCAATCATCGGGGCCGCCCCGGCTATGGTCGCGAGGATGCTGACATTTTTTTCGAGTTTATAGACCTCCAATCGGCCAGCGTTTTCGATGGCGGTATTGATGTCTTCTAAAGGGCGACCTATACGTGAAATCCCCTTGGCGATCATCCGTGCCACGGGTTTATTTTCTTGTAGACAAAGGGCTTGTGCCCCTTCAATTTTTCCACTGATTACATAGGTTCGTATTTGCGGCATAAAATTGGCGTTGTAGCGCGAGGCCGCGCGGATGGCAAACCAACGCTCAAAATAGATATACACCACGATGAGCAACAACACAAAAAGCAATCCGATGATCAATTGTCCCCCTAATCCGCCATTTTGAACGAGTTCGATAAGGGATAGTGTTTTTTCTTCCTGCAAAGGAATTGTGGTTTCTTGAAGACTTGCCATAGCGTGTAGTTGATACGTTATATGCTTAACGTTTATTTTGTAAAATAATTATACAAAAATAAAATCGCGTAGAAGCACAAAGGTGACAAACCCGGCGACAAAGCCTATCAGGGCCAGACCGGCTATTTTCTTTAGGTACCAGAAAAAATCAATTTTTTCCATACCCATAGCCACCACACCGGCCGCAGATCCGATAATCAACATACTTCCACCGGTTCCGGCCGAAAAAGCGATTAAATGCCAAAGTGGGTGATCGGTAGGCTCCGAAAACATACCCATACTGGCGGCCACCAAAGGCACATTGTCTATCACTGCAGAACCAACGCCCAACAAAGCAATAACCACATCGGTATTGGGGATGGTTTCGTTGAGTGAGGCGGCAAAACTAAATAGGTACCCCAAGGACTCTAAGGCGGCAACCGCCATCAAAATCCCCAAAAAGAAAAGGATACTGGGCAATTCAATTTTGGAGAGTGAACTGTGTACTGGACTGTGATTGGCGTGCTCGTTGTGTTCCTCGTCGATCGAGGTGATATTGATCTTGGCATTGCTAAATATTTCGGCACAGGTCGCGACTATGGCCAAGGACAGCATCATTCCCACATAGGGTGGTAGATGGGTTAAGGTCTTAAAAATCGGCACGAAAACAATGGCCGAAAGTCCCAAATAAAGCATGGTCCCACTGTGTTTATGGGTGTTTTCTTCCTTTTCGTCAAGGGTTTCTAACTCCCCGCGAAAAGCCGGAAGGTAGGACGCAATCACCACGGGCACGACTAAACACACCAAAGAGGGAAGCAACAAATGGCTGATCAATTGAACCGTCGTTACCTTTTTACCGATCCACAACATGGTGGTGGTTACATCGCCAATGGGTGACCAGGCCCCTCCGGCATTGGCCGCGATGATGATTAGTCCGGCAAACCATATTCTTTGGTTACGCTGTTTGATGACTTTTTGCAAAATAGTAATCAATACAATCGTGGCCGTAAGGTTGTCAATAATGGCCGAGAGTATAAATGCCAAAAGCGTAAAAATCCATAACAGGCTTTTTAGTTTTTTGGTTTTAATAAAAGATTTGATGGTGGAGAAACCGTTGAAATAATCAATG
>RFYP01000029.1 GCA_009921175.1 Flavobacteriia bacterium | reverse complement strand
ACCATGTTATTTTGGGGGCAATAACCAACCAAAATTACCAGGAAGTGGTTATGGCCAGTATAGCCTTTTTCAAAGAAAAATTATCCCTTTAATAGATATACCCCGTTCTTATGCAAACATTAAAAAATACCTTTTTGACCTGTTTGGGAACCCTCCTGTTTATTTCAGCTTGTACCCAACACCCACCTCTAAAAACCTGGGAAACTTATGATGAAGGACCTGAAATTGTAGCCAATGCCGAACATCCTATCAAGCGAATGCGCTATAAAAGGCTCCTTTCACTTTCTGCCGATCGAAATGCCCTTTTTGCACCGTTCGCAAAAGCTTTGACAACTTTTTCCACTCCCGAATACGAAGCATTAAAACCCCTAATACTCGAGCAAAATATCCCTACCCTACAAGAACATATTCGTTCGGGTAGCCTTTCCTACGAAAAGCTAACACTTTTCTACCTCTATCGTATGTACCACATTGAGATGGATCACCAAACCTTTCTCAATGCCCTAATTTCACTAAACCCTAACGTGCTAGACGAAGCCCGATCGAAAGATCGTGAGTTTCAACAAAACCAAACCGTTTTGCCCTTGTTTGGCATGCCCATTTTGTTAAAAGACAACATCAATACCCAGGGGCTTGCTACGACGGCTGGAGCGGCGGCTTTTTCTACCAATTTACCCCCTGCAGATGCGTTTATCGTGCAACGACTCAAGGCAGCTGGGGCGCTAATTCTTGGAAAAGTAAACCTAAGCGAATGGGCCTATTATTTTTGCTCAGGTTGTCCGGTGGGCTATAGTGCTTTGGGTGGCCAAACCTTAAATCCCTACGGGAGAAAAAAATTCGAAACGGGAGGCTCTAGCTCAGGAAGTGGGGTTGCCGTAGCGGCCAATTATGCAGTGGCTGCTTTGGGTTCCGAGACCTCAGGTTCTATCCTTTCGCCTTCGGGCAAAAATGCCGTAGTAGGACTAAAACCCACCATCGGTAAACTCAGTCGTGGAGGGATTATTCCCATTTCGGAGTTTCTAGACACGGCTGGCCCTATGACCAAATCGGTTTTGGACAATGCCCTTTTGCTCAATGCCTTGATTGGCCATGACCCCGAAGATCCTTTTTCGTATGCCAGTGAACCCATCGCCTTAGATTCTTTAAAAAATCCCTCCCTTAAAGGAAGAAGGATGGGGTATTTTACCCAATATCAAAAGGATAGTTTGTATCAAAATGCCTTAACAGTATTGCGAAATGCCGGAGCTGAATTGGTGGCTATCGATCCGCCCAAAGTTGATTTTTCTGGTTTTAGAACACTTTTATCGGCCACCATGAAAAACGATCTACCCGCCTATATCCAAAAGTATGCCCAGGCTGAATTGCCCTTTACTGAGGTAGCAGATATTGTTGCGTTTAATGCACAAGACAGCTTGTTGTATGCACCCTACGGTCAAGCCCTTTTTGAGGGTATTGTAGCCGACACGACTAGCTCAGCCTCTCTAGAGCAGCTCAAAGTACGTTTGCAAAAAGAAGCCCGTCGTTATTTTGATACCCCCATGAAAAACGACCAACTCGATCTGGTTTTGTCGATCAACAATTACACCGCTGGCTATGCTGCCGCGGCCCATTATCCTGCACTCACTGTTCCAATGGGTTTTTACCCCAGTGGAGAACCTGCCAATTTGACTTTTATTGCACCCGCTCAAGGAGAACAGTTGCTGTATATCGTAGCGGCGGCTTTTGAACAAAAAACCCACTACCGAAAACCGCCTAATTTTTAACGCGATGCGTACCAAAAACAATAAACAAAATACCATCAATGTAATTACCTTAGGCTGTTCCAAAAACCTATACGACTCCGAGGTGCTAATGGGGCAATTGCGCGCCAATGGCAAACAGGTGGTGCACGAACAAACGGGAAATATCGTGGTGGTCAATACCTGTGGGTTTATCGGTTCTGCAAAAGAAGAATCGGTCAATACGATTTTGAGTCAAATCGATAAAAAACAAGCCGGAGAAATTGACAAACTCTATGTTACAGGTTGTCTAAGTGAACGCTATAAACCCGATTTGGAAAAGGAAATTCCTGAAGTGGATGCCTATTTTGGGACGACCGATTTACCCAAATTGCTCAAGGTGTTGGGCGCTGATTATAAACACGAACTTTTGGGTGAACGCTTGACGACCACCCCCAAAAACTATGCCTATCTAAAAATTGCAGAGGGCTGTGACCGCCCATGTTCGTTTTGCGCAATTCCTTTGATGCGGGGCAAACACCGATCAACGCCTATCGAATCACTGGTTGTTGAAGCACAGAAACTGGCTGCCGAAGGTGTCAAAGAACTGATTTTGATTGCCCAAGACCTGACTTGCATTATGCTTTTCCTACCGGCTTTCCGATGGAGGTCCTAACCGTGATGCGCGAGGAACCCAAGATTTGTAATTACCTCGACATTCCCCTTCAGCATATTGCCGACCCTATACTCAAATCCATGCGCCGTGGAACCACCCGTGCCAAAACCACCGCTTTGTTAGCACAAATGCGCGAACAAGTGTCCAATATCGCTCTTCGAACCACCTTGATCGTGGGCTATCCGGGAGAAACCCAAGAAGATTTTGACCTCCTAAAGGAATGGGTCAAGGCCATGCGTTTTGAACGTTTGGGTTGTTTTACGTATAGCCATGAAGAACAAACCCATGCCTATCAGTTGGAAGACGATGTGCCTGAGGAAGTGAAAGAAGCTCGGGCGGCGGAGATTATGGAAATCCAAAGCGAAATTTCAATGGAACTCAATCAACAAAAGGTCGGCCAAACCTATCGCTGTATGATCGATCGGGTCGAAGGGGGGTATTTTGTCGGACGAACAGAGATGGACTCCCCTGATGTAGACAACGAAGTATTGGTAGAGGCCAAAGCCCACTACCTAAAGGTGGGCGATTTTGCCCACCTAAAAATCACCGAGGCATCTGCCTTTGATTTATATGCTGAACCGAGTGCCTAGTCGTTGAGGAACAAGGCATTGACGACAAACAGCTTTCCGTTTTCCCAAAAAGCCCGATACAAAGGATTATCTACAAAGTAGGTAATTCCTCCGCGGCCCATTTTTTCATGCCCGATGATTAATGATTCTTTTTGCAGCGGCTGTGCTTTTTTACCGATAAACCCGGCCAGAGGTGCGGCAGTTTTGGTAAGGTAAGCAACATTATCCCCATCTTCGAGTATTTCATAGGCATCGGCCGATAGTTTTAAGCTGTAATATTCCTTCGTATACCCCATGCCAATCGGATGACTCCCGTCTACCGAAGCCTCATAAATACTTCCGGTCGTCAGGTAGCTCATGGATTCGCGCTCCTGGTCTTCATAGGGGAGAAGCGGGTCTATCTCCCGTTCGTTTTCTTTCTTTTTAAGACCAAAGGGTTCTTGTCCACTAAACGCATTTAGGGCCGAACCAAAGGCCAGTAGCCGTCCCCCTTTTCGCATCCATTGCAATAAAGCTTCTTTTTTGTCTGGGGCATTCAAAAGGGTATAGCGTCCTGCAGGGAGGATCAGCACGTCAATTTGATCCAAAACTCGGGAGTTGAGTTCGTTGGCCCGAACCTGATGGAAAGGAAATTTCAACTGCTGCTCAAAAAAATGCCAAATCTCTCCGTAGTTATAGGAAGAAACTCGCCCTTCGGCCAAAACGGCAATCCGTGGTTTTTTGATCCATTGCAAAGCATCGGATCCCATATCGGGTCCTTGGGTCGCATATCCCGTACTGATGGGGTCGAGTGCCTTTTGATGCTTATCGGCAATTTGACGAGCTGTAGTGGCGTAATCTGGATTCTTTAGGTTGTCTCCTTTTAGGATAAAAAGATTTCCTCGTTTCCAGTTTTTACCACTGTTGGTCAGGGGTTTTTGGCTATAGCGAACGTTGATATTTGCCTTTATCAAGGCGGCTAAAAACTTACCGTCTTCAAAGCTGTCATAGCTTGTTCCCCAACCCATGGCTTCGCCCAGGGGGGGAGTGGCCGCCGACGGAGCGCTTTGTGCTTGGGTGTTTATTTTGCTGTTAGAGGCCATAGCCTTTAAGCCATAGGCATAGGGCAGTGACCAGGCGGTGATGTCGTAGGTGATAGAATCTTGAAGTGCCGTATCGGGTTCAAAAAGCACTTGGGCCATTTTACCCTTTACTTGATTGGTGGGGATGACCAATGCACCGTTGTCAAACCGTGTGGTTTGGTTTCTTTGCGCTTGGTAATCATAGCCCTTGATTTGCTGTGTGCCGTTGAGGTATTCGTAGCGTATTTGGTGGAATTTTACCGGCTGACCCGGTAAGGATATAGGATTGATATTTTCGCTTGCTGTCTGCGAAATATTTTTGAAAGTTGGTGTTTAAAGCGGTTTTATTGTTGGAGGCGGTTTCAACAGTCGATAGCGCGGTGGTATGATGGTGCGCAATTCGATCGATTAGCGTCAGTTCAATACCCTCGTCGTTGTCAATACCCAGTCCCGCGCGGCCGTTTCCGGCTTGTTCATAGGTCATTCCGATAGCGCCCAAATAGGTGGGGTAGGTGTCTCCATAACTGGGATAGAGCAAATCAAAACGTTCTTTGGTAAAATAAAACCAACCGTTTTTGTCAAAATAGCGGGCGTGGTTTTTGGCCAACCAATCTTGAAATTCCATTTGAAATGGAGTGATGATTTCATGCAGCGGTTTGGCTGCAGGGGCAAAATAATAAGGTTCGTTGATTCCCTGCTCATGGAAATCGACATGCACATGGGGCAACCAACGGTTGTACTTTTGGATACGTTGTTGGGATTCTACTTGGCTGGCCCAGGCCCAATCTCGGTTTAGGTCAAAAATATAGTGGTTGGTTCGTCCACTTTGCCACAACTCGTTGTGTTCACGTGCCATTGGGTTGGGGTCATAGGGAAGACTTCGGTTTTGTTTGTACCAATTCACATAGCGATCCCGCCCATCGGGATTGATACAGGGGTCGATGATCACGACCGTATTTTCGAGCCAATCTTGGTGTTCGGTGATCAGGCTGTGGATGGTTTTCATGGCCGCCTCTGTACTCGAAGATTCATTTCCATGTACATTAAAACTCAACCAAACTACGGCGATATCATCGTTGGGTGTTCCTTCAACCAGGCCGGTATTTTTGAGGTGACCAAGTCGCAATTCTTCCAGACGTGCAATATTTTGAGGCGAAGAGACATAGGCCAACTGTAATAGTCGCCCTTCATAGGTTTCACCATAGGGGTCCAACACCACTTGGTCTGAACTGGCCGCCACATGGCGAAAATATTCAACCACCTGATGGTGACGGGTAAATTTGGTGCCCAGGGTGTAGCCCAAATAGGCATCGGGACTTTGCAATTGCCCGAAACTAAAAATCGGGGCTAAAAGGACAAGAAATAGAAATGCTATGTTTTTCATGAATTTAAAAATTAAGGCCCCTAGGGTAAAGGGTATTATGCATAGAAACGACGTAGATGGTTTAACGTCTTTAAATTTTTTATTGTCAAATCGACCTCTAATATAGGTGTTTTCTACATCCAATGGTATTTAAAAAAACTGATATCTTTACACAAAATGCGTCTATGAAGATTTTGGGGATTCCCTTTGTTGAGTCAAGCTATACTTCGCCGCTTATCGCTGATTATTTAAACCAGGACCCCCGGCTTCAATTTTGTTCTTCAGCATTTCCCACCCTCGAAAATTTGCACAATCAAGCCAAAGCCAAACTAAAAAATTATCCGGCCGATCACCGGCGTGTATTGGTGCAGAGCTTGGAAAAGCAGTATAAGGAAATCTCGACCACTTCGGTCGTAAGGGACAACATTGCCCTTTTGGGGCAAGCCCATACGGTAACGGTCACTACGGGGCATCAACTCAACCTGATGACAGGCCCCTTGTATTTTATTTACAAAATCATCACGACCATCAAACTGGCTCAACAGCTCAACGCCCAAGGCGATGGCCTAGCTGTAGTCCCTATTTTTTGGATGGCCACCGAAGACCACGACTTTGATGAGATCAATCATTTTGATTTTCAAGGAAAAAAAATCCAATGGAACCACGCTTCTACCGGTCCTGTAGGGAATCTGTCTTTGGAGAGCCTTCAACCCATTTTGACCGCCTTCGAACAAAGCTTGGGCCAATCGCTACAAGCCGATCAACTGCGGACATGGATTGCCCAATCCTACAGTAAGGCTACAACCCTATCTGAAGCCACCCATCGATTGGCCGATGCTCTTTTTGGTAATTATGGATTGGTGTGTTTAGATGCACATACGCCCGAATTAAAAACCTTATTTGTGCCCCAAATGCTCGAAGAGCTCAACCACCAAACCGCCTACCACAGGGTGTCTGAACAGATTGAAAAACTACAACAAAACTACCGCTCGGATTACAGTCCTCAGGTTAACCCACGGGAAATCAATTTGTTTTATTTCCACCAGGCAGAACGCCTGCGGATTGAAAAAACCACCTCAGGCTTTTCCTTGGTCGATCATCCCATGCAGTTTGAAGACCAGGAACTCCAAGAAGAAATCGAACGACATCCTGAGCGCTTTTCGCCCAATGTATTACTACGTCCGTTGTACCAAGAAGTGATTTTGCCTAATATCTGTTATATCGGGGGCGGAGGAGAGTTGGCCTATTGGTTGCAATTGAGTTCATTTTTCGCTGCTCAAAAGGTCGATTTTCCTTTGCTATTACACCGTAATGCGGCCTTGTTGATAACCGAAAAGCAGCTTAAAAAAGCCAAGGCATTGGATGTAGAAGTTCCCGATCTATTTCAAAAACAAGCCGATTTGGTCTTGCAAAAAGTACGTGCGTTGAGTACCATCGATTTGGATTTACAATTTTTTAAAACCGCTTTGGAACAACAATTTAACCAACTCGAAACCCTGGCACAACAAACCGACCCCTCATTTATGGGCAGTGTCGCGGCCCAACGAGCCAAACAGTTTAAGGGCATCGACCGATTGGAAAAAAGACTGTTGACTGCCCAAAAAAGAAAACTGGCTCAGCATACCGAACGCATAGGGGCCCTGCACGAAGCACTGTTCCCCCAAGGGAAATTGCAAGAGCGCGTGGCCAATTTTTTTACCTTTTACTTAGAATATGGGGAGGGGCTGATTCCCAAATTGGTGGAGGCTTTTGACCCCCTAGCCGGTGAATGGGATGTGTTAAAACTCACGTTTGATAAAAAAGAAAGTTAGCCCCAGCCCAAATCCGAAATAGTTGTATTTTTGTCCATGCAAGAAAAGCTTCTCATCCTTGACTTCGGCTCGCAATACACCCAATTGATCGCCCGAAGAGTACGCGAATTAAATATCTACTGCGAAATTCATCCTTACCACACCCTTCCCGATGATTTGGTGGACTTCAAGGCCGTGATTCTCTCGGGTTCCCCTTTTTCGGTGCGGGGTGAAGACGCTCCCCATCCGGATTTATCCCAAATACGGGGACACAAACCCCTATTGGGAGTCTGCTATGGTGCACAGTATTTATCCCATTTTTCCGGTGGAGAAGTGGCCCCTTCGGCGACCCGTGAATACGGCCGAGCGCATTTGTCCTTTTTGGATAAGGAGAATACTTTTCTAAAGGGGGTTGCCCCCCAATCGCAAGTGTGGATGAGCCATGGTGACACCATTCAGCAATTGCCTACAGGAGGTCGGCTAATCGCCAGTACCGATGATGTCAAAAACGCAGCCTTTGAAATCGAAGGTGAAACGACTTTTGGGATTCAGTTTCACCCCGAAGTGTACCACAGTACCGACGGCAAACAGATGCTACAAAACTTTTTGGTCGATATCGCTGGATTTAAACAAGACTGGACCTCAGATTCGTTTGTCGATATGACCGTGGAGAACCTGCGCAAGCAATTGGGCGAGGACAAAGTTATCTTGGGGCTATCGGGGGGTGTAGATTCTACCGTGGCTGCAGTCTTGTTGCACCGCGCCATTGGCGACCGTCTCAATTGTATTTTTGTCAACAATGGCCTGCTTCGCAAAAACGAATTTATTGATGTCCTGGAACAGTACAAAGGCATGGGGCTCAATGTAAAAGGGGTGGATGCTTCGGAGACCTTTTTAAGCCGTCTAAAAGAGGTTACCGATCCGGAGCCCAAACGAAAAATAATCGGCAATACTTTTATCGATGTATTTGATGCCGAATCCAAACAGGTAGAGGGTGCTACCTGGCTGGCCCAGGGGACCATTTACCCCGACGTAATCGAATCGGTGTCGGTCAACGGTCCTTCGGTGACCATCAAATCACACCACAATGTGGGGGGGCTGCCTGACTATATGACCCTAAAAATTGTCGAACCTCTTCGCATGCTTTTTAAAGACGAAGTACGCCGTGTGGGAGCCAGTTTGGGCATCGCCCCAACGCTGATTGGTCGGCATCCGTTTCCCGGGCCGGGCTTGGCCATACGGATTTTGGGCGAAGTTACTCCCGAAAATGTTCGTATCTTACAGGAAGTTGATGCCCATTTTATACAAGGGCTAAAAGAATGGGACCTCTACGATAAAGTATGGCAAGCGGGCGCTATCCTACTGCCTGTCAACAGTGTCGGGGTCATGGGCGATGAGCGTACCTACGAAAAATGTGTCGCTTTGCGGGCGGTGGAGTCCACCGATGGGATGACTGCCGATTGGGTACATTTGCCCTACGCCTTTTTGCAAAAAATGTCTAACACCATCATTAACAAAGTACCGGGTGTCAACCGTGTGGTCTATGATATCAGTTCCAAACCTCCGGCCACGATTGAATGGGAATAAAAAGAACAATATGCGTATAGTATTAAGCGTTTTATTTACCCTAATTTTTACCTTTCAGTGGGGGTGGGCACAAGAACAAGCCCTGCCTGAAAGCTTTGTACTGCACAAGGTCAAACGCCAAGAGACTTTACCGCAATTGGCCCGCCTTTACAATATTACCGAAGACCAGCTTAAGCAATACAATCCTCTTATTGATAAGGTGGGGTTAAAACGACGTATGCAATTGCGGATTCCGGTCTATCCAACCCAAGCACCAGTTGAGGTTGCCCCACAACCGACAACCATCAGCACAGTCGAATTTACGGTTCCACCCAAGGCCACCAAATGGCGAATTGCTTATACCTATGGGATTTCAATAGCCGCTTTGGAAGCCTTAAACCCCCAGATTAAAGAGGGTCTTCAGGCTGGGCAAATCATTCGAGTTCCTCAAAAAACATCGGAAAATCTCAGTGCTGTTGACACCACCTATAACTACTATACCGTCAAGCCCAAAGAGGGGTATTACCGGATTGAAAAAAAATTGGGCATAGGCAAAGCCGTTTTGGATTCGCTCAATCCCGGCCTGTCCGAAACGGGGCTTTTGGCGGGAATGGTTTTAAAGATTCCGCAGGATTTTACCGGTGATTTGTATGTAGAAGATGCCCTATTGGTCGAAAAAATCAATTTATGGGATTCGATACGTCAGGTGGAAACACCGTTTAAAATGGCGGTTTTATTGCCTTTTAAAACTAAAGATTTGGAGTTAGACTCCATCGAAAAAACCAAGGCTTTGTTAAAACGCCGCAACCTACACACCATCGCCTTGGATTTTTATTCGGGGGTATTGTTGGCCGTGGACACCTTGTCCAAAGCCGGTATTCCCATCGAACTCAGTGCCTTTGATACCCAGAATGACCGAGGGGTTGTACGCACATTGATGCAAGATGATGTTTTGGCCCAGCAAGACATAATCATCGGGCCGTTGATTCCATCCAATTTTGATCAATTTAGCGCCAGTCCAGCCCTGAAGGAGGTTGCAAAAGTAGCTCCGCTTTCGGCCCTGCCCGTGGCCCTCCGTTCCCGAGTATACCAGAGTGTAACCCCCGAAGAGGTCTTACGTAACTGTATGTACAGTTACCTCTTGGAACACCTCAGTGCTGAAGAAAATATCATGATTGTAGCCGACTCCCTTCATCGCGGGGTCGAGCGTCAACTCAAATATATGTTTCCCACAGCGACTCTTTTTCGGCCGGAGCCTGGTGGTTTTTTACTCCCCGAACTTGTCGATTCTTTGGTGGTAGACAGTTTACCCAATAAAATCATCTTGGAGTCCGCCAACTTTTCGCTGATTTCGAGTGTGAGTGCCCAACTTAGTGGACAAATCAATGACCAGCAGTCCGTGCAGTTGTTCACCACTTTCCGCGGCACAGCCTATGAAAATCCAGATATGTCGATGGGAACTTTGGCCTCCCTAAAATTCACATTTCCATCGACCTATCGTCCGATGTACTATCAGCGTGGGGCGATGGACGAACAATACAACAAACGCTTTGGCAACTACCCCAACAAAGAAGCCAAAAGGGCCTATGATGTTACCGTAGACATGGTTTTGCGAAGCCTTTTACACGACCAAAAACCACCTTTAACCCCCTTGGGAGTAACGGAGTATACCGAAAGTTTATTTGATTATATCCCCGACAAAAACGGGAGTTTTACCAACCAGGCTACAGTGATTTTACAGCATGAAGGCTTGGGTGTTGTTTCGATAAAGAATTAGTCCAAAAGGCATTTTTATCGGTGATTTTTGTATATTTGAAACCCGTATAGTTACACCACTACGGGATGTCAAAAACCAAATACGTATTCGTCACGGGAGGAGTTACCTCCTCATTGGGAAAAGGAATCATAGCGGCTTCTTTGGCCAAGTTATTACAAGCGCAAGAATACAGTGTTGCCATCCAAAAATTTGACCCCTACCTCAACGTAGATCCCGGTACACTCAACCCCTATGAGCATGGGGAATGCTATGTGACCGAAGACGGTGCCGAGACCGATTTGGACTTGGGACATTACGAGCGTTTTCTCAATACGCCCACGTCCCAAGCCAATAATGTAACGACAGGCAGGGTGTATCAAAGTGTTATAGAAAAGGAACGCCAAGGGGTGTTTTTGGGTAAAACCGTACAGGTTATTCCCCACATTACCGACGAGATTAAACACCGGATGCAGTTGCTGGATCAAAACGGTGCTTATGATATCATCATCACTGAAATAGGAGGGACCGTGGGGGATATTGAGTCCTTGCCCTATATTGAATCGGTGCGGCAGTTGATTTATGAACTGGGTGAAGAAAATGCCCTGGTCATACACCTTACGTTGATCCCTTATCTTTCGGCCGCTGGAGAACTAAAAACCAAACCCACCCAACACTCCGTCAAAACCTTGATGGAAAGCGGAATAAAGGCCAATGTACTGGTGTGTCGAACCGAACACGAGCTAACGGAGGAACTCCGGAGCAAACTGGCGCTTTTTTGTAA
>RFYP01000028.1 GCA_009921175.1 Flavobacteriia bacterium | reverse complement strand
CATTTACATCACCTGAACATAAGTAGGTTAAGTTCATGGTAAGATTTGGGGCAAAAAGGAGGAATTCGTTCCTCCTTTTTATTTTTAGCACATTTTCTTGCAAATAAAAAATATTCCTGTACATTTACATCACCTGAACATAAGTAGGTTAAGTTCATGGTAAGATTTGGGGCAAAAAGGAGGAATTCGTTCCTCCTTTTTATTTTTAACCATTACTTCTTCTAACACAATCCCCCCAAATTCACGTTTTTGTACGTAATAAAGCTATATTTTTTACGCAAAAACATTCTTTAAGTTTTGTGATATCATTCGGTTTGGCTTATTTTTGCAGCTCGAAAAATTATATATATGAATCATTACGAAACTGTTTTCATTTTAAATCCCGTTCTGTCTGAGACACAGATAGAGGAAGCAGTGCAAAAGTACGAGGAATTTCTGACCGCTCGAGAGGGTTCGATCACCAGCAAAGAAAACTGGGGATTGAAAAAATTGGCTTACCCGATTCAAAACAAAAAAAGTGCTTTCTATCACTTGTTAGAATTTACAGCCCCCGGCGAAGTTATCGATGCACTGGAAGTAGAATTTAGACGTGATGAGCGTGTGATGCGCTACCTCACGGTAAAACTCGACAAGCATGCACTCGCTTGGGCCGAAAAAAGAAGAAAGAAACTTAAACAAAAAGCCTAGATCATGTCAAAAATTGAAGAACAACAACGCGGTAAAAAAGAAGGCGAGATTCGCTACTTAGCTCCGCTAAATATCGATACGAATACCAAGAAAAAGTATTGCCGTTTTAAGCGATCAGGTATTAAGTATATCGACTACAAAGACGGAGATTTCTTGCTTAAGTTTGTCAATGAGCAAGGAAAACTATTGCCCAGAAGATTGACAGGAACTTCATTAAAATACCAACGTAAAGTGGCCGTAGCGGTAAAACGTGCACGTCACCTGGCCTTGATGCCCTATGTTGGTGATATGTTAAAATAAGCTGCACTATGGAACTTATTCTTAAACAAGACGTCGTAAACCTAGGGTTTAAGGACGATATCGTGAAAGTAAAACCCGGATACGGGAGAAACTTTTTGATTCCACAAGGCAAAGCTGTTTTAGCGACAAGTTCAGCCAAAAAAGTATTGGCCGAAAACTTGAAACAACGTGCCTTTAAGGAAGAAAAAATTATTAAAGATGCGCAGGCTTTTGCTAAGAAAATTGCCGCTGTTGAAATGCAAATCAAATCGAAGGTGGGTACCGGAGATAAACTTTTCGGTTCGGTAACTGCTCAAGACCTTGAAACCGCTTTTGAAGCACAGGGTCACACGGTAGAAAAGCACCGTATCAGTTTGCCTGGACGTATTATCAAGCGTTTGGGAAAATACGAAGTAAACATTCGATTACACCGTGAAGTTTCTATTGAATTTCCATTCGAAATAGTTGCAGACACGCAAAAGTAATCCTAAGAGCACTTAAAATTATAACCCCACCATGTGTGGGGTTTTTTTATCTTATCATGTGCTATACACGTCTCACCAAAGAACAATTCGAAGCTCTTCATCAGGAGTTTGCTCTTTTTTTGGCGGCACAGTCCATCGACGCCAACCAATGGAACAAACTCAAGCAAGAAGATGACGGTCAAGTTTCACTATTGCTCGATCAGTTTAGTGATTTAGTATGGGATGAAAGCTTGTCCAAAGTTCGTTATCTCGAACAATGGAGTCCCAATCAGCACCTTTCGATCAAAAAGCACAAAGATCACTTGACCTCCATCATTGTTACGGTTGAAAATCCTCCCTATCCAATTGATGAAGAGAAGGGATGGCAGTGGGTACTCCAAAATATACAAGAGAATAAAGTTGAGATACACCGTGGACGCAAAGATTTGGGAACGGATCCCAAAAGAATTTTGTTTGCCTTAATCAAAGCTGGAGCGGTAATCACAAAAGGAGAAAATTACAAGCGCTTAGCGAAACTTTTTAAAACCCAAGAATAATTAAGATATTTGTGCATAGACAAACGTAATCATGCCCATAAAACCCAGCATACCAAAAGGAACCCGTGATTTTTCTGCCACTGACATTGCCAAGCGGAACTTTCTAAAACAGGTGCTTCGGCAAAATTTTGAGGCCTACGGGTTTGAGCCCATAGAAACGCCGACTTTTGAACGTACAGAAACCCTGTTGGGCAAATATGGTGATGAGGGTGATCGGCTCATATTTCGGATTTTAAATTCTGGTGAAAAAGTAAAAAAAGCCAATATAGATGCCCTGGCGGCGGGCAAGCTTGGTGCTTTTGCCGATTCTGTTACAGAAAAAGCCCTGCGCTATGATCTTACTGTTCCCTTTGCGCGCTATGTAGCCCAGTATCAAAATGATATTGTCTTTCCCTTTAGAAGGTATCAAATTCAACCAGTATGGCGTGCCGACCGCCCACAACACGGTAGGTTTCAGGAGTTTGTTCAATGTGATGCCGACATCATTGGAGACCGTTCGTTGGTGCAAGAACTCGAAGTCATTCAGTTGTACGACAAGGTATTTAGTGATTTAAAATTAACAGGGGTTAATGTTCGCCTAAATCACCGAAAAATCTTGGCTGGATTAGCGGCCGCCATCGGTGCTCCCGACCAGCTCATTGCTTTTACTGTAGCCCTCGATAAATTGGACAAAATCGGTATCGAAGGGGTAGAAAAAGAACTCATCGACCAAGGATTTGCAACGGATGTAGTTGCTAAATTAAATCCTATTTTATCCCTCGAAGGAAATGCAGAAGAAAAGCTAGATCAGCTCAAACTCATTTTAGCAGATCATCCCGAGGCCCTAGAAGGCATCGAAGAATTGAATTATATTTTTAAAACACTTCAAAAGCAAGGCCTTCAGTGTGTAAGCTTGGATGTTGATTTGACACTTGCTCGTGGTCTTAATTACTACACTGGGATGATAGTTGAGGTTCGAGCCCCTAAATCGGTTAAAATGGGATCCATTGGCGGTGGTGGTCGTTATGACGACCTTGCCGGTTCCTTTGGCCTCAAGGACAAAAGTGGTATTGGTATATCCTTTGGGTTTGATCGAATTTTTTTGATATTGGAGGAACTTAATTTATTTCCCAAAGAAATTGTAAAACGAACCCAACTTCTTTTTTTGCATACAGGAGAAGCTGGATTGGACTGGTGTATCAACGCTTTGCAAAATCTAAGACAAGCTGGACTGGCTGCTGAAATCTATCCCTCAGCTGCCAAATTCAAAAAGCAACTCAACTATGCTCACCAAAAACAAATTCCTTTTGTGCTAATTTATGGAGAAGAAGAACAGGCTCAAGGGGTCTTTGTCCTAAAAAACATGACTTCGGGCCATCAGAAGACCCACCCACTTATCACCCCCATAGCATCTTTACTCTCAAATTAGACTATACCCACCCTAAGGCTCTCACTATTTTTTTATATTAGTGACACTAAAAAAAGGGGCTATGCAATATGATGTTGTGGTTGTGGGGGCAGGATTATCGGGTATAGGTGCAGCTTATTATTTAAAACAAAATTGTCGCAACCAGCGTTTTGCTGTTTTTGAAGGGCGTTCGCAATTGGGTGGTACTTGGGATTTGTTTAAATATCCCGGTATTCGTTCGGACTCTGATATGTACACCTTTGGTTTTTCTTTTTACCCCTGGAAAAACCCTAAAGCCATTGCCGATGGCCCATCTATTTTAACCTATATCAATGAGACTGCCGACACTTTTGATTTACGTAAACACATTCAGTTTGACACCCGGGTAACGGCTGCCAATTGGTCCTCTGCCCAGAAAATGTGGGAACTTACCATCACCAAGTCCTCATCGAATACCCCCCAAAAAGTATATGCCCGTTTTCTGTTTATGTGTAGCGGATATTACAATTATGCTAAAGGGTATTTGCCGCAGTTTAAAGATGTTGACTCCTTTAAAGGGCGTATCATTCATCCACAACATTGGGATACAACACTTGACTATAGCAATAAAAACATTCTCATCATCGGAAGTGGTGCCACGGCTGTGACCCTCCTTCCTGAATTAACCAAAAAAGCGCATAAAGTAACCCTTTTACAGCGTTCCCCCACCTTTATTATGGCCGCGCCCAGTAAAGACAAATTGGCGGAGATGATCAAAAAAATAGTGCCCAAAAAAACAGCCCATCGCTTGATTCGTTGGAAAAATATACTCATCGGATTGGGCTTTTACCAACTCGCAAGGCGTTGGCCTAAAAAAGTGAAGCAAATGCTTATCAAAGGGGTTCAAAAGCAATTGGGCGACCAGTTTGACCCACAGCATTTTACCCCCAGTTATAATCCATGGGATCAGAGACTCTGCTTGGTGCCAGATGCCGATTTTTTTAAAGCCCTTAGATCATCCAAAGCCGATATTGTTACCCAAACCATCGATCGATTTGAGGCCAATGGTATTCGATTGTCCGACGGACGCGTTTTGGAAGCCGATATCATTTTGGCGGTATGGATCTTTCCATTGACGACCAAGCTTTGGATACGGCCCAGGCCAAAGCCTATAAGGGAGTTATGTTGAGTGAAGTGCCTAATTTTGCCCTATCGGTGGGCTATACCAATGCTTCATGGACCTTGAAATGCGACCTGAATTGTCAATTTGTGACCAAGGTGCTTAACCATATGGAACAAAACGGCTATCAAAGCTGTACACCCGTTTTTGACCCGACCAAAATGAAGGTTGAAGAATTGCTTGATTTTGATGCTGGCTATGTTTTACGGGCCCGTCATTTCTTGCCCAAACAGGGGTCCGAAGCTCCTTGGAAGGTATACCAAAATTATATCAAAGACCTACGCGCCCTTAAGTATAGTTCGGTTGCCGACACCTATTTGCACTACCAATAATATTGCGTTAGATTAATTCTTATCTTTCTCCTACATAAACCCTATACTGATGAAATTAAAGTCCGTTTTTGTATCCCTCGTTCTGTTTTTAAATGTTGCTGCTGCGCAAGATTATTTTACGGCGCGTTATACACCTTTTGATTCGACCATACAATCGCCCGAAGCATTTTTGGAGCGACCAGTGGGTGCCCAACACACCCGACACGATCAAATCGTTGCCTATTTAGAGTACTTAGCCAAGGTGAGCCCTCGGGCAAAAATCACCTACTATGGCAAGACACATGAAGGGCGTAAATTACCCATACTTATCGTGGGAGAACCATCACATTTGGAGCAGCTCGATGCGTTGCAAGCAAAACACCTAGCTCATATACAGCAACCCTCTTCGGCCAATGAAGAACGTCCGCTTTTTATCAATTTGGGTTATAATGTACATGGCAACGAACCCTCGAGTTCGGAGGCAGCCTTGTTGGCGGCCTATACCTTTAGTGCATCACAAAGTCAAGAAGTATTGGACTACCTCGCAGAGGCTATTATTTTTATAGACCCAACTATCAACCCCGACGGGAGAGACCGCCATACACAATGGGCCAATACCTATCAAGGAAGTCCCTTGGTGGCCGACCCCAATGATGCCGAGCACAATGAGTATTGGCCCGGTGGGCGAACCAACCATTATTGGTTTGACCTCAATAGAGATTGGCTTTTGGCCATTAATCCCGAAAGCCAAGGCAAATTGGCTTGGTACCATCAATGGTACCCCAATGTAGTAACCGATTTTCATGAAATGGGCACGCAAAGCACCTATTTTTTTGAACCCATGAAAGACAATGGATCCGCAGACCCCATCATGCCCAAAGAAAATTATGGTTACCTCAATGAACGTTTTGGAAATTATTTTGCCCAAGCTCTGGACAGCATTGGTTCTCTATACTTTACCAAAGAGGTATTTGATGGTACCTATCCCGGCTATGGTTCATCTTATCCCGACTTGCAGGGCGGGCTGGGTATTTTGTTTGAACAGGCCAGTTCTCGAGGGCATGTCCAAAAAACCCCTAACGGACAGATTAAATTTCCATTTACCATTAGAAACCAGTTTATATCAAGCATAACAACAGTCAAAGCGGCCGTAGCCACCAAAGAATACCTTCAAGATTACCAAAAAAAGTTTTTTGCCTCAGCCATGAGTAATGCGGCTAAGCAAAAAATTAAAGCCTATGTTTTTGAAGAAAAAGACCAAAATCTAGCCAATGGCTTTATTGACAAACTCCTTCGGCACCAAATTGAAGTTTATCAAACTTCAGAGGATCATTATTCCGTTCCTACCCAACAACCCCAATACCGAATGGTACAGAGTTTTTTTGAAACCTATAGCACCTATCGAGACAGTGTGTTTTATGATGCTTCGGCCTGGTCTGTCGCCAATTTTTACAATATCAAGTATGCAGCTAGCCGGACTGCACAAAAGGGGCAACGCATCACTTCTTTAGACCAATTGCCCCAGCCCAATGCATTGGCCAAATCTGACTATGCATATGTTGTCTCTGGGCAGGATTACAACGTGCCTGCTTTGATCCATGCGCTGCAACAAGAAGAAGTGGTCGTTTCGGTGGCCTTTAAACCCTTTCGAACGCAAACCCATTTGGGCAATTATGCATTCCCTTACGGAAGCTTGATGATACCCGTATCGACCCAAAAGGTTTCCAGTGAACGTATTTACCAGCTTTTGACTACACTCCAAAAGCAGTGGTCGATTCAGGTACACAGTGTGGCAACAGGGTATAATTTAGGCGGGGTAGACTTGGGTAGCCGTTATGTACAGCCCTTAAAGCCGACCAAAGCGGTGATGTTAATCGGAGACGGAGTTCGCTCGTATGAGGCGGGTGAAGTATGGCATTTGCTAGACGCCCGGGTCAATATGCCCATTACTAAAGTACCCAAACGTACCTTTGGACGTTTAAATTTGGATGAATACAATACTTTGGTCATGGTATCGGGGCGCTATGATTGGGATGAAAAAACCCAACAGAAAATTAAAAATTGGGTAGCCAAAGGCAATACCCTTATAGCTATCGGAACTGCTAATGAGGCCCTGATTAAAGCAAAAATTTTATCGGAAAAACAAATTACCATTCCCACTGATTCTACGCAAGCTGTCGAACGAAAGCCTTACGTGGATGCCCCTGAAAATCGAGGAAGAGAACAACTCGGTGGTGTTTTTGTCAAAGGAATATTAGACCTTACACATCCCTTGGGTTTTGGTTATCGCTATCCCGAAATAAGTTTGTATAAAAACAATTTGGTTTGGCTTAGCCCCAGTAAAAGTCCCTATAATACGGTGATCAAATATGCCGAAAAGGCCCATATCGATGGCTATATTTCACCTAAAATCAGCCGCGAGTATTTACCTAAGGCTGCGTCCTTATTGGTTAGCCCTGTTGGACAAGGGCGCATTATCTCCTTTGCTGACAACCCAAATTTTAGAGGATCGGCCTATGGGACCAACAGACTATTTTTAAATGCTTTGATGTTGGGTGATAAAATCCAAACACCCAAGGAATAATTCTTTAATTAAACGCTATCGATTATGTTACACCAACGTTTTATCGCAGTATTTTTTGTTTTTGCCATATCTCTTTCAACAAGTACTGCCCAAAAATCCAAATCCAAGTCAGCCCCGGTAAATACACCTACCTACCACAACCTTAAATGGAGAAACATTGGCCCTTTTAGAGGGGGGAGAAGTGTGGCTTCTACCGGTGTTGTCAAAGAGCCCAATACTTTTTATATGGGGTCTACCGGTGGAGGAATTTGGAAAACACAAGATGCGGGACAAACATGGGTCAACGTTTCAGATGGGTTTTTAAAAACGGGTACCGTAGGTGCTCTTGCCGTTTCGGAAAGTGATCCAAATTTTGTTGTGGCCGGAATGGGCGAACACGCTGCTCGTGGGGTAATGACTTCCATGGGTGATGGAGTGTATATTTCGACCGATGCCGGTGCTACGTGGACACACAAAGGGCTTGACTTTACCCGTCATATTGCCAATATCGAAATACATCCGACCAATCCCAATTTGATTTATGTTGCTGCACAAGGTGCGCAATACGGCCCATCTAAAGGCCGCGGTATCTACCGTTCTACTGACGGAGGAACTACCTGGGAGCAGGTATTGTTTGTAGGGGAAACCGTTGGGGCGGCCTCCTTGAGTATGGATGCCAATAACCCTCGAATTTTATATGCGGCCATGTGGGAACATAGTCGAACGCCATGGCAAATGCAATCAGGGGGAAGTGGTTCTGGTTTGTACAAATCGACCGATGGAGGGAGTCATTGGACCAAACTTTCCAAAGGGCTCCCCAAGACCTTTGGAAAAGCTGGAATTTCTGTTTCCCGTGCCAACTCTGCAAGGGTATATGCCAACCTCGAAGCCGAAGGTACCCAAAGCGGGGTTTATCGCTCAGATGATGGTGGGCAAACCTGGAGACAAACCAGCAAAGACCGGATAACCGTGGCGCGTTCTTGGTACTATATGGAGGTTTTTGCCGATCCAATGGATGAAAATACCGTTTATGTACTCAATGCACCAGCCTTAAAATCCATCGATGGCGGAAAAACCTTTACCCCCATGCCTACGCCGCATGGCGATAACCACCATTTGTGGATTCATCCCCAAAACAATCAATTGATGATTAATTCCAACGATGGCGGCGCCAATGTTAGTCTCAATGGAGGTAGAAGTTGGAGTAGCCAACAAAACCAACCCACGGCCCAGTTTTATCGTGTAATTGCCGATGCCCAGGTGCCGTATCACGTTTACGGGGGTCAACAAGACAATTCTTCGATTGGCATTAAAAGCCGAACCTATGACCGAGGCATCGACTGGAAAGACTGGTATGCCGTAGCCGGCTGTGAAAGTGCCTTTTTGGCCTTTAATCCCATCAATCCTTCCATAGTATATGGTGGGTGTTATCAGGGAATTATCGAGCGCTGGGACCGCAAAACGGGGACTTCAAAGTCCATCAAAGAATATCCAGAATTGGCATTGGGTAACACGCCCAAAGATTTTAAGTACCGCTACAACTGGAACGCCCCTATATTGACTTCGATCCAAGATCCTAATGTCGTGTATCATGCAGGAAATGTAGTTTTTAAATCCTTAGACGGTGGACAATCCTGGGAAGTCATCAGCCCCGACCTAACCCGTAACGAAAAGGAAAAGCAAGTTCCTGGAGGTGCACCCTTTACCAATGAAGCGGCCGGAGGGGAAAATTACAATACCTTGATGAGCTTGGCAGTCTCTCCCCACAGTGCTGAAGTTTTATGGGCCGGAAGCGACGATGGACTGGTACATCTCACTACCGATGGTGGTCAGACCTGGAACAATGTGACTCCAAAGGGGATGCCTGTAGGGATTGTAAATAGTATCGAGGTATCCCCGCATCAGCCTGGGAAGGCCTATATCACCCTGATGGCTTACAAATCCATGGATTTGAACCCCTATATCTTCAAGACGGAAGATTATGGTAAAAAATGGAAGCGTATTGATCAGGGAATCGAAGGCCCCCATACGTTTGTACGTGTAGTTCGTTCCGATAAAAAAATACCCGGCTTGATTTATGCCGGTGCCGAAACCGGATTTTATCTGTCTAAAGATGACGGTGGCCAATGGCAACATGTACAGCTAAACCTCCCGGTTGTTCCAATTAATGACCTGTATATTCAAGACAATGACCTCATTGCTGCTACAGCGGGTAGATCGTTTTGGATCTTGGATGATTTGGCCCCATTACAACAATTGGCTCAACCCCGTGGAGCTCGTTTGTTAACCCCCAAATCAACCTATCGTATAGTGGGGGGGAGAATGGAATCGAAAGTACCTACTCAAGGTCAAAATCCGTTACCGGGTGTAATTTTAGATTATTATTTACCTCAAAATACAGATTCAACAACCGTAGTCATTGATATATTAAAAAACGACCGGGTGATTCGTTCTTATACCAGTGAAATACCCGAAAAAAAGATCAGCTGGCCAGGTGCACCCCCAATGACCAAGCCGCTTTCGACCAAGCCCGGCTATCATCGATTTAACTGGGATTTGCGCAGTGCGATTTTGCCAGCCGTCGATCGTGTATTTGTTTATGGTAGTTATGAGGGTGGAGTAGTGCCCCCTGGTGAATATACTGCACGTATTCAAAGTGGAGAAACTCAACATACGGTTGCTATCAACCTATTGGCTGATCCCAATATTGAGGCTACTGCTCAGGCCTATCAGGAGCAAGCTGTTTTACTAGAGGGAATTGAAAACCATATCCGTGAAATTCATCAGACTGTACAAGGTATGCGTGAGGTGCAAAAGCAATTGACGCATTATTTAGCAATTTTAGAACAAAATGACACCTATAATACTCTATATGAAAAAGGAAAAGCTTTGGCCAAACGTTTGGATACCTGGGAGCGTGAATTGATTCAGCCGGATCAGAAAACTTTTCAAGATGTAATCAATTTTAACAATAAGCTCAACGCTGAGTTTATGCACCTCAAAGGCTATGTGGATAGCCCAATGCCCGACGTGACCCAAGGTGCTCAAGAACGTTATAAAGATTTGGCATCGACCTGGGAAAAACACAAAGCAAGTTTAGAAACCTTAATTGCAGGTGAAATAGCCGACTTTAATGCGGAATATAAGGCGTTGGAAATCCCTAGTCTGGTAGTGCCTACCTTTTAGGTTTTGCCTAAAAGTTTAGCTGTTGCGTATCACCTCCTTCATCGGGGGTGTCATTGGTTTCGCTGTTGGATGTACTTTGGCTAAATGCGCCCAGTTTGACATGTACAAAAAATTCGTGGGTTTGGTTTTTTAGCCCACCCAATCGACTTTTTGTAGAGGTTTCGTAGGCATAGCCCACATCGAGAAATGAACCAATCCGTACCAACCCCGTAACGGCTGCAGCTCCAGTCGAAAGATAGCTAGCACCCAGCTCAACAGATTCTTGAAAGGCGAGTGCACCGGAAAATTGTGAATAGGGTTTTTGCTCCCCAATTTTACGGAAAATAAAAGCCGGCTTAAGGCTAAGGCTTCCGCCCATGGGAAGTGTCGCCCCAGCCGCCAGATAGTGTTGCACTAAAATGGCACTATTGACTGCCGCATCCAATTTTCCTAGTTTGATCAATTGAGGGATACTATAGGAAAGCCAAAAGTTTTCATTTTTCCAATAAGCTCCCATACCAATGACTGGCGTAAAGCTGGTTTGGGCTTGTTGGGAAGGATCGGAAACCCCGCCATAGGTGGTTAAGGACAATGGATCTACATTGTAAAAATAGCCCCCACCCCGAAGACCCAAATACAATTGACTGGATTCGCTTAAGACTAATTTGTAAGACGCATCGGCCGAGACGACCGTTTTTTGCTCAACAAAAATGCTACTGTTAAGCACATTAAGCCCGAGTCCTAGGTTGTTTTTGTAGGGTGTGCTCGCGGCAAAAGAAGTCACCTTTGGAGCGTTTTCGATGGACACCCATTGGTTTCTAGAAGATAGTTGAATTGAAGTTCCTTCTTGTGCTCCGGCATATGCTGGATTTACAAAATTCATCTGATAGGGAAATAGTGCATAGTTAGCTCCATTTTGTCCCCAACAAGTTGTGGCAAAGCCAACTAAAAGGAGT
>RFYP01000269.1 GCA_009921175.1 Flavobacteriia bacterium | reverse complement strand
CTATGGGGATGGATGGCAAGGATCACACCTTCTATTTACAGTTGATGGTAATCAGTATTATATCGGAATGCCATCATTTATGGATGGAGAAGGATATCTGCAGTATGAATCTCATAATAACACAATAATTGATTATGTTGGAGATACTAGTTCTGGAACCATTACTGTAATCGTTCCAGAAACGGCCTCAGAGATGTCCCTTGAATTTATCCCTGGTGATTGGCCAGAAGAAATTTATTGGGATGTAGAAATTCAACGTATTGGATCTACTGAGCCAGAATATCTAGCTTCCTATGAGTCTAATTATGAGCAACATTTAGTTCCAATTAGAGTAATTGACCAAGTATATGACTCTGGTTCTATGCTCTCAAATAACAATGATAATACCCAGTGGATTTACTTCTGGGATATTCCAGAGGATATTGAACTAGAACTCTATGCTAGAGTAGAATTACTAGATGATAGCAATAGAGTGATTGAGATTTACTCTGAATCCATTTATGTAGATGGCATAAGACCAACTATAGAAGCTGCCTTTATTGATCCATCGAATCAATTTGTAGATGTGATGTTTACTGAAGAAGTATTCTCAAAAACTGACCCATTAACAGGACTAACAAGTAGCTCACTTACCCTTTCCCAGCTAAGTGGAGCAACAGTCACTGCAACAATCAGTTATGTTGAGGCGATTGATATTACCAGTGCAGCAATGGATTTCGGCTCAACCTCTGTAAGAGTTTACCTTGAGCTTAGTAATAATCTGATCGGTGGAGAACTCTTTAGTATTACTGCTGCAAGCTCAGGATCTGTAGTTGATTATGCAGGCAATGCTATGACAGTTAGTCAAACCAATAATAGTTTTGAACTTAATCAACCCGTTTCAGGACCACCTTCTCCCATTAATTCGGAGATAAGTTTAGATCTAAGTGGATATATAGCCAATGGTGATATTACAACAACCATTTTGATTAAAGCAATTGACTCATTGGGTCAGTCCTTTACGCAAGGGGG
>RFYP01000268.1 GCA_009921175.1 Flavobacteriia bacterium | reverse complement strand
AAAACCCCTGACAACGTCAGGGGTAAAAACAAACAATCAAGATGAATTCTATCGTGCAATTCTAAAAGGCATAGATGGCTGCTAAAACGAAAGAAGACAAATTTTTGGTGGGGGTCAACCCTTGACCCACAAACAGGGATTCGGAGGCACTATCGATTCGTATTTCGGGTTTGAGCAGAAAGTTTCCTTTGCTGTAGTTGCCCGTGAGGGTAAGTGCGGTGTTGTCGGTATTCGGACTGTCAAATACATACTGATCATCGGCAAAGGCCTCGAACCTGAGCCCAATCGAAAATGTTTCACTTGTTTGGTATTGGGGATAAAGCGCTATCCCCGCAAAGCCACTATTTTCTCCACTATCGTAGGAAGAAGCATTGATCCCCAGATAGAAATTGTCGGTAAGGGATAGCCCACCGGTATAATCGATTTGAAATTGCCCCATGCCCGATAATAGGTTGATATATTGCCCATAAAATCCGACTTGTAAACCGAGCAAGTATTCATCGGTTGGATTGAATTCGGTGAGATCGGTCGGATTGAAAACTCCCAACATCAAGGACCAATCGTCATTTAGGGTAAAATCAGCTTTAATACCTGTATGCGAAAAAGGGCCATAGGAAAATAAATAGGAAGTGGAATAGTTGAAATTGGCCACCGGAGAAATGACCTCATACCCCAAAAAGGTATTAAAATTCCCGAGGGTCAAGGTCGTATGTTCACCCACCATAAAAAAGGCATACAATTGGTTAACGATGGGGTTGGATCCCAAGGTTGACTTAAAGACAGCATCGTTCCCCCGCGGGCCAAACACCAAATCTGCTACAAAGCCTGAACGTGCCCCCTCGTGACTCACGATTAGGTTGGCCATGCCCAAGGCAAAACCCGGGCTATTGGCAAAGGAAGAAGCCGGGGCTTGGTGTTGATCTTCTGAAAAATTATACCTAAAATACGTGTCAACACTACCGGAGAGGGTAAAAGTAGGTAAGGTTTTTTCTTCTGTTGCTTCTTGTGCAATACC
>RFYP01000267.1 GCA_009921175.1 Flavobacteriia bacterium | reverse complement strand
TCACCCACCCCCAAGATGGGCCCGATGCAATGAAAAGATTAGCGTTGGAAAAAGGTTTTGAATTCCCCTACCTCTACGATGCAACCCAAGAAGTAGCTTTGGCCTATCAGGCGGCCTGTACACCGGATTTTTACCTTTTTGATGCCCAGTTAAAATTATTTTATCGGGGGCGTTTTGATGCCGCTCGGCCGGGCAATGAAATTCCGATCACGGGGGAAGACCTGTCTAAGGCTGCTTTGGCCTTACTCTCGGGTCAAAATACACCAGCAAAGCAATATCCCAGTATGGGTTGTAATATCAAATGGCACGAAGATCGGATGCCAGATTATTATTAGAGATTAAAAATCGACCAATTCGACTTCAAAAATCAATGTGGCGTTAGGGGGAATTACACCACCAGCCCCTTGTTCACCATAGGCCAAATGACTTGGAATGACCAACTTAGCAGCAGCTCCTTTATTGAGTAGGGCAATGCCTTCGTCCCAACCGGGAATTACTCGCCCTTCCCCTAGCGGAAAACGAATGGGGTCGTTGCGTTGGTAGGAAGAATCAAATACGGTACCATCGAGTAACATACCACGGTAGTGAACCGCCACTTGGTCGCCCGTAGCGGGGGTGGAACCAGATCCGGTTTTGGTAATGGAAAAATACAAACCCGAGGGGGTTTGGGTCATACCTTGGGTATGGGCTTCTAATTCTTTGGCGGCTGCTTCACGCTGGGCCGCTTCTCGAGCGGCTTTCGAGGCTTTAAAATTTTCAAAAGCGGTCACAGCATCAAAGGCCTGTGCAGCTTCGCCCACACGCTCAATCTGGATAGAGTCAAGGGTATCGCCCTGAGCAATAGCATCAACCACAGATTGCCCTTCGACCACCTTTCCAAACACGGTATGTTTACCATCGAGCCAAGGGGTGGCGGTATGGGTAATAAAAAACTGACTGCCATTGGTACCAGGTCCGGCATTGGCCATGGACAAGATACCGGGTGCATCGTGTTTGAGTTCAGGAACTATTTCGTCGTCA
>RFYP01000266.1 GCA_009921175.1 Flavobacteriia bacterium | reverse complement strand
ACTTAACTACATTGATACTTACCATAGATCTGGTTTGTACCCATTAAAACTACCGATTGGTTTAGGTTTGGAAGGTGCTGGAGTTATTACTGATGTTGGGGATAACGTAAAAGACTTTAAAGTTGGTGATAAAATTTCATATGCAGGTATTCCTTTAGGTTCATATTGTTCACACAGAAACTATCCAACTAAAAATTTAGTAAAAGTACCAGATGATATTGATCTTGAAATCGCAGCAACTTTGATGACAAAAGGTTTAACAACTTTTTATCTTTTGCATAAAACTTATCCAGTTAAATCTGGAGAAACAATTTTATTTCATGCAGCAGCTGGTGGTGTTGGTCAAATTTTTGGACAATGGGCAAAAAGTTTAGGTTGTACTGTTATAGGTACAGTTGGTTCAGATGAAAAAGTAAATATAGCAAAAGAAAATGGTTACGATCACGTAATCAACTATAATAAAGAAAACTTTGCTAAAAAAGTTTTGGAAATTACTGATGGCAAAGGTGTCCCGGTAGTCTACGATGGTGTTGGTAAATCAAAACCGGCGACATAACGGTAATAGGGAACGACGATAGCCCCGGCCAAAAACAGATATAATCCCATAAAAACCAGTGACAGTGACCAGGTTTCAAGATGGCCAAAAAAAGCCGGCGTGAAACTTGATCCAAGCATCACGCCAATCACAACCGCAACAAACGGGCGAAGTCGTTTTGGGCCGATTACCGGCAGGCCGGCAAATGTGGCTAGAATATTGCCGAACATCGGGCCAAGCATCCAAGGAAGCGGCATGGCGGCGCAGGTGAATAACCAACCTGACACCACGCCGATGACAAGGGCCAGCCCAATGCGCATCATAATGTTTTTACCAGATGTCTGAGGTTTCATGTCATCTGGCACGGGTTTGGAACCGTTATTCGACATCGCGGGTTGGGGTCTCCGGTTTCATTCCGCCTCTTTGCCGATCAGCGGTGATCTTTCCGTTTTCTTCCCAATCACC
Organism: Flavobacteriia bacterium; assembly: GCA_009921175.1. Taxonomy (GTDB): domain Bacteria; phylum Bacteroidota; class Bacteroidia; order Flavobacteriales; family Flavobacteriaceae; genus RFYP01. The sequence goes on along the minus strand of RFYP01000266.1, from coordinate 20 downwards.
GGAAACCGCGCGGGTCGCAT
>RFYP01000265.1 GCA_009921175.1 Flavobacteriia bacterium | reverse complement strand
CAGCAGATTGTAGAACAACTTATCCGCGCTTAATTTTTTGGTAAAAGTCCCATAGTACCAGCCCGGCACTCACCGCAATATTCAACGAGTGTTTGGTGCCTTCTTGAGGAATTTCGAGTACCCCATCAACTTGACTAACCACTGCTTGATCTACCCCTGTGACTTCATGACCAAACACCAGCGCATAGGGTTTGTTTTTTTCGGGAAAAAAATCCAAAAGCGATTGCGCACCTTCGGCCTGTTCGATGGCCAAAACGGCCACGCCCTCTTTTTGCAGTCGCTTAACTAAAGACAAAGTATCCTTTTCGTAGGCCCAATTGACGGCTTCGGTCGCCCCCAAGGCAGTTTTTTGAATGTCCTTGTGGGGGGGCGTAGCGGTAATTCCACAGAGGTAAATTTTTTCAATCAGAAAAGCGTCTGCGCTTCGAAAGACCGACCCGATGTTGTTTAGGCTACGTACATTGTCCAAAATAACCGTAAGGGGCTGTTTGGAAGCCGCTTTAAAAGCAGCAATCGATTTGCGATTAAGCTCTTCATTTTTTAATTTTCGCATCCCACAAAAATAAAGGAATTCTTTGGTAGAGACTGCCTTCTGATAGGGCAATAATGCGATCGAATCCTTACATTAGCATAAATTCGAATGACGTGGCCAAGGCGACCAAAGTAACCCCCTTAATGAAACAATACAACCAGATCAAAGGAAAATATCCCGATGCCTTGTTGTTGTTTCGTGTGGGCGATTTTTACGAAACTTTTGGGGCCGATGCCGTAAAAGCGGCAGGAATACTGGGTATTATATTGACCAAACGCGGTTCGGGCAGTGTGAGTGAAACCGAGTTGGCGGGATTTCCGCATCATGCTTTGGACACCTATCTGCCCAAGCTGGTGCGGGCCGGTTGTAGGGTGGCGATTTGCGACCAGTTAGAAGACCCTAAGCTGACCAAAAAAATTGTAAAAAGAGGGGTGACCGAATTGGTTACCCCCGGTGTAGCCCTTAATGCTGAGGTGTTGGAAAGTAAA
>RFYP01000264.1 GCA_009921175.1 Flavobacteriia bacterium | reverse complement strand
AAAGCTATGGGCTTTCCAAAATCGTTTTGGTCGGTGGTCATGAAAGTACAGCAGTGGTTGATTTTCTCAAAGAAAACAATATAGCAGTCATCCTTTCACGTCCCCACCGACTCCCCGAAAGTGAAGACGAAGACCCTAAAGGTACTTTTAGAACTGCAGCAACATTGATCGAGGCCGGATTGGTCGTCAGTGTCGATGTAAGTGGTAGAATGGAGCGTATGTACACCCGTAATCTTCCTTTCTATGCCGGTAGCTTTGCGGCCTATGGTGTCCCACGCGAAAAAGCCGTTGAAATGATTACCGGAGCTGCCGCCAAAATTTTGGGGGTTTACGACCAAATGGGTACCCTAGCTGTCGGAAAAGATGCTACTTTGTTTGTCTCGGTCGGTGACGCCCTTGACATGCGAACCAACATAGTCGAACATGCTTTTATACAAGGACGAAATCTGAGTTTAGAAACCCATCACACCAAATTGTGGAAACGCTACTCAGAGAAGTATAGCCAACAATAAAATAAATAGGATAACCCATGCCCAGGCATGGGTTTTTCTTTACTTTAAACCGTGGACATACTCACCAGCGAACAAAACCCACTTGTCAAACGCATCCTTCGTTTGCAACAAAAATCCCGGACTAGAAAAAAAGAAGGGCTTTTTGTGGTCGAAGGTGAGCGTGAATTGCTACGGGCTGTGGTCAATGGCTATACCATTACCCAGCTCTTGCTCCACCAGGCCCAAGCCGAAAACGAGCTACCCGCCGAACTCATCGCCTCTAACTCAGAAAAGGTTTACCTCAAAGACCGTTTATTCGATAAAATAAGCCTTCGCTCAGGCAGTGAAAAGGTGATAGGAGTGGTTAAAGCCAAAACCCATGACCTAGGCCAGTTGAGTTGGGACACCCAAGGGCTGTATTTGTTGGCCGAGGGCATTGAAAAACCGGGAAACTTAGGCGCCTTACTCCGTACGGCTGCCGGCAGTGGTATCGCGGGTGTTTTATTGGCCAATTGCCAAACAGATATAT
>RFYP01000263.1 GCA_009921175.1 Flavobacteriia bacterium | reverse complement strand
CAAGCCGTACGAATGGGCCCCTGGAAAGGGATACGTAAAAACATTTTAAAAGAAAACAACCTGACCATAGAACTCTACCATTTGGAAGACGACCCCCAGGAGACCAAAGATGTGGCCGAAAAACACCCGGAGATTGTAGCACAAATCCAACAAATCATGGAAGAACAACACCACCCGGCCATCATTGAACGCTTTAAAATGCCCGCATTGGGGGATTAGGCTAAGTAACATGTCTGGTCGTTGAGCCTCGGACGGTGAGCTTGCCGAACCGCCGAGATGACACTTCGACGAGCTCAGTGTCCTCGTTAGCCGTTAAGCGCCCCACTACAGCCATTTAGCTCGCTACCGCTAATATTTTATGATATAGTTCAAAGCTATATTTCGTGGTCTAGTTTCAGTTCCCCCTGAATTTTGTGATGTGTAATTTGATGTGCCACCTGCGTTATGAAGAAGATAATTATTAGTGTTTTGATTATACGCGTTCTCACGGACGGTATTGTATCTATAATTGACCCTATGATTATGGCTTTTAAAAGCATCATTTTGAAAACTTCCCAGTGCTCGTCCAGAATCAACACCCCTACCTCTATCAACACCTCTTATAAACTCTCCCCGTAAGTCGGGTAATTTAAATGTGGTACTTCCATCTCCAGTACCATAAGTAGTGCCAATGACCGAAAACAAATCTGCATAGGTTGTTCGGCTAATCACACTGCCGTCACAAAGGAGATAGCCAGTCGGAGCAGTTGATCCGGCAAAGACATCTACAGTTCCGGTGGGCACTGCGTCTGTAGAAGCAGTGATGACTACCCAGGAGGTTCCATCAAAAAAATCTATTTTATCAGTACTGGTGTTAAATATCATTAAACCTTTTGCCGGAGTGGCAATCGCATCGCGTTGGGCAGCGGTCATCCGTGGAGGGAGTAAACCCTGAGTAGTGCTATCGAGTTGGAGGATGGCTGAGGCATCTTTTTGGGCCTGTACCGCTTGGGTGGTCAAAAGTCCTATAAACAAGGCTTGTATCG
>RFYP01000262.1 GCA_009921175.1 Flavobacteriia bacterium | reverse complement strand
GGCCAAAGTCAAACCCGTGAAGATGTCACGGCACGTATCACCATTACTCCCTTGGGGGTGAGTGCATGGCTGCATTTGCCCAATCATGAACATTTTTTTATTCAACCCCAAAAACAAACCAACGGCCTCCACTGGGCCTATAAAAGACAGGCATCTTCTTCTGAAATATTTCGTTGTAAAACCCTTGTGCGCAAGGCCTTAAAAAGTGATGTTCAAGCAGCGCGAACTGCCAAAAGCTCTTCGCTCAATGATGGGCTTAAAACCTTTCGTATAGCAGTAACTACTACGGGGGAATATACCCAGTTTTGGAATGATGGCGATGATACTAACGGAACGGCAACAGCAGATGCCCTGGCTGCCGTGGTCAATACCTTGAATCGGGTGAACGAGGTGTTTGAAGTGGATTTAGGAATCCATTTAGAATTGGTGTCTGGAGAATCGATTTTGTTTGAAGACCCTACAACAGACCCGTTTAATACCAACCTCAATGCAGAAACACAAAGCACCCTAACGGAGTACATCGGTGAAGCCAATTACGACGTTGGTCATTTGTTTGATTATGCGTCGGAGTCGAGCGGTGATGCTGGTTGTATTGGCTGTGTATGTGATGATAATCAAAAGGGGCAGGGGTATAGTATTCATTCGTTTACTTCTTCTTCAGGCCCTTATATGAGTGACTATTTTGATCTTGATTATGTCGCGCATGAATTGGGGCATCAATTTGGTGCTACCCATACCTTTTCGCATAACAATGAAGGGTATGGCACTAATGTCGAGCCGGGGAGTGGAACCTCAATTATGGGCTATGCCGGTATTACGGGTTCTAACAATGTCCAGTTGCACGGCGACCCTTATTTTCACGCGGCGAGCATCAAAAACATCCTAGATAATGTAAACGATACCTCCTGTTATTCGACCAGTGTAATTAACAATACAGCCCCAGTCGTTGATGCCGGACCAGATTATGCCATCCCCAAAGGAACGGCCTATGAATTAAAGGCAGAAGCCACCGATGCCGAAGGAGATGTGTTGTA
>RFYP01000261.1 GCA_009921175.1 Flavobacteriia bacterium | reverse complement strand
GGCATGCATCACCCCAACTTGTTGGCCATTGTATTCCGAAACGACTTGTGAGCGGTAGGGCAGGGCATTGCGTTCGGTCACCGGCAGTGCATCCATATCAGCCCTTAGGGCGACTACTTTACCCGGCTTTTTTCCTTTTAAAATCCCAACGACCCCTGTATGGGCTACTCCAGTTTGTACTTCCATACCTAAGGAACGCAGATGATTGGCAACTTTTTGAGCCGTATTGAATTCGCGGTTAGAGAGTTCGGGCTGTTGATGAATATCATGTCGCCATTGAATGACTTTTTCTTCAATGCTCTGGTACTGTGTCTCAAGTTTTTTTTGACCCTGGGCAAACAGGGGAAGAGCCATAAGGAGATAAAAAATATTTTTCATGTGTAAATGAATTACGGTCTTAGTATTAAAAATGTTTTATTGAATTTTTCTAAAGATAAGGTGTTTATAATTATTTGTCGACGCTAAAGCCGTCCTCTTAATTAATAAGTATTTTTGAGCGTGAATTCACCAGAAGAGGCTTATTTAAACGAACTCAATGACGCTCAGCGGCAACCCGTCTTGCATAAGGACGGTCCGTTGATGGTCATCGCGGGGGCCGGTTCGGGCAAAACCCGGGTATTGACCTACCGCATTGCCTACCTCATGCAGCAGGGGGTGGATGCCTTTTCGATTTTGGCCTTGACCTTTACCAACAAGGCGGCACGGGAAATGAAAACCCGTATTGCAGATTTGGTGGGGGAGAGTGAAGCCAAAAATCTATGGATGGGCACCTTTCACTCAGTTTTTGCACGCTTGCTTCGTGCTGAAGCCGATAAGTTGGGTTTTCCCAACAACTTTACCATCTACGACACCCAAGACGCCGATCGCTTGATCGCAGCCATCATCAAAGAAATGGGGCTCGATAAGGACATTTATAAATACAAGCAGATCCGCAACCGTATTTCGGCCTTTAAAAACAGTCTGATAACGGTCAATGCTTATTATAAAAACCCGGAACTACAAGAGGCGGATACTATGGCACGCCGGCCCAAAACCGGGGATATTTACCG
>RFYP01000027.1 GCA_009921175.1 Flavobacteriia bacterium | reverse complement strand
AGCTATGTGGCCCGCCTGATGGCCCAAGGAATCAATAAAATTGCGCAAAAGGTAGGGGAGGAAGCCGTGGAAACGGTAATAGAGGCCAAGGATAGTAACTCTGATTTGTTCTTAAATGAAAGTGCTGATTTGCTCTTTCATTTACTGATATTACTCCAGGCCAAGGGTCACCGCCTAGACGATGTGGTAGCGGTCCTTAAAGCCCGGAATGCCTAAATTTTTTGTACCTTAAAAACAAAAATGCCTGTTTTTGTACCTTAAAAACAAAAATGCCTGTTTTACCCCCTTCTATGTTCTCCTTTTTTACGGCCCTGGCCGCCCATAATAACCGGGAATGGTTTGACGCCCATAAACCCGAATTTAAGGCCCTGGAGCAACAGGTTAAGCAGTGGGGAGAAGCCCTTAAAGATCAGATGAATACCCATAACAGCATCGACCGCTTTAAGCTGTTTCGGATTTACCGAGATGTGCGTTTTTCAAAAGACAAAACACCTTATAAAACCCATTTTGGATTGACTTGGCACCGCACCAAGCCCCACTACCGTGGAGGCTATTATTTGCATATTAAACCCGGTGATTGTTTTTTGGCTGCTGGTTTTTGGGACCCTCATAAAGACGACCTGTTTCGAATACGTAAAGAACTTGAAGTCGATGCCGAATCGCTACGCACCCTACTTAAGGAACCCCAGTTTGTCAAAACCTGGGGCGGACTACAAGGGGAGGAACTAAAAACTGCTCCCAAAAACTTTGACAAGGACCATCCGGCGATTGACCTGATCCGAAAAAAGCAATACCTCTTTGTGGCGCCCCTGAGTGAAGAACAGGTCGTGGCCCCCGATTTTATCCAAACCGTCGATGCTGCCTTTGTGACCCTACGCCCGATTTTGGATTATTTTACCGAAGTGCTAACCACCGACCTTAACGGGGTGTCGCTTTTGGAATAGCCCTTATTTACGTTGGCCGCCCACGTAATACCCGGTAGGGATGCGGTAATAGATGGTAGTAGGACCGGGGAGGGGAAGGGTTATCTTTAGGGTATAATTGAATTTTTCATAATTTGAAAATTTATTAAACCGCTCTTTTTAAATTTGGAGCTTTTCGAAAGTCCCCTGCTTTTAGGTTTCGCAGGGGATTTTTTTATCCCCTTAGGGGGTTGTATCTTTTAAGCAAACAAATACAAAGCCTATGCTACGCCATTTTTTTCTTTTGTTATTATGGGGAACATCCTTGGGTTATGCCCAAACCGATCGGGCGGATCCCTACTCGGCGATCACGGCTTTTTTTGAGGCCTTTCACCAGGCCGATGGCCCGGCCTTGGCGGCCGCTTGGCATCCGGAGGCTCGTTTGTATAGCACGCAGCTTCTGCCCGATGGAAGTAACCGTTTTTGGGCCGCGGTAGTGGCCGATTTTGTCCAGGCGGTAGCCCAACGCCCCGCAGCCCCCACCTGGGAAGAGCAGCTGGACCAACCCACGGTCTTGCTCGACTTTCCGATGGCTCAGGTTTGGGTGCCTTACCGGTTTTACCGCGCGGGTGAATTTAGCCACCGGGGAACCAACAACTTTTTACTCCTCTGGGAAAACGGCCGTTGGCAGATTCTTCACCTGATCGATACCCGATTAACCGACAGGCCCTAGGTGCCGACTTTCCCCCTAGCAAAAGGGGAGAAGGGGTGGTTTTTCCGATCAACCTTACAAGGTGTTAAAAAATAGTCTATATTGGTATAAACCAATTAGTAATGACTGTACAATCTACCCTAGGCCGAGTCGCATCCATCGATGTTTTTCGGGCGTTGACGATGTTTTTGATGATTTTTGTCAATGATTTTTGGACGCTAAGTGGCGTGCCCAAAGCGCTTCAACATGCTGGGGCAAACGATGATTTTATCGGCTTTTCGGACGTGATTTTTCCCGCTTTTTTGTTTATCGTAGGGCTGTCAATTCCCCTGGCGGTCACTACCCGGAGAAAAAACGGCTTTTCAGACCGTACCATCTTGTTACATATACTTCAACGTGCGGTTGCTTTATGGGTCATGGGAGTATTTATGGTGAATTACGAAAATCTATCCCCCGCGTTAATGCCCATTGGTAAAGCGCTGTGGACCTGTTTGATGGTGGTTGCACTCTTTTTGATTTGGCTGGATTTTAAATTTTTGGGGAAGGTCGGAACCCTACAACAACGGCTAATGCAATTGACGGGTTGGTTGCTGCTGGTAGGTCTTGCGGTAATTTTTCGGTCGGGCAATGCCGAGGCCGTGGAGTATTTTCAGATTCGCTGGTGGGGCATACTGGGCATAATTGGATGGGCCTATTTTTTTAACGCCTTGCTATACTTGTTTGCAGGACGCCATTTGTTTTCTGTCATCTTGGTGTTTTTGGTCTTTCATCTGTTGCATATACAGGAGTTTTTGCCCGTTGGGTCGTCGGCCTACCGCTTGGTGGTCAGTTCGTCCAATTATACGCTAGTTGCGGGCGGTATGGTGATCAGTGCGTTGTTGACGTATTTTAAGGGTCAAGAAAAAAAGATTTTACTCAGCCTTCTGCTGATTGTTCTTTTGGTCATGGTCTATGGGTATGCCTTGCGGCCGTATTGGGGTGGATTTTCAAAGATTCGTGCAACCCCTTCTTGGACCTTGGTTTCCTTGGGGTGGAGCGTGTTGAGTTTTTGGGTGCTCTATATTTTGGTGGACCTGTTTAAATGGTCCAGATGGGCGCGTCCGTTTTATATCGCAGGTCGTTATACATTAACGTGTTATGTGTTGCCGTATGCGGTGTACCAAATTATGGTACTGACCAATACTGTCTATTGGCCCAGTCCGTGGAGTGTGGGCTGGCTAGGCTTGCTGAAGGCTGCTGTTTTTTCTTTTTTGATTTTAGGGTCTACAGCGCTTTTGGTACGTTTTCGTATCGCCTTAAAGTTATAGAGGGGCGAACCGATTCCTTAGTGCTTGTTTCATTATGTATTGTATAATGTATTAAATATCAATACATTATGCTCACCCATGTCTCATTATAATTAATATTATGTTAAATATAAAAAATTAGACCACCTCCCTTATTTTAAAATAAAGATTTTCGGGCGACCGTTAAGATTTAGTACCTTTGAAAAAAAAGAGACATGCTAAAAAAAATCGTTTTTGCGCTGCTGATACTGCTGTTTGTAGTGGCAGGCTATTTGACCTACAGTATTTTTATCAACCCTAAAAGCCCTAAGGGCAAAGCCGAATTTGATAAAAACGGTAACTCACTCGAAGTGATTTATTACCGTCCTTATAAAAAAGAGCGTTTGATTTTTGGTGAAAAAGCAGACGGTGCTTTGGTGCCCTACGGCGAATATTGGCGTTTGGGTGCTAATTTTGCCACAACCTTTGAAACTCAGGGCGATATTGCAGTGGGTGGTCGGATGCTTCAGGCGGGCCGTTACCGGGTCTATGCCATCCCCTATGCCGATCATTGGGTGGTAGCTTTTAATTCCGAAGCTGGTGCTTTTGGTTACAATCCGCCCGACTACGCCAACGACATTATGCGCCTTAACATTCAAACCGAACAACGACCCACAGTCACCGAGCAGTTTACCATTGATTTTGTGAATGATTCTGCAGGTTTGGCCCTGCAAATGGTTTGGGATACCACTAGCATTTTGATTCCGATTCAATAAAATGAAAAAGGCGTGGTTTGGTTTTAAAAACCTCTTAAAAGCCCTTTTATTTATTGGGCTGGTGACCGCTATAGCCTATTTTGCCATCGATTTTTTGCAACGCAAAAACAACCTGATGGACATTGAGGACTACACTCCCAAATCGACCCTGGTGGTCCCCGAAACCCCCTTAACACGGGCCAAATACCCTTTTGTGGATGTCCACAATCACCAGTTTGATATGCCGCTAAAAGACCTGTCAAGCCTGGTCGCCGAGATGGACAGCCTCAACATGGCCTTTATGGTAAACCTCAGTGGTTTTCGTGGCCTCTATCTGGAGCAATCCCTTAAAAATGTTCGTGAAAATGCCCCGGATCGCTTTGGTTTATTTCTCAATATCGATTTCGAAAAGATTGACGAACCCGATTTTGGTTCCCAAAATGTAGCCCTAATCGAAGCGGCCGTTCAACAAGGGGTTATGGGGTTAAAAGTTTATAAATCCCTCGGGTTGACCGATAGGGACCAAAACGGTCAACGCATAGCCATTGACGATCCCCGTTTGGACCCCATTTGGAATGCCTGTGGTGTGCAAGGGATCCCCGTGCTGATTCATTCGGGCGAACCCGCCTCCTTTTGGGCACCCAAAGACCGCTATAACGAACGCTGGCTCGAACTTCGTCAAAAACCCGGGCGTTACCGTGATCCGGCCACCAACCCCTCTTTTGAAGAAATTTTGGCCGAACAGCATCGGGTCTTTGAAAAGCATCCTAATACGACCTTTATCAACGCCCATTTGGGTTGGATGGGTGGTGATCTGGATCGCTTAAGTACCCATTTGGACCGCTACCCCAACGTGATGACCGAAATTGGCGCGGTTTTGGCCGAATTGGGGCGCCAACCCCGTCGTGCTCGTCAGTTTTTGATCGCTTATGGCGACCGGGTGCTTTTTGGAAAAGACAGCTATAAACCCGAAGAATACTACACCTATTTTAGGGTGTTGGAGACGGCCGATGAATATTTCCCCTATTACCGAAAAAGACATGCCCATTGGCGGATGTACGGACTAGACCTCCCCGACTCGATTCTTCAAAAAATCTATTACCAAAACGCACTTAAATTATTTCCCCAAATCGCAAGGGCACCCTTTGCCTCGCTTTCAATTCACTAACAAAAAACGTTCAATATGCTACTAGTAACCACACCCACCGTTCCCAACCAAGCCATCACCGAAGTACACGGTATCGCCCGTGGGAGCACCGTACGTGCCCGCAATGTGGGTCAAGACCTATTTGCCGGGCTTAAAAATATTGTAGGTGGAGAAATCAGCGAATACACTAAGTTACAAGCCGATTCCCGTGAACAGGCCATGCAAAGAATGGTTGAAGATGCCCAAAAAATGGGGGCCAATGCGATTGTTAATGTGCGACTCACCACCTCTATGGTCATGCAAGGGTGCTCTGAAATCTTGGCCTATGGCACAGCAGTAACGGTTAAATAAATCAGGATGCTTGAAAAGTTAATCTTGTTTGGCGCTGCAGTCCTATTGATTGTTGTCTTGGTCAACCGTTTGCAGGAGCGCGACCGGGAGGATTTTGAAAAAAGAGACAATTAATACTCCAGCAACGCCTTTATCGCTGCTTTAAGGCGTTTTTCGGGCATATAGCCCGCTTCGAGTTCTTCAGCAAAAGGAATGGGTGTATCCATGGCCCCTAAGCGTTTTACTGGGGCATCCAAGGCTTCAAAACAATGCTCGGAAATGGTTGCAGCCACTTCCCCCATAAACCCACCGGTTAGGCTATCTTCTTGAAGTAATAAAACTTTGTTGTGTTTACGTACTGCAGCAAAAACCGTTTCTCGGTCCCAGGGAACCAACGTATTGAGGTCTAAAATACTAAAGGTATTGGCCGGGAACTCCGCTAGAGCCGACAATGCCCAATGTACGCCAAGGCCATAGGTGATTACCACAAGCTTCTCCCCTTCAGCCCGATAGCTGGCTTGCCCAAAAGCTAAGTGATAGGGTACCTCGGGAACCGGACCACTCACCGATCGGTATAATTTTTTGTGTTCAAAAAACAACACCGGGTTGGGATCTTCAAAGGCGGTGAGCAAAAGCCCCTTAGCTTCATATGGAAAGGACGGATAAACAACCTTAAGTCCGGGCACGGTAGTAAACCAGGCTTCGTTGGATTGGGAATGAAAGGGTCCGGCACCCACCGTTCCTCCACAGGGCATACGCACAACAACATCGGCTTTTTGTCCCCAGCGGTAATGCGATTTGGCCAATAGGTTGACAATCGGGGTAAATCCGGTCGACACAAAATCGGCAAACTGCATTTCGACCATGGCCTTGCGACCGGCTACTGACAGCCCATAAGCCGCTGAAACGATGGCCGATTCACACAAAGGGGTATTGCGCACCCGTTCTTTTCCAAACGCCTCGACAAAGCCTTCGGTAACCTTAAAAACCCCGCCATAGTCGGCGATATCCTGGCCCATCAATACCAGCGATTTATGGCGTTCCATCCCTTGGTATAGTCCCTCTTTTACGGCATCGACAAACCGTAATTCATTCGTTTTTTCTTGGGGATTAATATACTTAATATCAGCATATTGATATACATCATTTAACTCATTACTTTCATTGAATTCAATCGCTTGTTCGCCTTTGACAAACTCCCAGGCTTCTTGAATCTCATTCGCCAATGATTTTTTGATTTCATCTACTGATTGGGGGGTGATGACCTTTTGTGCAAGCAAATAACTTTCGAATTGCTCCACCGGGTCTTTTTCTCCCCATTCTTCTAATAAGGGTTTGGGGACATACGACACCCCACTAGCTTCTTCGTGGCCCCGCATACGAAAGGTATTGAATACCACCAAAACCGGGCGAGGGTTCTTTCGCATACTAGCGACCAAGGCTCCGATTTTATGGTAAACCTCTAAGATATTATTTCCGTCGAGGGTATGACTTTCCATGGCATAACCCTCGCCACGTTTGGCGAGTAGATCGACTTTAAATTGTTCTGCACTCGGGGTCGATAGGCCATAGCCGTTGTTTTCGACACAAAACAATACCGGTAAGTCCCAAACCGAAGCGACATTTAAGGCTTCGTGAAATTCACCTTCGCTGGTTCCTCCTTCTCCAGTAAATACTGCACACACAGCTTGTTTTTGACTTATTTTAGCATCTAGCCCAATACCACAGGCAATCCCCAGTTGGGGACCCAAATGCGAAATCATTCCCACTATATGGTGGGTTTGACTACCAAAATGGAAGCTGCGATCACGGCCTTTGGTAAAACCGGCGGCCTTGCCTTGCCATTGCGCAAAAAGCCGAACCAGGGGCACCGAACGACCGGTAAAAACTCCCAAATTGCGGTGCATGGGCAAGATGTATTCGTCGGTATGAAGCACGGCAGTTACTCCGACCGAAATGGCCTCCTGACCGATACCGCTAAACCATTTTGAAATTTGCCCCTGTCGCAATAACAACAACATCTTTTCCTCGATCATACGGGGAAAAAGCAAGCGCTTATACAAATCGATAAGCGTGGCATCATCGGTTTTTTTACGGTTGTACTGCATCCTTAGATATCGAGTAAAAATAGAAAATGCTAGGTGATTTTTGTATTTTTATGCTGAATAATGAAAGAAAAAAAATTATCCAGTTTTGAGGCCCTGGGCCAACTCCAATTCGATGACTTGGCACCCGACCCCATTGACATCCCTACTCCTCTTCCTACGGTCAAAAAGCAAACGCTCGAAGCTCATTATAGCAGCAAAGGTCGCGCGGGTAAAGTCGTCACCCTAATCAAGGGTTTTGAAGGGGATAAAACCGAACTAAAAGACCTGGGCAAAGCGCTTAAAAATGCGCTTAAAGTTGGCGGAACCATCAAAGACAATACCTTGTTGATTCAAGGAAATCACCGTGAACGCATAATCGAGTTGCTCGAAGATATGGGACATCGGGTAAAACGTGTGGGGGGATAAGATGGAATATAGTGAAGCAGATCTGATTTTAAATACCGACGGTTCGGTCTATCATCTAGGTTTACTGCCCGGCCAGTTGGCCAAAACAATACTGACGGTGGGTGATCCCGACCGGGTAAGTCAGGTTGCAGTACAGTTTGACCACCTGGAGTTTAAAACCCAAAAAAGAGAGATTAGAAGCTGTACCGGCACTTATAAGGGACAGCGTCTGTCGGTGATTTCTACCGGGATGGGAACAGACAATATCGACATTGTCTTTAATGAAATTGATGCGCTTTTTAATATCGACCTTGAAGCACGTACACCCAAAGCCGAACATACCCAACTTCAATTCATTCGCTTGGGGACTTCTGGGGCTATCCAAGCCGATATTCCTTTGGGGAGTCTTTTACTGGCCACGGCAGCCGTGGGTGTCGATGCCTTGGGAGCGTTTTATCCCCAAAGCACGCAGAAACTGCCTTGGGAAATGGCTGTTCAGGAATATTTTAAAAAACATTTTCCAACGGTTGTCCCTTATACAGCTGCAGCGGCTCCTTACCTATTTAACGTTTTTAAAAGCGAAAGCTTTGACAAGGGCATTACGGTTACCCATCCCGGCTTTTACGGACCACAGGGTCGGCAGGCCAGAATACCAATTGCCTATCCACAATGGATTTCCCAATTGCAAGCCTTTAAGGCCGAAGGGGTTCGGTTTACCAATTTTGACATGGAAACCGCCGGTATATATGCCCTAGCATCGATGATGGGGCACCAAGCCCTTTCGGTAAATGCTATTTTGGCCAACCGGGCCACGGGAGACTTTGTTGCAGATCCCAACCAGGTCGTGGATGAAATGATTCATCGGATATTGGACGTATGTGCTGGCCTTTAGGCGGGTAATGCCCAGTCTATAGGTTTTTTCCCTACTGCGCTTAAATATTGATTACACTGGCTAAAATGGCGATTCCCAAACCACAGTCCCCGGTTGGCACTGAGCGGTGAAGGATGTCCTGCAGTGAGTATCAAATGCTTGTCTCGGTCGATCCATCGGGCTTTCTTTTTGGCATAATTTCCCCAGAGTAGAAAAACAAGCTGTTCGCGCTGTTGGGCAAGTGTAGCGATGACCCGGTCCGTAAAAGCTTCCCAGCCTTTGCCCTGATGGCTCCCGGCTTGGTGGGCTTGTACAGTAAGGGTGGCATTGAGCAGTAATACCCCTTGATCGGCCCAGGCAGTGAGGTCTCCGTCTTGGGGATAGGGATGTCCAAGGTCGGCTTGGATTTCTTTAAAAATATTCACCAATGAGGGCGGATGAGCAATGCCGGGCGGAACCGAAAATGATAGTCCGTGGGCCTGCCCGACGTCATGATAGGGGTCTTGTCCGAGTAGGACTACCTTGACCTGTTCAAAAGGACAGCGGTTAAAGGCTTGAAAAATCTTTGGGCCAGGCGGAAAACAAGTGCTTTGGCTATAAACTTTTTTGACAAAGCGAGTCAAGGCGGTAAATTCGGGAGAAGCAAAAGTCTCCCGTAGTGCTTTTTCCCAGCTTGCATGGATGCTTACGTTCATGTTTTATTACTTTTGCATAGCTAAATTAAGAAAAATAACATGGGCCATATCCCAAGCAAAACCCGCGAAGATTTGGAATTTGATCAAGTGTTGGCTGCGCTTTTGCCCTATGCCATAACACCGATGGGTAAGGCGGCTTGCCAAGCCATACGCCCATTGCCCAGCCGTGAAGAGGCACAGCATTCACTGTCTTTGGTGGCTGAATACACCGCCTCTTTTGCCAACGAAAACCGAATTCCCAACCACGGTTTTGAAGACATTAGCGGAGCGCTACGCTTGCTAAAAATTGATAACAGTGTGTTGGAGATTCAGGCGTTTCGAAACATTGCAGCCCTAAATGAAACTGTAAATACGTTATTAGTTTTTCTTAAAAAGTTTAAAACCTATTACCCTCAACTTCACCAACTCAGTGGGGAGTTGTACGTCAACAAGGAGATTCAAGCCGCTGTAGATGCTGTGATTGACCGCTTTGGGGAGATTCGCAACAATGCCAGTGAGGATTTATACCAGATACGAAAGTCGATACAAACCGTCCGTGGCAAAATTGGAAGCAGTTTTAACAAGGCCTTGGCCCACTACCATAGCCAGGAGTACCTGGACGATATTCGTGAATCGGTTATCGACAACCGCCGGGTATTGGCTGTCAAAGCAATGCATCGCCGCAAGGTCAAAGGGGGGATTATGGGCAGTTCCAAAACGGGGAGCATCGTATTTATTGAGCCCGAAACCACCTTTCAGTTTTCGCATGAATTGCAAAATTTACTTTTTGAAGAAGGGGAAGAAATTCAAAAAATATTGCGGCAACTGACCGACCAATTGCGGCCTTTCTTGTCTTTGCTTTCGGACGCGCAAGATTTTTTAGTGCAATTGGATACGGTCTATGCCAAGTCCAAATATGCACAGGCCATCAACGCCTGTATGCCTAAATGGACGGATGACCATCAAATGGAACTCCTAAAAGCCTATCACCCCCTGCTTTTACAATCGCACCTAAAAGAAAAAAAGGTCACCCATCCCCAAGACATCAACCTGGATCAAGAACGGCGTATCGTGGTGATTTCTGGGCCCAATGCAGGAGGAAAAAGCATTACGCTAAAAACCGTTGGCCTACTCCAGTTGATGGTACAAAGCGGTATATTGATTCCCGTGCATGAGCGGAGTACCGTCACTTTTTTTGAACGCATACTCACCGATATTGGGGATAATCAATCGATTGAAAACCATTTAAGCACCTACTCTTACCGCTTAAAAAACATGAAAACCTTTTTAAAAAAATGCAATGCGCAAACCTTGTTTTTGATCGATGAATTTGGAACGGGTTCCGACCCCGAATTGGGGGGTGCTTTGGCCGAAACCATTTTAGAAGATTTTTATGAACGTGGGGCCTATGGCATCATCACCACGCACTATGCCAACCTCAAAGCCTTGGCCGATGAGCAAACCGCCATGGTCAACGCCAATATGCAATTTGATCCCAAAACCTTAGAGCCTGTATTTAAATTGATTATGGGGGAAGCCGGGAGTTCATTTACTTTTGAAGTAGCTCAAAAGAACGGATTGCCCTTTGGGTTGATTAACCGTGCCAAAAAGAAAATTGAACGGGGCAAGGTGCGTTTTGACGCTACCATTGCCAAATTGCAAAAAGAGCGTAAACGCATGGCTGAATCCGGACGCAGTCTACAAGAAGAGGCCACCAAAGCCCAACAGGCTTCTGAAAAATTAGAAGTCTTAAACGAAAAGGTCAAAAAGAAGCTCAGCAGTTACCAGGAGATGTATGACCACAATCAGCGGATGATAGTCCTGGGTAATAAGGTCAACGATGCGGCTGAAAAGTATTTTATGGACCAGCGAAAGCGACCGCTTATTGCGCAATTGCTGCAACTTGTAGAGGCTGAAAATGCTAAGCGAAAAAAGAAAACTGCAGCTGTAGCCAAAAAAGAACGGGCTGTCAAAAAACAAGTTCAAGAAGAGCTTAAACAGGCCATTGCCCCTATCCGAAAAGCAAAAAAAGCGACCAAAAAAGCCCCACCGCCCCCTAAGCCCAAAGTACCCCTTAAAGTAGGTGATCGTGTCAGAATCACAGACAGTAAATCGGTGGGGAGTATCGATAGCATAGAAAAAAACAAGGCCATCGTCAATTATGGTTTGTTTACGACCCAAGTCAGTTTGGATCAACTGGAAGCGGTACAATGATTTCCAACCTCCCTAAAAACGGATTTATAGTCTTTTACGACGGTCATTGCCCCCTCTGTCATTGGGCGGTGCGTGTTTTAATAAAAAGGGATGTAAAGGGTCAATTTTATTTTGCTTCACTTCAGGGTTCTTTGGGTAAGCAGTTTGTGGCTGAACGTCAACTCGAACACGTCGATGCCCTCTTGCTCTGGAAACCGAAACATGCTTTTTGGGTAGCTTCAGAGGCCGTATTTCAGATTGTCAAACGGCTAAATGGCGGGGTAAAATTATTTTGGATTTTTTCTTTTCTCCCAAGAATTTTGACAGATGCTCTATACCGATGGATTGCCCAAAACCGTTACCGGTATTGGAAACCCTATACTGACTGTCCCCTACCCGCCCCTGAGATAAAAAACCGGTTTTTAGATTAGTGTAGGGTTTGGAAAAAGCCCTGGTCTTTGTTTTTGACCACATTGTCGAAATCAAAACACTGACCATTCATGCTGACATAAACGCCCTGGGGCTTGCATTGAACAAATGACAAGGCACAACCCAGGTTAAAAAACCCATCTGAGGAACTCCCAAACGCATAGGGAATCATTGCACCGGTCAATATGA
>RFYP01000260.1 GCA_009921175.1 Flavobacteriia bacterium | reverse complement strand
CGGCAGTCTTTCTGGAGTATAGATAATGTAGTATGAACCATCTCCGTTGTCAGTAGCATCAATCTCCTGTTCTAAACTAGTTTGAACCTTGATGTCATAACCCCCTTGCGTAAAGGACTGACCTAATGAGTCTATGGCATTAATGGTAATATAGGTTACCTTTTCAGAATCCGCAATAAAATTATTGGGGGCCAATACAATTGTAGAATTGATTGGAGAGGGGGGACCTGAAACGGGTTGATTTAGTGTAAAGGTATTATTGGTTTGACTAACAGTCATAGCATTACCAGCTTGATCGACTACAGTAGCTGTATTTGCTAAATCTATACTAAAGATTTCACCACCCACTAAATTATCGCTAAAGGACAGATAGACGCGTGCCTCTGTTGCTCCAGGACTAAGCGCAGTTGCTACAACATTTGTAGCCCCAATATCAGTGATAGTCGCTGTTACTGTTTCTCCACTTAGCTGAGTCAATACAAATGAGTCAGAACTGATGGCGGTACTAGGTGAAACTTGTCCATAAACACCCTCACTAAAGGCCAAGTCAATGAAGTTGTTTGAATCATCTAATAGGTTTGCTGTGATGGTTGGACCCAATTGATCATTTAATTGAACGCTATAAGAAATTGCACTACAATCTATTAGCTCGCATATTCTTCGCTCACCTATCAGTGATGCTCCTTGTACATCGTAAATTGATGCTCCTTCTGTATTGAATGTTAACTGCTCTAATCCACTGGGAGTAACAGTGTAAGAAAGTGCTAATTGATACAGTTTACTTGACACACTAGTAATAGAGGTTATTGTTGGAGTGGACATACCTGTTCTAGCTCCTATAATACCCAAATTAAAAGATGCAATGCTCAGTGAGGTAGTGGCACTAGCAGTGGCATAAACCGGTTCGCTAAATAGTACCTCCACCATACTATTGTCTGAGCTCAACATCAAAGAAACGATATAAGGAGGAATGTTTGAAAACTCTGTAGTGTCAGTTACCTGAAGAGCTACAACAGCATTTCCGGCTATATCATACGTATGTGTACTAACCCCTACTGTAATTGCATCTCCTGGACTAG
>RFYP01000259.1 GCA_009921175.1 Flavobacteriia bacterium | reverse complement strand
AAAATTTTGCGTGCATTTTTACTGGCCGAACCCAAGGCAATTTTTATACCTGCCTCTTGGAGTATCGTCATACAACGGGCCACTCCCGGCAGGGCATCTTTGGGAGACAATGCCTCAATAAGCTTGAGGTAATCCTCATTTTTACGGACTAAAAGGGAATCAAATTGGTTCATGGTTAGCGTAGCGCCGCTCCAATGTAAGATTTTTTCCAATGAATCAACCCGGCTAACCCCTTTAAGTTGTTCATTTTGCGCATGGGTCAATTCATGTCCAAGAGTAGCAGCAATTTTTTTCCAAGCCTGGAAATGAAATTGCGCTGTGTCCACGATGACCCCATCCAAATCAAATATTGCGGCGATTGGTTTCATGCTTTACTTCCAAAAATGAAAATACTAAAAAGGTGTTTTTTAGTCCTTTGAAGGGTTTAAGTATCCCTCAAAAAGGGAACGAAATCATTTTCGTAAAATGCTTAGGACTCGGGTGCGATAGTAATGGAGAGACCATCCAACGCTTGAGTAAGCGGTATTTGGCAAGTAAGTCTGCTGTTTTCTTTGACGTGCAGTGCTTCAGAAAGCATAGCCTCTTCGTCGGGGCCTTTGGGCGGTAAAGCGTGATCCGAATTGATGTAGCAATGACAAGAAGCACATAGAGCCATTCCGCCACAGGTACCTTCGATGGGCAAGTCAGAAGCACGACAAATTTCCATCAAACTAAAGGACATATCCGTAGGTCCTTGAATTTGATGCACTTGGCCCTCGCGATCGATGACTTCGAAGGTGATTTCGTTGTCCATCACTGAATTTTTTTAATGATCGATTTTGGAGCTTCTTTTTTCGAACCGTCAAAGCCCTCTACCCCACTTACAGTCGTGTATTTTAGAATATTTCGCTTGTTGGGATAAATACGTTGAAAAGCACTTTGACACATCAGGGTAGCCTCATGAAATCCGCAGAGAATCAATTTGAGTTTCCCGGGATAGGTATTGACATCTCCAATGGCATAAATCCCTGGAATGTTGGTTTGGTAATCGAGGCTATTATCGACCTTGATGGCATTTTTTTCTAGGGTTAATCCCCACTG
>RFYP01000258.1 GCA_009921175.1 Flavobacteriia bacterium | reverse complement strand
AAATGTCAACTAATACAGGCAGTGTTGTATTTGCTTTTAAAGAACTTAGTAAGTCACCATATGAACGTCGATCAGATCGATCAGATCCTTAAGCTTTTCAATGGCAGCGTGGTCATCACTCGGAGCCTCTTTCTGTGCTTCGAGCTGTGCTGCAAATTGAAGCGTGCACATCGCCAAGACATCTTGCTTGTCTCTCACGGCGTAGTTTTGTTCTAGTTTTTGGATGGTTGCGTCAATCTTTTTGGCCGCTTGCCGGAGCGATTGCTCCTGTTCTGGCGCTATGGTCAGGGGATACACTCTCCCGGCTATGGTCAATTTTATTTTAAGGGGTTCACCCATCTTTATTCTAGTGATTCGATGTGTTGGATGCAAGCATCTACATCATTAATCAATGCACTTAACTTTCGTTTTGTGGTGGCTTTACTTTCGTTACTGCCGAGTAAGCTGTTGGCCACTTGTAAAGCGTTGTTCTCGACTTTAAGCGCCTCGTGTTTGGAGGTTAAGGCTTCTAAACGATTTTCATAATCCGAAACCTGTTCTTCTAATCTACTGATTACAAGATGATTATCCTTTAACTTATTGAGCAATACAACAAGTTTTTGCTCCAAAAGGGCGATGTTTGAGTCGATGACACGCATAGAGTGATTTCAACTTACTTAAACAAATTTAGGAAATAAGCCGCAGTTTTAACCACTTCGGTAAAACAGTTTTTAAAAACTTTAACACCTGGTTTGGATCGTCGATGGCTGGAGGTTTTATTTCATGAATTTAAATAGTACCTTAGACATTGAAAATAAAAGTATGGCCAGCCTCAAGTATCGCAAATTATTTTTCTTGGTGTTGATGGGTTTTCAGCTCTTGCATGGACAGTTGTATGAAGCCCCCATTAGTCCTCCCCTAAAAATTCCCATTGCCCTATCGGGGACCTTTGCCGAGCTACGTTCCAGTCATTTTCATGCGGGCTTGGACATCAAAACGAAGGGCCGTCAAGGACTTGGTGTCTATGGGGTTTGGGATGGCTATATAAGCCGAATTTTGGTGAGCACCAGTGGCTATGGTAAGGCCATTTATATTACCCAC
>RFYP01000257.1 GCA_009921175.1 Flavobacteriia bacterium | reverse complement strand
CAAAAAATGTTGGTACATTTAATCAAAATACCAGCATGTCAAAAATAGGCATCCCCGCTTTAAAGATCGAAGAATTTCACGAAATACTTCAAACGCCCTCCCGTTTGGCCTTGTCGGGCGCAGTCATCGATAAAATCGAAAAAAGCCATCATCGTGCACGTAAAATGGCCCAAGACAGCAAGGCTATTTATGGAATAAATACAGGTTTTGGCCCGCTATGTCAAACCAAAATTGCCGTTCAAGATACAGCACAACTTCAACGAAATCTTTTGCTTTCACATGCCGTGGGGGTAGGCAATCCAGTAGCCAAAAAGCTGTCCAAAATCATGTTGCTTCTAAAAATCCATGCTCTAGCCCAAGGCTATTCGGGAATCAGTTTGGCGGTCTTAGAACGTCTGATTTATTTTTTTAAAAACGACCTTATCCCTGTGGTGCCAGAGCAAGGCTCGGTGGGCGCATCGGGTGACTTGGCCCCTTTGGCTCATCTTTTTATACCCCTAATCGGGGAAGGGGAGTTTTGGCAGGGTGCAGAGACCGTTTCTGCAGTCTCGGTTTTAGAACAGCATAACCTCACTCCACTGACCCTTCAGCCCAAAGAGGGTTTGGCCTTGATTAACGGCACCCAGTTTATTCTTGCACACGCTTTGGTCGCTTTGGATAAACTCTCTTACCTGATGGATCTAGCCGATGTTACCGCAGCGATGACCCTAGAGGGTTTTCAGGGAAGTGCCACACCTTATGCTGCAGCTCTTCATGCTTTACGGCCTTTTGCAGGCACCCAAGAGGTGGCCCAACGGATGCGGACTTTACTTAAAGATTCCAAAAATTTAGCGGCGCATGCCGATTGCGACCGTATTCAAGATCCCTATTCGATTCGCTGTGTCCCACAAGTGCACGGAGCCACGCGTAACGCTTGGATGCACCTCCATGAACTGGTGCATATCGAGTTAAATGCCGTGACCGATAACCCTGTTATAGTGGGAGACGACCAAGCACTTTCGGGGGGTAATTTCCACGGACAGCCACTGGCCCTTGCGTTGGATTACCTTACCCTGGCCGCTGCCGAATTGGGTAATATCG
>RFYP01000256.1 GCA_009921175.1 Flavobacteriia bacterium | reverse complement strand
CGCATATATTTATTTTAGCCAAAAAAAATAAATTATGTGTGGTATTGTTTGTGCCTTTGACGTCAAAACCTCTAGTGAACAACTGCGTCCGCAGTTGCTTGAAATGTCCAAAAAAATTCGGCATCGTGGCCCGGACTGGAGTGGAATTTATATGGATGAACATACGGTGATGGCCCATGAAAGACTGGCCATAGTCGATCCAACTTCAGGGCAGCAGCCTTTATACAGTGCCGACCGAAAATTAATTTTAGCAGCCAATGGTGAAATCTACAATCACCAGACCCTTCGTAAAGGACTTACTCAAGCATATGACTTTCAGACCCAATCGGATTGTGAGGTCTTATTGGCATTGTATCGAGAAAAAGGTGTTGACTTTCTCGACGATCTCAACGGTATTTTTGCTTTTGCTTTGTATGATGTCGATCAACAAGCTTACCTCATCGCTCGCGATCATATGGGAATCATTCCCTTGTATATGGGGTGGGATGCCGAAGGGACTTTTTACGTTGCTTCCGAACTCAAAGCCCTAGAGGGAGTTTGTACCAAGATTGAACTTTTTCCTCCTGGGCACTATTGGTTTAGTAAAGACGCGCAACCGGTCAAATGGTATCAGCGCGATTGGGTAGATTATGAAGCCGTAAAAGACAATACAACCAGCATCGAGCAGTTGCACGATGCCCTTGCAGACGCCGTTCACCGCCAACTGATGAGTGATGTCCCCTATGGAGTTTTGCTTTCAGGAGGGCTGGACTCTTCCATCACTTCGGCATTAGCCAAAAAATTTGCTGCAAAGCGTATAGAATCTGGTGATACCCAGGCGGCTTGGTGGCCACAACTCCACTCTTTTTCGGTGGGACTAGAGGGTTCACCCGACCTGGCAGCAGCTCGAAAGGTCGCCGAGCATATAGGTACGGTACACCACGAAATTAAATTCACAATCCAAGAAGGGTTAGACGCGATCAAAGACGTGATATATCACTTGGAAACCTATGATGTCACCACGGTACGCGCTTCGACCCCCATGTTTTTGATGGCTCGCGCTATAAAATCTTTGGGAATCAAAATGGTGCTTTCGGGCGA
>RFYP01000255.1 GCA_009921175.1 Flavobacteriia bacterium | reverse complement strand
TACTTTTTCAAAAAAATTAGCTTGAAGTGCCATGGGGTCTCCATTGAAACTTAAGGTAGGTGATGGCCTTGCCCTGCTCTAGAAATTGTTTTTCGTAAAACGTCTGAACCGATACGGCTTCTTCGGGGGCGTGCGGATTGCGGTAAATATCGTGATGGGCATACAAGATCACCGAAGGGGTTTGTTGCAACAATCCCAGGGTGTAACCGTGGAGAAACTCACTATCGGTCTTTAGGTGTATGACCCCTTCTTTTTTTAGAATGCGGTTGTAGGTATCCAAAAAAGTTGGGTTGAGCAAACGGTGCTTGGTCCGTTTGAATTTGATCTGTGGGTCGGGAAATGTAATCCAAATTTCATCGACTTCTTGGGAAGCAAAAAGCCGATCGACTAGCTCAATTTGCGTGCGAACAAAAGCTACATTGGCCAGTTGATTTTCTAGAGCGGTTTTAGCACCCCGCCAAAAGCGCGCCCCTTTGATGTCGATACCAATAAAATTGTAGTGTGGGTATTTTTGGGCTAGATAAACGGTGTACTCGCCTTTGCCACAACCCAACTCAAGCACAATCGGATGGTCATTTTGAAAAAAAGTAGCCCAACGTCCTTTGTGCTTAAATTCATTTTTTTCGAGGGTGTCACGTGTCGGTTGGAGGACATTCGAAAAGGTTTCGTTTTCTTTAAAACGCTTAAGTTTATTTTTACTTCCCACGGTTAACGTTCAGTTTTTCGGGCGTCGATTTGTGCTTTGGTCGCCCGCTGTAAAGTAAATGAAAATTCTGAACCTACTCCCAGGGTACTTTCGACAAATATTTTTTCTTGATGTGCCTCGATGATGTGTTTAACGATGGCCAAGCCCAAGCCAGAACCCCCTTGGGCACGATTGCCCGATTTATCGACCCGATAAAACCGTTCAAATAGTCGGGGAAGATGGTCTTTTTCGATGCCCTCTCCGTTATCGGTCACGCGTATCAATATTTTATCTTCGGTCAGATTTTTTACACTCACTTCGGTCGTACCATTTTCGATGCCGTATTTAAGGGAGTTGGCCACCAAGTTGGTCAATACCTGCATGATACGTTCTTCA
>RFYP01000254.1 GCA_009921175.1 Flavobacteriia bacterium | reverse complement strand
CTTCATTGAGGATATTCAAAACGACAAGGTACAGATTAACAATGAGGGCTACTGGCGACTGATCGATGGGCAATGGATTGCCTATGATGCAGACGATACGGCCGAAGCTCATGTACGCTTAGTCAGAAAGGAATAGCTTCGCTTTTATTTAAAATCGGGTTACCCCACCTCTTTTGGCTTGGGCGCTAAAAGCAGTCGTTTTTTGTGCGAGCATGCGTATTTTTATACTATATTCCCAACAAAATCCACGACATGAAAAAAATATTTTTTGTTTTGACTCTCGCCTCTTTGATGACCACTAGTGGTTTTGGTCAAGACAAGTCTAACGCCAAAAAAGAAGACAAAGAAAAAACCTTTGATGACATTATTACCGACAAAGCCATCCGTGACGAGGGCTTGTTTAATGTTTTTCAGGTAGACGAAGATTTTTACTACGAAATTCCTGACTCCCTGCTTGGGAAAGAAATGCTGATGGTAACCCGTATTGCCAAAACGGCCAATGGCCTTGGTTTTGGGGGCGGTAAACAAAACACCCAAGTCGTGCGTTGGGTCAAAAAACGAAAACAACTCTTGCTGCGGCTGGTTTCCTACGAAAATGTAGCGGCCGACAGCCTACCCATCTATGAGGCCGTTGAAAACTCAAACTTTGAGCCCATCATTGCGAGTTTTCCGATTGCGGCCAGAGGCAAAGACACTAGCGCAGCCAGTAGCTTGATTGAAGTGACAAGTTTGTTTACCGATGATGTAAAAACCTTGGGGATCTCTTCGGGCTACAAAGAGCGGTATAAAATCAGCAGCGTGGATACCAAACGCTCCTATATCGAATCGATCAAAGCTTATCCGCTCAATATAGAAGCCCGCCATGTCAAAACCTATAAGTCTTCTTCGCCCCCCTCTAATGAAAGTTTGGGCGCCTTTTCGGTTGAGATAAACAACTCGATGATTTTGCTTCCCGAGGTTCCGATGAAGCGCCGTTATTTTGATCAACGGGTGGGGTGGTTTGCCCGCAGCCAGGTTGATTATGGGCTAGAGGCCCAAGAAAGCAAAACGGTAACCTACCTCGATCGTTGGCGTTTGGAAG
>RFYP01000253.1 GCA_009921175.1 Flavobacteriia bacterium | reverse complement strand
TAGACCGATACTAAAGGCCAGCGCACGAACAAGGTCTTCGGTGAAAATTGTTTTACGGGCAGCGATAATTTGATCGAGAAATATAGGGCCATAGGCCTGTTCTAGCAATTCGTCTATCGGTCCTTGAAAAGACAATAGCCCCTTGGAGGCATATAAAACCAATAAGCCCCCCACAATTATTCCGGCCGCCTGTAGCCCTTTTTTTAAGGACAATTGCTCTGGGTTTTTAATCAATTGAGCCACACCCAAAGCCGCCAATATCGGAAAACACAATTCGAGAATAACCTGTATGGACGATACTGCACGAAACTTGCTGTACAAGGGTACGTAATCGATAAAAAATTGAGTGATTGCAGGTAGATTTTTTCCCCAAGAGAGGATAAGAGACAATAGGATCGCGGCCAGCAAAGCCTTTTTCTTGATGCCTTTAAGGGTAAACAACGACAAAAATGCCAAAAAAACGATACTGATCCCAATATATGCCGGGGCCTCTAGGATGGGTTGGTCGCCCCAATAGGTTGGTACAGCGCTCACAAACTCCTGGGCTTGTGACCGCGGGACTCCCTGTTGAATTAGAAAGGCATAGAACTCGGAATCGGTCCCCAAGTCTTCACGCGAACCCCCACCCTGTAGACGAGGAACCAATAGGTTAAGGCTTTCAAAAATTCCGTAACTGTATTGGGTGATATAGTCGTAGTCTAGGCCCGAAGTCTGCGGTTTGGGTGTTCCATCGGGTTCAAAACGCAATTCACTCGGTCCACGGGTACTGTATTGGCTGTATTCTGCGGTTGCTAACAAAGGGGTGGCATTAAGGCCAAGCGCCAACAAACCGGCAGAGGCCAAAACTCCAAGTTTTTTTAGAAAGGGGAAAAATTGCTTTTTTTGAACTGCCGACCACCCGTAAAATAAAGTCAACACGCCCAAAAGCATCAGCAAATAGTAGGTCATCTGATAATGATTGGCCCGAATTTGAAGACCCAGCGCCAAGATGGTTAAGAGCCATCCGCCCAGAGGGTGGCGCTTGAGCACCATAAAAAAACCAGCCAAAACTAAGGGCATATAGGCAATGGCCTCTGCTTTGGTATTGTGTCC
>RFYP01000252.1 GCA_009921175.1 Flavobacteriia bacterium | reverse complement strand
TTCAGGATCTATTTCACTCCCTTATTCAGGGTTCTTTTCACCTTTCCCTCACGGTACTGGTTCACTATCGGTCTCTCAGGAATATTTAGCCTTACCAGATGGTCCTGGCAAATTCATGCAAGGTTTCACGTGCCCCGCACTACTCAGGATACCCCTATCAATATCGTCGCTTACCTATACAGGACTTTCACCTTCTTGGGTCCTACTTTCCAGTAGATTCTAGTTCGCTTCGCATCGAATGTCGAGGTCCTATTACCCCTGCATTGCCGTAACAATACAGGTTTGGGCTGCTCCGCGTTCGCTCGCCACTACTAGCGGAATCACTTTTGTTTTCTTCTCCTCCGGGTACTTAGATGTTTCAGTTCTCCGGGTTTGCTCACCTTACGGTGTGACATGTCTTCAACATGCCGGGTTGCCCCATTCGGATATCTGCGGATCACAGTGTATGTGCCACTCCCCGCAACTTTTCGCAGCTTATCACGTCCTTCTTCGCCTCTGAGAGCCTAGGCATTCCCCATATGCTCTTAATTAGCCTATCGTAACTTTACTCTTTCTTTGAAATTGTTCTAAAAAAAATTTCTCTTTGTTTTACTCTTTGCTCGTACAACCTAATCAATGCTCTTTCCTAAAAAAAAACACCAATTTGGTTGATACGTATTATATCTTTTCAATATGTCAATGAACGTTTGTCAAAACCCTTAGTTAGCGGAGTGTTCGCCAAAGGCGAACCATCCTCAAACTTCAGTTTTGGGAATACTTTAAATGAATCTCAATCACAAAACACCATAAAGTAAACTTTTTGTGTTTTGCACTTTACGATTCTACTTTTAAAGTATTCATCGTGGAGAATATCGGAGTCGAACCGATGACCTCTTGAATGCAAATCAAGCGCTCTAGCCAGCTGAGCTAATCCCCCCTTGTACAAAAAAACCTTCGCCAGTGGCGGGTCTCCCTATTTGCGGAGGTGGCCGCTCACCCCTAGATTCTCTAGTGTGCCTATCTTTTGTCTTTACCTAAAAGCTCTATATAAAATAGTAGTCTCGGGCAGACTCGAACTGCCGACCTCTACATTATCAGTGTAGCGCTCTAACCAGCTGAGCTAC
>RFYP01000251.1 GCA_009921175.1 Flavobacteriia bacterium | reverse complement strand
TTTTGGTAGGGCAGGGCGTCTTGTCCTTGGACCATCAGGGTTTCATTTACACCACCAACGATGGTAACGACATGATAAATATACCGGCGATAGACCCCGATGAGTTCACCGTAGAGTTCACGCAGGTCATCATAGCTTGCCCCCGTGGGTGTAGTCCAGGTTTCTAAATTTTCGGATACTATTTTTAGGTTTTTAAGGCCGTAGCTATTGGCCTTGACCGGGTCATCTCCGATATTTTCGGTTTGGGTGTTGGGGTCGTTCCCGCGCGAACCGAACATATAGAGGGGGTCGAGGCTTTTTCCATCCACTATTTCTTTTAAAACTTCTTTTTCGTAGTCAGGGTCATTTTCTTTAAAATACCGATACCCCCATTCGATGGCATAGTCATCATAGGGACCCATTTGTCGGACAAAACGAATACCGGTATCTCCGGGTTGGGCGACATAGTTATAGCGGGCATAATCCATAATGGTGGTTGCAATCCCCATTTTTTGAGTAAATGCTCCCGACCGAAGGGAATCGACCGGATAGGCTGAACTGGCCTTCATATTGTGGGGCAGACCGAGGGCATGGCCAATTTCATGGGCGATAACACGGCGCATCATTTCCCCTATTTCTTCCTCAGGGGTATTGAGGGTTCGCGCGCTGGGATTGGCAGCACCGGTTTCGAGCAAGTAGCGGTTTCGGTAGGAGCGTAAGTGGTTGTGGTACCAAATGATATCACTCTCCAGAATTTCACCGGTTCGTGGGTCAGAGACACTGGGCCCTACGGCATTTCGAGTAGTGGAGGCCACATAGCGTACGGTAGAATAGCGCACATCTTCGGGACTAAAGTCAGGGTCTTCCTCGGCTGTGGGTGGATCCATCGCCCGAATGGCATTTTTAAAGCCAGCTTTTTCAAAGGCTTGGTTCCAATCTTCAACTCCTTTCTTAAAATAGGGGCGCCATACCATAGGGGTAGCCGGATCGAGGTAATAAACAATTGGCTTGATTGGTTCGACCAATTCCCCACGGGCATAGGCTTCTTTGTCTTTGGGCTCCAAACGCCAACGACGAATAATTGTATAGTCTTTGGCCTTAAGGTCGGGGGCCGAATAGTCGTATTTTTT
>RFYP01000026.1 GCA_009921175.1 Flavobacteriia bacterium | reverse complement strand
AGCCGCCGCTACCACGAACCCCTAAAAGACGATTCGCCCTATTATACCCCCTATAAATTTTCGTTAGACACGATGAATGCCCATGTCGACCAAGGGAACAACCCCCTGGAGGTGGCCCAGGCCATTCATGCTATTCTACAAAGCAGCCGACCCAAGGTGCACTATCGCGTAGGACCGTTCCTGCAAAAGTTTTCCATTTTTTTAAAAAAGCTATTGCCGGATACCCTTTTTGAACGACTTTTACAAAACCATTACAAACTATAATCCAAACCAAACACCTATGAAATTTTTTATCGACACCGCCAACTTAGACCAAATCAAAGAAGCGCAAGCCCTCGGTATCCTCGATGGGGTGACGACCAACCCTTCGTTGATGGCCAAAGAAGGCATTACCGGTCAGGACAACATCCTAAAACATTATGTGGCGATTTGTGAAGCGGTGGACGGCGATGTATCTGCCGAGGTGATTTCGGTGGATTTTGAGGGAATGGTCAAAGAAGGGGAGGCACTAGCGGCTTTACACCCGCAAATCGTGGTTAAAATCCCCATGATTAAGGAAGGCGTAAAGGCCCTTAAGTATTTTTCTTCCAAGGGCATTAAAACCAATTGTACATTGATCTTTTCAGCCGGTCAGGCGCTGTTGGCGGCCAAAGCCGGAGCGACCTATGTATCGCCCTTTATCGGTCGTCTGGACGACGTTTCTACCGATGGACTTAACCTGATTCAAGAGATTCGCCTTATCTATGATAATTATGCCTTTGATACCGAAATTTTAGCGGCTTCGGTTCGGCATACCATGCACATCATCGATTGTGCTAAAATCGGAGCCGACGTCATGACGGGGCCTTTATCGGCCATTACCGGATTGCTCAACCATCCGCTAACCGATATCGGTTTGGCTAAGTTTTTGGCCGATCATAAAAAAGGAAACTAAAACCGGTCGAGAATTTCTTCAATTTCTGGTGACTGAAAGTTGCCAAACCCTTCGATTAACACCCCTTTGCCGTCTGTTATTATGGCCTTGTTAAGCAGGGTGATGACCCATTCTTTGCTGGCCGTGTCAAATTGATGAATGGCAAACTGGTTGTTGGGATTGACCCCCAATACCTTGTTGGCCTGTAATGCCATGCCGTTAAATTGCTGGATACTGATACCGACAAAGCGAATTTTTGGGTATTTTTTTTGTAAAAACTGCATGCGCTCAATCGCTCTTCGGTAATGATTCATTTGGGTTTGCGACCAAAAATAGAGTACCACGGGACGTCCGTCAAACAGCTGGTTACTACGGACAATTTCCAAGGCACTGTTTTGTAATTCTACTGTAGGTAAGACCACTCCTGAATTGAGGTGATTGATGTCGTTATGCATACTCAAAACATCTGAATCATAGTCTTTTGAGGAATTTATACTAAAGTAATACTCCAAAAAGGCATCGTGCTGGTTATGGTTTTGAAAATTGAGCAATTCTTCGATGGCCACGGCCCGGGCCAAGTTGTTTTTTAGGGCCGGATAGGTAAAGGATTTGTCGATGATTTGGAGCCGCTTTTGGTGGAAAGCTGTTTTTTGTTTTTGCTGGAAATAATTTTGCCCACTGTCCAAGGCTTCCTGATTGAGGTAATTCATCAAATAGTTGATATAGGAGTCAAAAAAGCTTAAGGCTTTTTCCTCCAAATTTAAGGACGAACGAAAGGCAAAATAAGCACTATCTTCTTGGGTTGACCATTGACTGCCCCGCAACAAAGCATAGCGTTCACGTCGGGTAGCATAGGGGTATTGGTAAGCGGCCTGCGTAATGGTTTTGGCCAAGAGACTTTGACGGTTAAGGGAGTCCAACAAGCGCCAAAGCACTTGTTTTTCGGCCTGTAATGAATCGATGATCTGATGAAAACGGTCGGCACTGCCCGCATACTGCTCCGTCAGAAAATCATCTTCGCGGTCCATCCGCAGCTGCAAATCGATCAAATAGTTGTTTTTAGGGGCTCCCAGACCCGAAAAAACCATCGACTCCCTAAAGGCCGAGGCATTGATACGCACCCACATGCTGTCGCCCGGTTCTAAAAATACGGCTTGGTATTCGGGGATATGCTCGATGTTGTAAATGCCCGCAGCCAGGGTGTCGTATTGTTTAAAAAAGCGATTTTCGGCATTGAGCTTTAAACAGTCGATGGCCTTATTGTCTTTATAGAGGGTCACATAATCGGACGATGGGTTGATGATTTGCCCCCCAAAAAAAACAGCCGTTTTGGGTTGGTCGGCACAACCCAAAAGCAGAAGGCCAAGGACCCCATAAAGCCAAGATGTCGTGCGGTGTTTCATTTGGGATAAAAATACTTTTCCATCCCTCGAAATTACGTTAATACGCTGTTAAAAAAAAGTGGTGTACTCCTTTATATTTACTTAATTTTGCCGCAAAATCCAGTTATGCTGTCCGTCAACAACTTATCCGTACAATTTGGCAAACGTTTTCTTTTTGATGAAGTCAATATTACCTTTTCCCCTGGCAACTGCTACGGGATTATTGGAGCCAATGGTGCAGGAAAATCCACCTTTTTAAAAATCCTAGCCGGAAAAATGGAGCCCAACGCGGGCAAGGTGCATCTCGAACCCGGTAAGCGTTTATCGGTTTTGGAACAAAACCACAATGCCTGCGATGCCTACCCAGTATTGGAGACGGTGCTCCGTGGCAATAAGACCCTTTTTGCCATCAAAAGTGAAATGGAAGCCATTTATGCCAAAGAAGACTTTTCGGATGCAGATGGTGAACGCGTTGGGGTGCTGCAACTCGAATTTGAAGAAATGAACGGCTGGAATGCCGACAGTGAGGCGGCGACCCTATTGTCTAACCTGGGCATCGAAGAAGGTTTGCATTACCAGCAAATGGCCGATTTGGATGGGAAGCAAAAGGTGCGTGTGCTGTTGGCCCAAGCCCTTTTTGGCAATCCGGATGTATTGATCATGGATGAGCCTACTAACGACCTGGACTATGAAACCATCGTTTGGCTGGAGCATTTTTTAGCCAACTATGACCATACGGTGATTGTGGTTTCCCACGACCGCCATTTTTTGGATGCCGTATGTACGCATATATCAGATATCGATTTCGGTAAAATCAGTCACTATTCAGGTAACTATAGCTTTTGGTATGAGTCCAGTCAGTTGGCCGCGCGTCAACGGGCCCAGCAAAACAAAAAAGCCGAGGAGAAAAAGAAAGAATTGCAGGAGTTTATCGCCCGTTTTTCGGCCAATGTGGCCAAGTCCAAACAGGCTACTTCCCGAAAAAAGATGATCGAAAAGCTCAATATCGAAGAAATTCGCCCTTCAAGCCGCCGTTATCCGGCCATTATTTTTGAGCAAGAACGCGAAGCCGGTGATCAGATTCTCAACATAGACAACCTTGCCTATCATTTAGAAGGAGCACCCTTGTTTAGCGGGGTCAACATCAACCTGGCCAAGGGCGACAAAGTCGTGATTTATTCCAAAGACTCTAGGGCCATCAGTGCTTTTTTTCAAGTCATCAATGGTGAATTACCCGCCAGTTCAGGCCGCTACCAATGGGGGGTCACCACGACACAAGCCTATTTGCCTTTGGACAATGACCCCTATTTTACCAACCCCCTAAGCTTGGTTGATTGGCTTCGTCAGTACGCCCAGACCGAAGAAGAGCGGGAAGAGGTCTATATCCGTGGGTTTTTGGGCAAAATGCTGTTTTCGGGTGAAGAGGCTCTCAAGGCCTCCAATGTGCTGTCAGGCGGTGAAAAAGTGCGTTGTATGCTTTCGCGTATGATGATGAGCCGGGCCAATGTATTGATGCTGGTTGAACCGACCAATCACTTGGACTTGGAGACCATCACAGCGTTTAATAATTCATTAAAGAACTTTAAAGGGACGCTGCTTTGCGCCACACACGATCATGCCTTTGCACAAAGTTTGGGTAACCGCATCATCGAGTTGACTCCCACGGGAACCATCGACCGCTATTTGACCTTTGACGATTATATGAGCGATGCTTCGATCAAGGCCCAGCGCGAAAAAATGTATCTCTAGGACTTATACAAAGATAAAATAGGTGCTGATGACAACCAGTACTACAACCAATCCCAAAGGCTTGACGTATTTCCAATGTGTAATTTCTACCTGTCGGGTGTATTGTTGTACATAGGCCTCTTTTCGTGGTGCCCATTTACCAATCAATAACATGATAGCGATATTGATTAAAAATAAAATGGCCATCACGTGCAAGTAGTGCGGATAGGTGCCTCCATCTTGTTCGACCATGGGTTTAAGCACAAATTGACTGATGCTGTAACAGACTACGCCAAAGACGATTCCTACTTTGGCAGCCAAAGCCGGTACGTATTTGGTGACATAGCCCACCAAAATAATCGTTAGGATAGGGATGCTATAACAACCGTTGATTTCCTGTAAATAGCCAAAAAGTCCGTCGGGTGCATTGGCGATGGTCGGAGCGATCAACATGGAAAAAACAGCGAGTACGATACCGAACATTTTCCCCGAACGTACCACTTGTTGCTCATCGGCATCGGGTTTGATGTATTGCTTATAAATGTCTAAACCAAAAAGGGTTACCGAACTGTTTAGCGCTGAATTAAACGAACTTAAAATCGCACCAAACAAAACGGCCGCAAAAAAACCGAGTAGGGCGGGGGGAAGTACGCGGTTGACCAATAAACCATAGGATTGGTCTTGTTTGGCCATGTCTAGGCTATCGCCAAAAATATGAAAGGCGATGATGCCGGGCAGTACAACAAACAAGGGACCTAAGATTTTAACAAAGGCCGCATAGATAAGTCCTTTTTGGCCTTCGACCAGGTTTTTGGCCCCTAGGGCCCGTTGGATAATGGCTTGATTGGTCCCCCAATAAAAAAGCTGTACCAAGACCATCCCTGTAAAAAGGGTTGAAAAAGGGATGGCTGAGTCTGGTCCACCTTTGGCCTTAAACAACTGTGGGTTGGTATTGTAAACCGTCTGTAGTCCGTCTCCGATACTCCCATCGCCAACATAGAGCAAACCAAATACGGGTATCATTAATCCACCGATTAGCAATCCTACCGCATTGACGGTATCAGAAACTGCCACGGCTTTTAGTCCACCAAATACAGCATACAAAGATCCTACTATACCTATCGACCAAACGACAATGACCAGGGCGGTGCTTTCGGATACTCCAAAGAGGGTGGTGAGGTCAAACATACCGATCAGTGCTACACTTCCCGAATACAAGACAATTGGCAGAAGAACGACCATATAGCCACTTAAAAACAAAGCTGAGGCAATCGACTTGGTCATGGTGTCATAGCGGCGCTCTAGAAACTGAGGAATGGTCGTTAGACCTCCTTTAAGGTAGCGGGGCAACAGCAATATGGCGGTGATGACCATGGCTATAGCAGCTAGGGTTTCCCAGGCCATGACCAAGATCCCTTCTTTAAAAGCAGAACCGTTTAGCCCAACCAGTTGCTCGGTCGATAAATTGGTAAGGAGTAATGAACCCGCGATGACAAAACCGGTAAGGCTTCGGCCTCCCAAAAAATAGCCGTCCGAGGTGTTTTCGTCGGTTTTGCGCGATGCGCGGTAGGCAATAATCCCTACAAGAGCCGTAAAGGCGATAAAGACAAGAAATTGCATGTTTAAATCATTTAGTTTCGTATAACAAAATACACAATAAGTCAAAATAAAAAAAGAAGTTTGGGGATCAGTTGTTGGCAGTTAACGCTTTTTGTGCACGGGCCAATTCGTCTTTATGCACATACACCTGAAGTAAGTCGGGTGTAGCCCCAAAACCCGCCAAACGGGCAGATTGGGCTTCATCTTTGATGACCGGAATAATATTTATTGATTCGAGGGTGTTTTTGATAGCCAGCACTTCCATCGATGAACCTGTAAATATTTTAATATAAGCCTGCGACATATAGGGCTATGTTTTGTTGTAAGTATTGTTCCATATGGCCGGATTAAAGTTTTTGCCTAACGCAAACCCAATAAACAAGACAATGGAGGCCAGGGCCTTAAACATGAAGAAATAAAGCATCCAAAAGGCCGATGCGTCTGGTGTTTTTGTAAACAGTCCCATGGGGGTAATGGCCGTTAATCCATAGCTCATGACTAGCAGGGTAATCAACAGGGCCCAAATCGAGCGAAAAGGCCACACCATGGCTTTGCGAAACGGACTTAAATCGTTGCCCCATTTGTGAATCAAATAATAATAGTTGTTGCCCAGCGGGACAAACAACAGCGGGTCGTCTGTGCGCACCAAACGAAATAAGATCGAAGGCGCCATAATTTTAAAGCCCTTTAAGTGCGTTTGGTGTTGCTCTTCCAAAGCAGCGATTTTATCATAAGCTGCTTCGGGAAGCGCCCCTTTAAAAAAACGAAGATCCAAAAAACGCAATCGGTAATCGATACAAACCTTTTTTAGGGTGTCGATATGGTAAATTTTATGCCGCTCTAGGGCATCGACTTGAAAGGCATTGGTCGTTTGGAAATCAGTAATTCCGAGCAGTTCTGGCGTTAATTCACTGGTTGAAACTGCCTGGGGTTGTTCCTCAAGGACCGACAATAAGTTGGTAGGTGCAAAAATCTTCTTCATGTTCCCGTATCATTTTTGTAAAATTAAAAATAAATTTTGGGTAACAAGGGCTGTATTCAAAGGAATTTCCTAGCGTAATTCTGCCCCGAGTTCTTTTTCTAAAGCCTGTTGCAATTGCAACATGGTTTTATCCAAAAATGCATCGGTTAGGGTTTTGTTGGCATCCTGAAAAACAAAGCTAACGGCATAGGATTTTTTCCCTTTGGGTAGGTTTTTACCCGCATAAACGTCAAACAAGGTTACCGAAACCAACTGTTTTTTACATTGTTTTAGGGCGAGGCTACGAATTTGATCAAAGTGTACGTCATCGTCTAGTAAAAGTGAAAAATCGCGTCGGCTTGAGGGGAATTTAGGAATATCCTTAAAAATAACATCCTGATTAAAGGCAGCGCTTTTTAATACATCTGCATGAATTTCGGCATAGACAAGTGCCTCTTCGATTTTAAACGCTTTTAGAATATTGGGCGCAGGGATCCCCAATTGAATGAGCGTTTGATGGCCGATTTTTATTGTGATGCCTTCGGCCAAATAATCCAAGGTGGTCGCTTCGGTGGTGTAGTGGTTGATGCCCAATGCTTGCAACAGATTCTCTATTACGCCTTTGAGGTAGTAATAGGGGTGATCTTGCTGGGTAGTTAGCCAGTTTTCGGCTAGGGGTTTACCGACCACGGCCAGAGCCAGTTGCTGGTGTTCGGTATAGTGATCCTGTGTTTTACTGTAAACGGTCCCAAATTCAAAAAACTTTAGGTTTTTCCGTTGTCGGTTTAGGTTGTAGCCAACAGACTCAAGCACACCAAATAGGAGATGGGTGCGCAGTTGAGAAAGCTCTTGGCCCAGTGGGTTGAGCAAATTAACGGGGGTGATTTTAGCCAAATCAGCACTTAGCTGTTGGTGAGCCGGATTGCCCAAAGAATTGTTTTTAATTTCATAAAACCCTTTGTGAACCAGGGTGTTGGCAATGCGGTTAAATACAGTCGTATTGTTTTTAAGCTCAAATTCGGGCAGATTTAGCTGGGTTGTTTCCGGTAGTGCAATGGCATTGTAGCCATATACCCGTAATATTTCTTCAACCAAATCGGCTGGACGCGTTACATCGACCCGGTAGCGAGGAACGGTTAAAACGAGTCCTTGCTCGGTGACTTGACCGATACGGATTTCCAGACCGTTTAGAATCACTTTGAGTTCATCGAGTGGAATTTCCTGCCCCAGTGTCTGGTAGAGGTAATCAAAGTGAAGCATGAGGGTAATCGGGTCTTCTTGGGGTTGACAAACCGCTTGAACATCACCATGGATGGTCCCACCGGCCAAGCTTTGAATCAATAGGGCGGCCCGCTGAAGTGCATAAACGCCTTGGTCTGGGTCTATGCCTCGCTCAAAACGAAAAGAGGCATCGGTATTAAGCCCGTGGCGTTTGGCTGTTTTACGGATACTGACGGGGTCAAAGTAGGCGCTTTCCAAAAACACATTTTTAGTTTCTTGGGTGATGCCCGAATGCAAACCACCAAAAACTCCGGCGATACACAGGGGTTTTTGGGTGTCACAAATCATTAAATCTTCGGTGTGTAAACTTCGTTCTACTCCGTCTAGGGTAATAAACTTGGTGCCTTCTTTAAGTGTTTGAACCACCACCTGTCCTTCGATTTGATCGGCATCAAAGGCGTGTAGGGGTTGGCCCAAGTCGTGAAGGATATAGTTGGTACTATCGACTATATTGTTGATGGGACTCAGCCCAATTGCTTTTAAACGATTTTGAAGCCATGCGGGAGAAGGACCGACTTTGACATCGCACAGCGTCAAACCATAATAAAGCGGCGCTTCTTTGGGATTTTTTACCACAACCTTGGTGTGGGAGGTCGAAGTGGTTGGCCGAAAGTCGTTTACACTGGGTACGTCCCAACTGTAAGAAATCGCATGCCGCATACAGGCGGCTTTAAGGTCTCGAGCTACGCCTCTATGGCTCATGGCATCTGCACGGTTGGGGGTCAAACCGATTTCAAAAACGGTGTCGGTTGATACGTCAAATACCTGGCTGCAAGGCGTACCAGGCGTTAGTTTTTCGTCAAGCACTAAAATCCCGTCGTGATCTTCACCCAATCCCATTTCGTCTTCAGCACAGATCATGCCTTGGCTAAGTGCCCCTCGGATCTTACTTTTTTTGATGGTAAAAGGTTCCCCTTTATAGGGGTGTAATTCGCAGCCTACCGTAGCGACAGCCACTTTTTGGCCTTTGGCTACATTGGGTGCTCCACAAACGATATCCAGGGGTTGTTCTTCCCCCACGTTTACGGTAGTCACTTTTAAACGGTCGGCATTGGGGTGCTTTTCACAGCTCAATACTTCACCGACCACCACCCCCTTTAAACTACCGGGTATGGATTCATACTGCTGGGTTCCTTCGACTTCAAGTCCCAGATCGGTAAGCATTTCACTGACTTGTGAAACACTAAGCTCAGTTTTGAGGTAATCATTAAGCCAATTGAGGGAAATTTTCACGTTTATCGAGGGTTTTTAGCATAAACAGTTATAGTCAGGCAAATATAAGAATCTCTTAGAGATGAAGGGGCTCAGCTGATATAATTCCAAATGTTTTTATAGGCACCCAAAGCCGTATAGGTTTTTCGAATTGGGGCGTTTTCCGGCTGTTGTAGCAGTGGGTCTTCTTTTAGGATTTTGACGGCCCAAGCACGGGCGGTTTTTAAGAGTTGTTGATCTTTGGAAAGGTCGGCAATTTTAAGCTGGAGTAAACCGCTTTGCTGGGTACCCATAAGATCTCCCGGCCCCCTCAGTTGTAGGTCAACTTCGGCAATTTTAAATCCATCGTTGTGGTCGACCATGGTTTGTAAACGCATAGTCGCCTCTTCAGAGCGTTTAGGTCCGCTCATAAGAATACAATAACTCTGAGCGTTGCCTCGCCCAACTCGCCCCCGTAATTGATGCAATTGAGACAGCCCAAAACGCTCGGCACTTTCTATGATCATCACCGAAGCATTGGGTACGTTGACTCCGACTTCTATGACCGTAGTTGCTACCATAATTTGGGTTTTGCCCTCAACAAAACGTTGCATTTCATAGGCTTTGTCTTCGGCATTCATTTGACCATGAACGATGCTGATTTGGTATTTTGGCGCAGGAAAATCCCGTGCGATGCTTTCATAACCATCCATTAAATCTTTATAGTCCATTTTTTCAGACTCTTGTATCAACGGATAGACGATATACACTTGGCGGCCTTGAGCGATTTCTTCCCGTATAAATTGAAAAACCTTAAGTCGGTTTTTATCCGTCCGATGCACCGTTTTTACGGGTTTTCTTCCTGGCGGTAGCTCGTCTATGACCGATTGGTCCAAATCGCCATAGAGACTCATGGCCAGGGTTCGTGGTATGGGGGTAGCGGTCATCACCAAGACATGGGGCGGCAGGGTATTTTTTTTCCAAAGTTTGGCGCGTTGAGCAACGCCAAAACGGTGTTGTTCATCAATAATCACCAAGCCGAGGTTCTTAAATTTTACACGGTCTTCTAACAGCGCATGGGTGCCGACGAGGATTTGCAATTCCCCTTGTGCCAATTGCTCCAAAAGGGGTTTGCGCTCTTTTTCTTTTACACTTCCGGTAAGCAACCCCAGACGGATATCCATTTTTTTTAGCAACCGCTCAATGGACTGGTAATGTTGTTGAGCCAAAATCTCGGTGGGGGCCATGATGCACCCCTGATAACCATTGTCTAAGGCCAGTAAAATGGCCATTAATGCAACGATGGTTTTCCCAGAACCAACATCGCCTTGTAAAAGCCGATTCATCTGTGCGCCGGTTCCCATATCGGTTCGGATTTCCTTTAATACCTTTTTTTGGGAATCGGTTAAATCGAAGGGAAGTACTTCATTATAAAATTGATTGAAATGGTCACCTACGGTTGAAAAACGGTATCCTTTTATTTTTTGCTTACGGTCTAAATTCTTTTTAAGTAACTGCAATTGAATATAAAAGAGCTCTTCGAATTTTAACCGAAATTGCGCCTTACTCAAGGCGTTGTGGCTCTGGGGAAAATGGATTTGGAACAAGGCGTCTTTCTTAGGCATTAGCTGCCATTGCTCGATTATTGTAAGCGACAAGGATTCAGTAAATCCCGATTGGGTAGCCTTCATCAGTTCAGTCATCATTTTTTGCATGATCCGCTGTGAAACCCCTCTAGTCGTCAGTTTTTCGGTACTTGGGTAAAGGGGTTTTAGGGCTATTTTGGGCCCTTTTTCAAATTGGCTTAACAATTCCAATTCGGGATGGGGTATGCTTACACCACCGTTAAACCAATTTAAACGGCCAAAGATGACATAGGGTTCATTTTTACGCAGGCCTTCCATAATCCACTTATAGCCTCTAAACCAAACCAATTCAAGAGTTCCGCTACCGTCTTCGACCTGTACACTTAAACGTTTACCTCTTTTTTGTGGAATGATTTGCAGGTCGGTGATTCGGCCAATGAGTTGCACTTCAGCATTGTTCTGGGGTAGATTAGCAATGCTAAAAGTAGTACTCCGGTCGATATAACGGTGCGGAAAACAATGCAGCAGGTCTTGGAAGGTATGTATTCCCAATTCGGACTGAAGTTGGCCCGACTTGGTCCTACACCCTTTAGGTATGCGATTGGTGTTTGTAGAGGATCCATGCCATCAACGATTCATAAACGAAAATAAGAGATTTCTCGAAGGGTTCCCGTAGAAGTTGTTAATTTTAAGTATTCAAATCTTTAATGCATGCGAGCTTTAGTCATTTCAGGGGGAGGAAGCAAAGGAGCCTTTGCGGGGGGTATCGCCCAGTATCTTATACAAGAGGCCCATAAACAGTACGACTTTTTCCTTGGGAGTTCTACGGGAAGTTTACTCATCAGTCATTTGGCCTTGGGGGAGCTGGACTATATTCAATCGGTGTTTACGTCGGTAACCCAAGCGCAAATTTTCAGCAATTGCCCCTTTACCATTCGTCATAAAAACAAGTTGCCCAACATAGGCATAAACCACTTTAATGTACTTAAAAATTTTATCCGGGGGCGAAAGACCTTTGGCGAAAGCCATGCACTTCGCAAGCTGGTGGCAAAAACCTTGTCTCCGGCTCAATTTGAAGTACTCCAAAAAAAACAACCCCAAATCCTGGTCACCGTCTCCAATCTGACCACCAATAAGGTCGAATATAAAGCCGCTGCCGACTGTAGCTACGAAGATTTTATCGACTGGATATGGATATCCTGTAATTATATTCCCTTTATGAGCTTGGTGCAAAAAGACCGCGCCGAGTACGCCGATGGAGGTTTGGGCTGTATCGTCCCCATTTCAAAAGCCTTTGAGTTAGGGGCAACCCATGTCGATGCGATTATGCTCAATACGGCTGTTCCGCAGATCAATCGGATGCCTACACGCAATGCGTTTGACGCCTTGGCGGTTTTATTTGATTTTATGGTCGATCAAATCGGTGAACACGATGTGGCCCTGGGCAAAATGACCGCCAAGGCCTATGACGGAAGCCTACGGGTGTTCCACACGCCACGGGTATTGACCACCAATTCCTTGGTGTTTGACCGTCAAAAAATGCAAAAATGGTGGGCCGAGGGCCAGGTAATGGCCTGCATCAACAGGACGTTGTCTTCTCCGGCTACTTTATGCAAACTTTTAACCGCAAATTGGGTCAAATCAGGGTCGTTATAGGTAATGTCCGTTCCGTCTTGAATATTGACTGTCGCCATGGCACCATGGGCCTCCGCAATGGAAGTTACCAAGGTTTTCATACGTTCACGAATGACTTCTTTCATGTCCCGGTCCAGGGTTCGGATCGTTCCAATCATTTGTAAAGATTCTGGAATGATATTAAAACGAACCCCCGAATGAATCGAACCTACGGAAACCACAGCGGCTTCTTTGGTTAGTTCTGAATTACGGCTAATCAGGGTTTGTAAACCGTTGATGATTTGCGCAGCAGTGACGATGGGATCCACACTTTGCCAAGGCGTAGAGCCGTGGGCTTGTTTTCCCTGTATGTCAATCACAAAGCGTTGTGAGGCCGCCATGGTCCCTCTGGGTTTGTAGCGAATTTTACCCACATGGGTACCCGAATTGATGTGTAAACCAAAAATGGCATCCACGGGGGGATTTTGCAATACCCCTTCTTCGATCATGTATTTGGCGCCGCCTTT
>RFYP01000250.1 GCA_009921175.1 Flavobacteriia bacterium | reverse complement strand
CCAAGCCGATGAAAGCCAGTTGTTGTTGGCCTGGTTATTGCGTCATCCTGCACAGATTCATCCTGTAGTGGGGACCACCCAGTTGGCCCGACTTAAAAAAGGCGTGGCAGCACTTGATATTCCATTAGCAACCGAAGATTGGTTTGTCCTCACCGAAGCCAGTTGGGGACACCGAGCACCATAAGCCTATGAAAACAGCCATAATTACCGGTGCCAGTAGTGGCATAGGTTGGGCCACCGCCCAAGAACTCTCCCGGCAGGGATATCGCCTGGTCCTATGTGGCCGTCGGCTAGACAAACTCTCTGCGCTTCAAGCGAGCCTAGAAACTCCAGCCCACCTCCTAACTTTTGATGTCCGCGATCGGCAGGCTGTTTTTAAGGCCATCGAATCCTTAGCCGCGCCTTTTGACCAGATCGATGTGTTGATTAACAATGCAGGGAATGCCCACGGCTTAGATCCCGCTCACGAAGCCAGTTTGGACGATTGGGAGGCCATGATAGACGGTAATGTAAAAGGGGTCTTATATGTGGCCAAGGCCCTTTTGCCTCAAATGATTTCCCGGCGGCAAGGCCAAATCATCAATGTGGGCTCCATCGCAGGTAAAGAAGCCTATCCTCGAGGCAATGTGTATTGTGCCAGTAAAGCCGCTGTCGATCGATTTACAGAAGGGCTCCGTTTGGACTGTAACCCTTTTGGTATCCGGGTAGGGGCCATACATCCGGGTTTGGTAGCTACCGAATTTTCGGAAGTGCGCTTTAAGGGAGACCAGCCCCGTGCAGCAAGTGTTTATGAAAAACTACAGCCCCTAACGGCCGAGGATGTCGCACAGGCCATTGGCTATATGGTGGCTGCTCCTCCCCATGTGACCGTAGCCGACTTGACCCTGCTCCCCACAGACCAAGCCAGTGCCTATGTGATTAACCGCAAGACATGATCAACAAACGCTTACTGATTAAAGCGCTATTGGCGCACAGTGACGAAAACAGCTTTTATGATAAAAAGCGAAAAATTGATCTGAGTAATAAAATTGGAAAAGCCAAGTTTTTAAAACACATCTGCGCCCTTTCTAACAGCAACCCCAAAAACAATGCCTATATCGTCTTGGGTAT
>RFYP01000249.1 GCA_009921175.1 Flavobacteriia bacterium | reverse complement strand
TCTGGCTGGAAGGCGTTGTAATACAAATGGTAAAACACCTTGTGGAGGGTCTCAGGCGAATTGTTGGTATAGGTCAATTCTTGAGATCCGTGGTATTGATACGTATCCACATCCATTTCCAAATCCATCACATAGTCAACTTTTTGTTGCCAATAATTTTGCGCTGGTAAAGCAATAGGAAAGGATAAAATAAAGAAGCTAAGAAGGGAATAAAACGATGATTTCATAAAATTATTTTTTTGAGGCCAACAACAGGGCATTATACAAATTTACAACTTTACCACTTTTACTGGCTGCCTTTGGCCGGACAAGGCTGTCGCTTTTCGGGAGCGATACCGAGGGATATAGTTCCAGGCCGGAGGCCATTAAGAGGTTTTTAATTTTTTTGGCTGAATAACGAGGATAAAACGAGCGCAAGACGGCCGCCACACCGGTCACGGCAGGTGCTGCCATCGAGGTTCCGTCAAAGAAGGTATATCCATTGTTGGGTATGGACGACCAGATTTTATTGCCCGGGGCAAAAAGATCAACGTTCTGTGCCCCGTAGTTGCTAAAAGTGGCCATTTGGTCAGGGCCGTATGTCCAGGTTGTTGCACCTACCGAAACGACATTGTCCACAAACTCTTGTTGGTTTACATGGTCTCTCAGGTAGCTGATGTGTTCTTCATCATCCAGATTATTGCCACTATTGCCCGCCGCATTTACAATCAATACGTCTTGCTTTTCGGCAAAGCGCAATGCCGCATCGACCCATTCCACATGGGGCGAATAGGGCTTTCCAAAGCTGGTATTAATGATTTGGGCACCATTG
Source organism: Flavobacteriia bacterium (assembly GCA_009921175.1). Lineage (GTDB taxonomy): Bacteria > Bacteroidota > Bacteroidia > Flavobacteriales > Flavobacteriaceae > RFYP01. The sequence continues at coordinate 299 of RFYP01000249.1, read as the reverse complement.
TCCACCGCATAGCGAATGGCCCGGGCGATGTCCTTATCGTACTCATCTCCATCCGGAACGGCTCGGAGAATCATCAATTTTACCTTTGATTTCTGCGGAGCATTTCGTCCGCCTCCCGAAACTCCCACCACGATACCCGACACATGGGTGCCGTGTGAGGCCTCATCCAAAACAGGCCCGGTTACTTGGTTGTTGCCATAGGGCCAATCGTTCCAGTTGTCGGGGTCATCGCCCACCACTGCGCGCCCGTCAAAGTCTAAATTATGATGCGCGGCTACAGCGGACTCCTCTTGGTGTAA
>RFYP01000248.1 GCA_009921175.1 Flavobacteriia bacterium | reverse complement strand
TCTTGGAAGGCCCTTAACCGTGCCGTCAATAAAATTACTAAATCCAATTAACCATGAATAAAACCATCAATGTAAACCTTGCCGGATACTTTTTTCACGTCGATGAAGAAGCCTATCGTCTATTAAGTGCCTACCTCAACCAACTAAGAAGCGCCTTTGACAAAACCAAAGGACGCGAGGAAATTCTCAGTGATATTGAGGCGCGTATCGCCGAGCTTTTTCAAGCCATCAAAAAGCAAAACAACCAAGTAATCGGCACAGATGATGTGAAAGGAGTGATTGACACCCTAGGACAACCCGAGGATTTTGCCCCCGATACGGAAGACGAAGAGGGAATGCCCAAAAGTCAAGCTACTTTACGCCGAAAGCTTTTTCGAGATGCAGAAGATAAATACATTGGTGGGGTCGCCGCTGGTTTGGCTCATTATTTTAAAATCGACCCTTCGTGGTTACGTATCCTTTGGTTGGTGCTCTTCCTGTTTTCCGGAGGTACCTTTTTATTGATTTACCTCTTGTTTTGGGTATTGGTCCCCGAAGCACAGACTACCGCCGAAAAATTGCAGATGCGGGGTGAACCTGTCAATATCGCAACCATCGAAAAAAAAATTAAAGCCGAATTTGAAGACCTTTCCTCACGGGTCAAAGAGGCCATTGATTATGAAAACAATGCGCAGGGTCTAAAAAAAAAATCCAAAATTTTATTTTCAAGCTTAGAAAAGCTTTTCGTCGGACTGTTTAGTTTTCTTGGCCTCATAGTAGGTTTTGTCCTGGCGCTTACCGCAGGTATAGCCTTGTTGTGCACCCTCATTGTTTTTACGGCCACAGCCATCATTGGCGTAAGCACCTTTTTACCCGAACAACTCCTTCAGTATGCCGCCCAAATCGACATCCCCTATTGGGTTTTTCTAACTCTTGTTGCCATTGTTTTGGCGGTGCCCTTCTTGTTTGTTTTGTTGTTGGGTATCCGATTGATGGCCCCAAAATCCAAATTGCTCAAGGGGGTGTTCTTACTGAGTTTACTTGGACTTTGGCTGATTGCTATACTCAGCATCGGAGTGGTCGCATTGCAAGAGGTAAAATCCCATGCCTTTGAGGTCAGTACACGAAATACCCAGAACTTAGAC
>RFYP01000247.1 GCA_009921175.1 Flavobacteriia bacterium | reverse complement strand
TGCCGGAGGAGGCACACTCAGTGACTGGGCATTCCTCGGTAGGTTCCAGGCTGATAATGCCACGGTGTCTACAACAGAAGACCCCAACCGTGTGGTGTTTATGGGTAATTCTATCACCGAAGGCTGGAAACACTTCCGCCCTGATTTTTTTGAAGACAACCCCTATATCAATCGGGGAATTGGTGGACAAACCACCCCGCAGATGTTAATTCGTTTTAAACCCGATGTCGTACACCTTAAACCCAAGGCTGTGGTGATCTTGGCGGGCATCAATGACATTGCTGGGAATACAGGGCCAACAGCACTTTCGACCATTTTTGATAACCTCACTTCCATGGCCGAAATCGCGCAAGCCCATAACATCAGAGTCTTGTTATGCTCGGTATTGCCAGCCAAAGATTTTCCGTGGAGTCCCGGTCTTGAACCCGCTCCCAAAGTTGTCGCGCTCAATCAAATGATTGAAAAATACTGTAAAGAACAAGGGCATACCTATGTTGATTATTACAGTGCAATGGAAGACGGACAAGGCGGACTCAGAGTTCCAGAGTTTACCGCAGCCGATGACCTGGTTCACCCCAACAAAGCCGGCTATCTTGTCATGGAAGCCATTCTACAAAAAGCCTTACAAAATTAGTCTATGAAAAAGCTACGAATAGAAGTACACCCCAACGGACGCTATGTGATTCAACATGCCGATCCCGAAATTTTAGAATTGGTCGACGCTGAGGGCCAACCCATTGAACACAACAGCCGCTTTACCCTCTGTGGGTGTGGGCGCTCAAAGGGGAAACCCTTTTGTGATGGGTCGCATAAAGAAGGACAATAAATCAGTTGGATTCTATCGCCCCGCTGGTTTCCTGATACAGCCGTATCGGACCGTCTAAAACCAAGGCGACCACCGTATAATAAGGATCTATCGCCGATTTGGGTAACTGAAGGTAGGTAATACCCGGATATTTGTTCCAATATACATGGGTGATTTTTTGCTGGTTGAGTATCGTTCCATTTCCCACTACATAAGCCCGATGAATGGTATTGGATATTCCTTTGATGACAATATTTCCATCTTTGGGGTAATCACGAACGTATAGAAAAAGCGTTTGCCGGTCTTTGCTCAAGGCCGTAGGGCCGTAAAAATG
>RFYP01000246.1 GCA_009921175.1 Flavobacteriia bacterium | reverse complement strand
GCCATCCTCCAACTCGATAGCACCACACAAGGGATGTTACCCCCACGGATGACCACCACCCAACGCGATGCGATTGCCACTCCCGCCCAAGGACTGGTGATTTACAACACCGATACCAACTTCTATAACTACTGGAACTCTACCACTTGGATCCCCCTCTCGGCCGGAGACAGTAGCACCCTGATCGATGCCGATAGCGACACCCAAATCCAGGTCGAAGAAAGTGCCGATGAGGATATCATTCGGTTTGATGTGGGCGGAAATGAGCGTACTGTAATAAACAACAACGGTTTAGGGATCAAGACGACTCCGAATAATACTGTTGACTTAGCCATTGGTGATAGCGATACGGGACTTAACCAAGTCAGTGATGGAAGATTGGCTTTAGTAACCAATGGAGTACAACGTGCACTAATAGACGGCAACGGCCTGGGGATCAAGACGACTCCAGCCACTAGTGTTGATTTAGCCATTGAGGATACGGACTCCGGAATAAACGGTAGTTCAGGACGATTAGATTTTATAACTAATGGGGCACGGAAACTTACACTTACTTCAAGCCAGTTAGAGGTAAAAAATGCGACGTTAAGGCTAAGTGGTGACGCAGGCAGATATACCTTGTTTAACGCTTTTAATAGTAGTAGTAATGGCTCTTTTCTCGATATAAATTTACTAAATGGCGCAGGAGAAAATATTCTTCGTCTTTTTCGGAGCACATCCAATGGTGTATTTCAGATTTTAAATAATTCAACCACTGTTCGTTTAAGATTTACTTCTAGTAACGGTAGGCTTGAAGTTGTTGACTTAGTCGAAACTTCCGATATCAGTTTAAAAGACAATATCATGCCGCTTACCGGGGTCTTACCCAAATTGATGCAGTTATCGGGCAACCGCTATACTAGGCGGGACCGCCCCGATGGCGGAACCCAAATCGGGCTGTTGGCCCAGGAGGTGGAGGCGCAGTTTCCGGAGTTGGTGCACACCAACACCGGAAATGGTGGAGACTTGGAAGACACGAAAGCGGTGTCCTATATACACTTTACGGCCGTTTTGTTGCAGGGGATCAAAGAACTCAACCAAAAAGTTGAGGCTCTAGAAGCCGCCAACCAAGCCCTAGAGGCGCGGGTCGCTGCCTTGGAGCAAGAGTA
>RFYP01000245.1 GCA_009921175.1 Flavobacteriia bacterium | reverse complement strand
TTTGTATGCGGACTACAGCATCACAGACTCAGACTTTACGACACCTAACAATAAGGGTGCACTTAAATTGCCTGGCTTTAGCTTAGTAGACTTAGGATCAACCTATTACTTCCAGTTGTTTGGTCATTCAACTAGCTTAAGACTTAACATCAACAACTTGTTTAACACTACCTATATTGCAGAATCCAATTCAAACATCCACGCCACTTCAGGCTCGGATACTTGGAATGGTATTGACAAAAGCAATTATGTATGGTTTGGCTTTGGAACCACATGGAACCTAAGCTTGCGTTACCGCTTCTAAAACAAGGATTGTTTACATAAAAAGCCCTGCATTTTGCAGGGTTTTTTTATGGGACAAACCGTAGGTCTTTTACTTTGAGTTGCAAGGTTTGAAAACCGTTATACGTATTGAGATCCACATTGTACAACATTTCAAAAGGCGTGCCTTTTTTTAGGGTATCATAATGGTGGCCCATCCCAAAACCAATCCCCGAAACCACTAGCCCGTTGGCGTCAGCGGCTTCCAGTTTTAGGTGTTTTTGGTCTTGCCCAACCAAGCGGGATTTGCCGGTATCCATACAGTTTACACTTCGAAAAATGGGGCGCATATGTTGGGGCCCAAAGGGCGCCATCTGTTCAATAATTCGATAGAGCTTGAGGTCGATTTCGTCCAAACCAATTTCGAGATCATACGACAAAGAGGGAGTTTTGGAAGCGGTTTCTAGGTATTGTTGTACGTACTGTTCAAAGGCGGCTTTAAAGCCCTCCAATGCTTGTTCGTGAAGCGTAAGCCCAGCAGCAAATAGGTGTCCGCCAAAACGCTCGAGATGGTCTTGGCAATGCACCAGGGCGCTGTAGAGATCGAACCCTTTGACGGAACGCGCCGACCCGGTATAGGTACTGCCGCTTTTGGTCAAGACTACGGTTGGTTTATAATGGTTTTCGATAAGTCGGGAGGCGACAATGCCGATCACACCTTTGTGCCAATGCTCACTCCAGACTACGGTGCTCGCCGAATTTTCTTGTTCCTGTTCTTTAATTTGCGCCAGCGCCTCTTGGGTTATTTGCTCGTCCAAGTTTCTTCTTTCGGTATTGTATTCTTCAATCCGTAGGGCCTTTTGGTTGGCCTTTTCAGGAGTGTCGGCCAAGAGCAATTC
>RFYP01000244.1 GCA_009921175.1 Flavobacteriia bacterium | reverse complement strand
TCTTCTTGCTTATTCATAAGAATAGTATCTTTGGGGTTAAAATGTCTATGGATCCACAACTCGTTCAACAATTTAAAGCCTGGGTAGATCAACCGCAAAATACTGTGGTGATTCCCCACAAAAATCCCGACGGTGATGCCCTAGGGAGTTGCCTGGCTTGGGCGCGCTTTTTGTCCCTCAAAGGACATACGGTTCAGCTGGTTTCCCCCAATGACTATCCGGAATTTTTGACCTGGTTGCCCGGACAGGATAAAATCGTCAAATTTTCGGAATCTCCCGAACGGGCCACTGAAATTATCCAAGCGGCCCAACACATCTACACCTTAGATTTTAACGACCTTGACCGGATTGACGAATTGGGAACGCTTGTTGCCCAAAGCTCAGCTTCGGTAGCGATGATCGACCACCACGAAAACCCCAAAGACTACGCTCAATTGATACTCTCCATGCCCGAAATTGGTTCTACGGCAGAGTTGGTCTATAGTCTTATCGAGGCCCTAGACCCCAGCCTAATGGACGAAGCAATGGCCACCTGCCTCTACACCGGTATCATGACCGACAGTGGATCTTTTCGGTTTCCGGCCACTACCCCACGTACCCACCGAATTGTGGCGCACTTGCTCGAGGCTGGAGCCCCCCACGCGCAAATCCACCAAAATATTTATGACACCTATACACTCGACCGCCTGCATTTGTTAGGAACAGCCTTGGACAACCTGACCCAAGTACCCGATCTACCCGTGGTGTATATTTGCCTATCGCAAGCCGAACTCGACCGCTGTCAGTTTAAAAAAGGAGATACGGAGGGTTTTGTAAACTATGGACTGAGCTTGGCCGGTATCCAGTTGACGGTCATCATGATTGAAAACACGGCCGAAAAACGCATCCGTATGTCTTTTCGCTCCAAGGGGAGCTTCCCAGCAAATACATTTGCCGAAAGGCATTTTAGTGGCGGAGGACACCACAATGCCGCCGGAGGAACTTCCAGCCTATCTTTGACCCAAACCCGCGATAATTTGCTAAACCACCTTGCCCAATGGAAAACCTATTTTCAATCCTAAAAAAAGGACTTCCCCTACTCTTGTTGTTGGGCTGGAGTTGCGAATCACTCGAACCCCGAAGGCCGCTAAACCAACAAAAAAATCAATTTTTAATGGATTCGGCCCAACG
>RFYP01000243.1 GCA_009921175.1 Flavobacteriia bacterium | reverse complement strand
TGCGTAGAGAAATGAAAGCCAGTAGTTTCCGGATGTGGCGTGCGCGGGTGCAAGGTCGAAAAACCAAGCACCTTAAGCAACGAGAAACCGACATCGATCGGTTTAAGTGTAATCGCCAACGAGGAATTTCGAACAATAAAATTTCGAAACGGTAGTGCCGAATTATTCCTTTTCAAAAAAAAGGCTGTCTTTAAATCATCTTCCGTATACATTATCTTAAGCTGCTTATCCTCGATCACAATACGTTCGTTATCAGCCTCTAAAATTGAATTTTCAAGAAACGCAATACGATTCTCTTTATAAATATACGTTCCGCTTACTTCATAAAACTCATCGCTGCAAAACGAATTGGTTACTGTTTTGTAAAACCGATATCGGTCTTCGGTAAATTCAAGTTGCAAGCCCTCCATACAGTCCAAGACTTCGCTTTTGGGAATTTCATCTTCGTAAGAAACAATGGTGGCAAAACTCTCCAGATCAAGCACTATCCCTTGGTATTCATAGAGTAAATCCACCAACTGCCAGGTACCGAGAAATGCATTTTCTTCGACCGGGATTTTGGGGGTACAACTAAGCAGTATAAAAAAGGCAAAAAAGCGGCTAATTTTTTTCATGGGTAATAATTTAAGGCAGTTTAAAGGTAGTGATTTTTTGTATATTGTATCCACACCTGATCGCCATGGCTACCAACAAAACCGTTCCTACAGCTACCCCAATTGTTGCTTATTTAGCCCGATTTCCTCCTCCCAAGCAAAAAGAAGCGCAAACCCTGATCGACCTTATGCAAACTTACACAGCATCCCCACCGGTAGTTTGGGGGACATCCATCGTGGGGTTTGGTCAATACCGTTACCTCTATGCCAGTGCCCGCACTGGCGATTGGTTTTACTGTGGGTTTGCCCTTCGTAAACAAGCAATTTCGCTCTACCTGAGCTGTGACTTAAAGGCCCTTTCTTTTGATTGGAAAAAACTGGGTTTACACGACAAGGGTGTGGGCTGTGTCTATGTCAAAAAATTAGAACATATCGACCTAAAAGCCTTAGGCGAACTTATAGCGATCGTCATGCAGGACCTTCCTAAGCAGGGTTAAACCCGTTGGATATGGGCGCCTATGTTTTGGAGGCGCTCTACAATCGACTCATACCCGCGGTCAATCTGCTCGATATTGTG
>RFYP01000242.1 GCA_009921175.1 Flavobacteriia bacterium | reverse complement strand
GGCCCACCAAAATGGTTCTTTTGGGATTGGGATAGGCTTTTTTGAGAATACGCATGGCTTCCATCATAACCAGGGTTCCTGTACCGTTGTCAGTCGCCCCGGTACCGCCATCCCACGAATCAAAATGCGCTGATAAGATCACATATTCATCCGGGTATTCGCTCCCTTCGATTTTAGCGATGGTATTAAAGGTGGGTACATCGCCCAAATCTTTGGATAAGGCGACAATTTTAACCACAGGCTCACGATTATGTTCGGCCAAACGGTAGAGCATTCCGTAGTCTTCCATACCCAGGTCTATCATGGGAATTTTTTCGGTACGCGCACTAAAAACCTTGTTGACTCCAAAGCCTCGCGACCAATAGCTCGAAATGATTCCCGCTGCGCCCGCTTCTTCGAGCACCTTGATGATGCTTCGGCTGTTATAGCCTGTTTTGGATAGGTTATCATTCCAGGCTTGGGTTTGGGCTTCCCGCGCTTCTTTCATTTTGTCAAAAGAGGCTTCGGTAGCAAATTCTTCCCAGTTGTAGTCTGGTCGTCCGGTGAGCTGTGGCATGGAAACCAATACATGTTTACCCTTGATGGTCAATAACCAACGTTGAAATGCCATTGAGTCTTTAAATTGGGGGTAATGGGTAACCGCTGCAGTGATGCCCTTTTTTGGAGTGCTGGGGTTCCAGGCCAGTTGGCGACCCTCTAGGGTTTGAAATCGGGGAGATAGCATATCAAAATGTGAGGCTCCTCGTTCCCAGCCTTTCCAGGTGCCCCACTGTTCTTTATAGGCTGAGATACCCCATTGTTGATACTTAGCGACTGCCCAATCGTGCGCTTTCTGCATTTGTGGAGTACCCACCAATCGTGGGCCAATCTCGTCTAACAATTCATGGGCAAGGATTTTGAGTTGGGAGTTGTTTTGTCCTTCTTCGATAATATTTTGGATGACTGCATCTTCTTGCGCCCAAAAGGAAGTTGTCGAAACAAGAAGGAGGAGAGCGAGTATAGTGGATTTTAAATTCATAATGATCGTTTTAGCGTAGATAATGTTTTTTTTAAAGTTCTTCGATGAGGTTTTGCATCTTGCGTTGCAAATCCAGGATGGCTGCCGTATACCTTTGATCCCATTCTTCTAGGCGTTGTGTAGATTGCAAGGCAATCTCGTATTCGAGTCCA
>RFYP01000241.1 GCA_009921175.1 Flavobacteriia bacterium | reverse complement strand
CCGATAGAAAGCACCTTGACCTTTTTACCGGCATAGGTTTCTTGGGCCAACTGCTGAGTGGTTTTGATAATGTTGGCGTTAAATGCACCACATAGCCCCCGGTTGGAGGTGATGGGAACCAACAAAACAGATTGAACTGGTCGAACCTCAGCAAAGGGGTTTTGGGCCCCACTAGACGCTTGGGAAAGGTTTTGTATAAGCTCAGTGAGCTTATCCGCATAGGGCCGAGTCGCTGTAATGGCATCTTGGGCCTTTTTGAGCTTGGCGGCAGATACCATTTTCATGGCGCTGGTTATCTGCATGGTCGAAGAGACCGATGCAATCCTGTTGCGTATTTCCTTGAGGTTAGCCATAGGGGATTATTCGTATTGCTTGGCGGTTTGTGCGGCTACCGTGTTGAGGGTGTCGAGCACTTCGTCGGTCAATTTTCCTTCTTTAAGGGTTGCCAATACTTTAGCATGCTTGCTGCGGAGGGTTTCCAAATACGCTTGTTCATATTCTTTGACCTTTTCAACCGGTACGCTTCGCAAAAGGTTTTTGGACCCGGCATAGATAATCGCTACTTGCTCTTCTACTTTAAAGGGGTCGTTTTGAGATTGTTTAAGGATCTCCACGTTTCTTTTCCCTTTTTCAATCACGTTTAGGGTCGCAGCATCTAGGTCAGAACCAAACTTGGCAAAAGCTTCTAATTCACGGAATTGGGCCTGGTCGAGTTTAAGCGTTCCCGCTACTTTTTTCATGGATTTAATCTGTGCAGAACCTCCTACCCGTGAAACCGAAATACCCACGTTGATCGCTGGGCGAACACCCGAGTTAAACAGGTCTGACTCCAAAAATATTTGTCCGTCTGTAATCGAGATTACGTTGGTGGGGATATAGGCAGAAACGTCCCCAGCCTGGGTTTCGATGATGGGAAGTGCCGTCAATGAACCTCCTCCTTTAACCACTTTTTTCAGTGATTCGGGTAGGTCGTTCATGCCTTGGGCGATGGCATCGTCGTTGATGACCTTGGCTGCGCGTTCTAACAAGCGTGAGTGCAAATAGAAAACGTCTCCGGGATAGGCTTCCCGTCCTGGAGGACGACGCAACAATAGGGATACCTCACGGTAGGCAACCGCTTGTTTAGACAGGTCGTCGTAGATAATCAGCGCTGGGCGACCCGTGTCTCTA
>RFYP01000025.1 GCA_009921175.1 Flavobacteriia bacterium | reverse complement strand
CAACCTCTAGTTTGGGGCAGTACCCACTTGCTCAAGAAGACTCCTTGCAAATCGTCCAAACCTTAGATGCACAGCAAAAAGCATGGAATAGCGGAGACATTGACCGTTTTATGGATGGCTATTGGAAAAGTGAAAAGCTGGTTTTTGCAGGGGCCTCAGGCCCTACTTATGGCTGGGAGGCAACCCGTGCGCGCTACCTTAAAAATTACCCTAACAACACCGCTATGGGGCGGCTTCAATTCACGATTTTAGATGTACAACAGCACAGCCCTACCACCGTTCAATTGATCGGTAAATTTGAGTTGTTCCGAACCATAGGCGATGCCCGTGGATACTTTACTTTGCATTGGCGAAAGTTTGACAACTGTTGGTTGATTGTCAGTGACCACACTTCCGCCTCACCGAATGAATAGCCTATGAACACCCAAAAAACAGGACTTTTTTTAGGTCCTTCCCTGTTTATTGCGACCCTGTTTTTATACCACCCCGAGGGGCTAAGCACCGAAGCAAACGCTGTATTGGCATCGACCCTGTGGATTGCCGTTTGGTGGATAACTGAAGCAGTACCCATAGCCGTAACGGCTCTTTTACCGATTATCTTGTTTCCCTTGTCCGGTGGCTTAGACCTGGGGCCAACCACAGGATCCTATGGACATAAATATGTGTTTTTGTACCTCGGTGGATTTATGTTGGCCACTGCCATAGAAAAATGGAACCTCCACAAACGCATTGCCTTAAACATTATCGCCTTGATTGGAGCAGACATCCAAAAAATCATCTTAGGATTTATGATTGCTACGGCCTTTTTGTCGATGTGGATTTCCAACACGGCTACCTCGGTGATGATGCTGCCCATTGGTGTGGCCATTATCAAACAGCTTAAAGACAATCCCGAAACGGTTGAAGATGAAAATTTGATTTTTGGTAAAGCCTTGATGCTGGGTGTTGCCTACAGTGCCTCCATCGGGGGGATAGCCACCCTGATCGGTACCCCACCCAACCTGGTCTTGGCCGGGGTTATTTTGGAAACCTATAACTATGAAATTTCTTTCTTTCAGTGGTTTTTGTTTGGTGCGCCTATTTCAATTTTCTTATTGGTGGTTTGTTGGCTATACCTCACCCGTTTTGCTTTTCAGTTTAAGCAAAAGGCCTTTCCGGGGGGGCAAGAAGAAATCGACCGACTCAAAAAGAATTTAGGCCCGATGAGCTATGAAGAAAAAATGGTGGCCCTGGTTTTTGGATTGGCGGCCTTGAGTTGGATTTCTCGTACCTATCTGTTGCAAAAATTCATCCCTGCGATTGACGATACCATCATTGCGATTTTCTTTGCCGTACTTCTTTTTCTTATTCCGGCCAAAAAAGAAAAAGGGGTGCTGATTCGTTGGGAAGAGGCCGTACAAATCCCTTGGGGAATCATCATCTTGTTTGGAGGCGGTATGGCCCTGGCCAAAGCCTTTGATAGCAGTGGGCTAGCCCTATGGTTGGGCAATCAAATGACACTGCTGCAGGGTATGGATCTGTTGGTGTTGGTCTTGTTATTGGTTGCTGCCGTAAATTTCTTGACCGAAATCACTTCCAACCTTGCCACAACCGCTATGTTGATGCCCGTTTTGGCGCCTATGGCCCTTAAGGTGGATGTACATCCCTTTGCGTTGATGGTTGGGGCTGCAGTAGCCGCTTCTTGTGCATTTATGTTACCCGTAGCCACACCGCCCAATGCGGTGGTTTTTGGGTCGGGTTATTTGCGTATCCCCGATATGGTCCAAAAAGGAATTTGGATGAACATGATTTCGATTGTCCTTGTTACCCTGATGGTGTATTTTGCCCTTCCACTATTGTGGGAACTCTATCTAAGCAGTTTTCCAAAAGAGCTGATCCCTCCACCTTTAAATTAAACGTCAAAGTAGGTTTCTTTGTAGATACCAAACAGCTCATAAGGACTTTTAGCCTATACCAACAAAAAAGGTTTGTAACGGATTACAAACCTTTTTTATGATTTAGCAAATGCTATTTATTGATTCACCGGAGTTTTGGTAAAAATACCCGGATCTTCAGCTGGTGCATTGGAGTTGGAGTTCAACTCGTTTGTGGCATAAGGCATACGCTCGGATATTTCGTCGAGTGAGTAGCTTGATTTAAAGGTTATTTTAGCCTCACCACGTTGTCCTTTTTTGGTGGTGATTACAATAACACCGTTTGCTGCTCTACTACCCCATAAGGCGGCTGCCGAAGCACCCTTAAGCACTTTAAGCTAGGCAAATTGACTGTGTTTATAACCCATAATTAAAAGTCAAAATAGGTATCCGGAAACGGTTCGTTGTCCAGGGTAAAATGCCACCATTCTTTGCTGTAGGGTCTAAATCCATGCTTTTGCATGATGTCTTTTAGAAGTGTTCGGTTGCGTTTTTGTTCAGGAAGAAGTTCTGGATGGGCAAACCATGAGCGTGGCCCAAAAAAATCCCACGGCCCTCCCATGTCCAATGCCTGTCCCTTACGGGGGCCTTGGCGGTAGATTAGGGTGATATCGACCGTACTGCCACGGCTGTGTCCTGAACGTTCGGCGATATAGCCTGCTTCAAACAATGTGCTTTTGGCAAGGTCGGGATAATACTGCCGTTTGGTGAGGGTATCCCCGGCTTGTGTGGCCCATTGCATAAAATCATTGACGGCTTTTTGGGGACGGTAACCGTCAAAAAGTTTTAGGCCCAAACCACAACCAAGTCGGGCAGGTAGTCATCGATGTTGCTAAAGCCTTCCGGCAAGGTCGAGTTTTGGCAACTGCCGAGTGCCATAAACCCGATCCAAAAAAGAAGCATGTAGCGCATAAATAACCTAGATGATTCTTTGGGGATTAAGGATTTGATACGGATCGAAAAGGGCTTTTAATTGGCGCATCAATTCGATTTCGGTCGTGCTCTTGCTCGTATTGAGGTAGTCTTTTTTATGCAGTCCTATACCGTGCTCGGCCGAGACCGAACCATTGTTTTCTTTGAGTCGGCGGTAAACGACCGCATTTATAGCACGGATGATTTCCGGGCTGTTTTCTTTTTTTCCTATAATAAAATGAATGTTACCATCGGCTACATGGCCAAATGTAAAGATTCGATCGACAAAGGGGAGGGTTTTGAGTTCTTCGGTGATTTGATCAATAAGGGGCCCAATTTTCGGGATAGGTAGGCTAATGTCAAAATGTTGGTCGTCTTTCGCTTGTGCAGCCAAAACAGAAACGTCCTCTCTGATTTGCCAAATGGTATTGAGTTCACGTTGGGTTTGCGCCATCACACCATCCAAAATAATCTCCTTGTCCATTGCCTCGGCAATCAACGATTCTAATTGGGCAAAATCGTCTTCGGGCTGGTTGCCCATGGTTTCGACAAAAACATAGTAGGGATATTCTTGGTGCAAGGGCGAAGTATGCATAGAAGGAGGAGAGGTCATGGTTTGATAGGTGTGTTGCCACATAAGTTCAAACCCACTCAATGTGCCCCCTAGGCCTTTGTCGAGGTGTTTTAAAAGTTGTAAAACCCGGTCGTAGTCCTGAATACCCACCAGGGCCGAACTTCGGCTTTTGGGTGCTTCTGTGAGGCGTAATACCACTTTGGTGATGATGCCCAAAGTACCTTCGCTACCGATAATCAATTGTTTAAGGTCGTAGCCCGAATTGTCTTTGATGATTTTTTTAAGGCCAGAAACAATCCGTCCGTCGGGCAGCACATATTCAAGGCCTAGGACCAATTGTCGGGTCATACCAAAACGAAAAACCCGTAATCCACCGGCATTGGTCGCCAAAGCCCCTCCAATTTGAGCCGAACCTTTAGCCCCAAAGTTTAAGGGGAGTAATAATTCCTTTTGGCCGGCTGCATCTATCAAGCTTTCGATGATGGCGCCGGCTTCTGCAGTTAGGGTTTTACTCACCGGGTCAACCTCTAGGATGGCATTCATCTTTTCCAAAGACAGCACCAATTGATGCGCTTGGGTTTCGGTTCCCCCGACCAGGTTGGTAAGCCCTCCATGCACCACCACTTCCTGTCGATGTTGGTGACATAAACCCATGATTGCTGCGACCTCTTCGGTCGTGGAAGGGAGCACCATCGCTGCAGCTTGCAGGGGTTCATCCATTTTCCAAATATGGTGATACCGATTACTCAGTGCGGTTTGATCCAGCACATTGGCTTCGCCACAAATAGCGACAAGTTCATTATAGAGGTGCATACTTTTAACTGCTTAGTTAGCCGAAGATAGCGTGTTTAAACGGGCTTGCAAAATGTTGTTTAGCTCGTCTGTAAAAAGCTTTTACAAATGGGCAGAATTTCGTATTTTAGCCAAAAAAAAATTGTGGGACATTCTTCCGGTTTTATCGCGCGAATTTTGTTGCTCTCTGTACTCCTAAGCAGTGTAGCGCCCACCCTGCAATTGCTCAGTGATACTGACGATTTTCACCTCGTTTTTGTTTTAGAAACGGAAGACGAAAAAGAATCTGAAGAATCCAAAAAGCTACAAGACTGGTTTGTTTTTGCTAGCCATAGCCACGCACGAACCAACATTCAAACCCCCAAATTTCCGGTTACTTCTGAACAGTTAATTGCCGCAATCCCCTTGCGTTTAGAAAGCCCCCCGCCCGAACTGTAGCCCAGTTCCCTTTACCGATTAAGTCTATAGTATAACCGACCAACTACTTGGTCTCCAAAATATTTTATGAAAAATTTATTTAGTAATCTAAAGGGTGACGTTCTTGGTGGACTCACCGCAGGTATTGTTGCCTTACCACTTGCACTGGCCTTTGGTGTAAGTTCTGGGCTAGGGCCTAGTGCAGGACTTTACGGGGCAATTTTCCTTAGTTTTTTTGCTGCCTTTTTTGGGGGTACCCCCACACAAATTTCAGGGCCTACCGCCCCGATGACCGCCATCAGTATGGTGGTTATCGCCGGAATCATAGGTGCTAACGATGGCGATTTGGCCAAGGCACTACCCCTTATTTTAATGGTTTTTTTGTTGAGTGGACTTCTTCAAATAGCCCTTGGGGCAGCCGGTTTGGGTAAATACATCAAATACATACCCTATCCCGTGGTTTCGGGTTTTATGACCGCTATTGGGGTAATCATTTTGATCACTCAGGCCCTGCCGGTATTGGGCTATGATGTAAAAAAAGACCAGGAATATGTAACGACCTTTAAGCCTTTTGCCGAAGAGCAACTCTTGGAAAAAATCCTACAGGACGAATCCAAAGAGGGTCTTTTGGTATTGGAAGATTTCCAAGAAACCATCAGCCGGGCCGAACAAATCGATGAATCACAAATTCAGATGGAGGCCGAGTTTATGGCCGGAAAAAGTGCATCGGGCGTCGTGGGTAGCTTACGCCTATTGGGTCGAGCGCTCCAAAACATCAATTGGATAGAATTTGCTTTAGCCGTCTTGACTATATTTATCATTTATGGCTTTAAACGAATTACCACGGCTGTTCCGAGTACTCTGGTGGCGCTGTTGGTCGTTTCCGGAGGTGCAGTAGCCTTGGGGGTCGATTACCGACCCATACAAGAAATCCCCAGTGGTTTTCCAACGTTTAACTGGCAGATTTTTGCCGGATTTGACTTTTTGGGACTCTTGCCCTACCTCGGTGCAGCGGTAACCTTGGCCCTGTTGGGAGCAATCGACTCACTACTGACCTCGGTGGTAGCCGACAACCTGACCAAGACCCGACACCTGCCCAATAAAGAGCTTATTGGTCAGGGAATTGGAAACAGTATCGGAGCCCTTTTTGGTGGGATTCCCGGAGCTGGAGCTACAATTCGTACCGTGGTCAATATTCAATCGGGTGGTAAAACCAAACTTTCGGGGATGGTCGCCTCCTTGGTTTTATTGATTATCCTTTTAGCACTAGGGCCGATGGCTTCTCAAATTCCCGCCGCGGTCTTGGCCGGAATTTTGGTCACCGTTGGGATAGGCGTGATGGACTACAAAGGTCTTAAAGCCACACCAAAAATCCCACGTACCGAAGTCATCATTATGTTTACGGTATTGCTGCTCTCCGTTTTCTGGAATTTGGTCTATGCCGTGGGTGTAGGTCTAGTGATGGCCTCTTTATTCTTTATGAAGAAAATGGGGGATATTGCCTCGTCCCACTCCCAAATTGCTCCGGTTTTGGAAGAAGTCCTATGGAAAGATGAAAAACGACTCTCCAAAGAACTTTTGGAAAAAGTATTTATCAAGCACATTAACGGGCCTTTGTTTTTTGGATTTACCAGCGATTTCCAACAACTATCGAAGCAAATTCCCAAAACAGCCAAACTGGTGTTGATTCGGATGGACAAAGTCCCCTTGATCGACCAGTCGGGACTCTATGCGCTCGAAGATGTAATCATCGACTTGGAACAACAGGGAATTGATGTCCTGTTGGTGGGCGTACAAACCCAGCCAAAGTATTTGATGAAAACCATCGGGATAATCGGTAAATTGGTCGAAGAAGAACACCTCTTTGAAAATTTTGCCGACGCCAAAGAATGGACCCTAAAATATATTGAATCGAACCCCAAACTTTAATTTTATAAAATTTGTATTATGCATACACAAACTAAAGAAACACAAGCTAATTTGACCCCAAAAGCCGCCCTTGAATTACTCAAGAAGGGCAACCAACGTTTTTTAAACAACAATATGGTGAACCGTAACTTCGCCGCTCAGGTTGAAGCCACAAGCACCGGACAATTTCCTCTTGCCTGCGTATTGGGCTGCATCGACTCTCGTGTCCCCAGTGAGTTGGTGTTTGACCAAGGTTTTGGCGATTTGTTTAACGTCCGAATCGCCGGTAATTTTGTCAATACCGATATTTTAGGTAGTATGGAATTTGCCTGTAAAGTGGCTGGTTCCAAATTGATTTTGGTGCTGGGCCATACCCAATGTGGGGCGGTCAAAGGGGCCTGCGATCATGTACAACTCGGCAACCTAACCACCATGCTCGAAAATTTTGACCCTGTACTCGACGCTACAGATTATTCGGGTGACCGAAGCTCAAAGAATACTGAATTTGTAGATTTGGTTACCCAAAAAAATGTCGAAATGACCATCGATAAAATTCGAAAAGAGAGCCCGGTGCTCAATGAAATGGAAAAAAACGGTGAAATCCTTATCGCCGGTGCGCTTTATGATGTCGCCGATGGAACGGTAAGCTTTTTATAAGTTCTTCCTACCTAATGGAAAAGAGTGTTGGTCGATGCTGACACTCTTTTTTTTGCCTCATTTTTCTAAAGATTTGCTATCTTTTACTGATAAAAAATAATACAGATGCAACTAGAGACCATACCCTCCAAAGAAATCATGCCCGGTTGTCACGGCAAAATTATTCACGGGGAAAAGCTGACCTGGGTGTTTTGGGATATTGAAGTAGGCGCTGAAGTTCCCGAGCATCAACATATCCATGAACAGATGATGCATGTGGTCGCGGGTGAGTTTTCGTTTACCCTTGCGGGTGAGCCCCAAGTTTATGGACCGGGAAGCATTGTCCATATCCCTTCCAATACACCCCATGCCGGAAAGGCTTTGACCCCTTGCCGCTTGATGGATGTCTTTAGTCCGGTAAGAGAAGAATACCGTTAGGCATGAAAATAGACTTAGCCAACAAACACGCCCTGGTAGGGGGCAGTAGCAAGGGTTTGGGCCTAGCCATAGCCCAACAAATGGCCGCTGCCGGAGCCACCATCACCCTGATGGCCCGCGATACGGAAACCCTAACCCAACGACTGCGTGAACTGCCCACTCCCGCGGGTCAAAAGCACGCTTTTTTAACCGTAGATTTTAACGATTTTAAGGCATTTGAACAGCAAATAGACGACTATTTTTCAGTGCATCAGGTGGATATTTTGGTCAATAACACCCAAGGGCCTAAAGCCGCCCATACAACAGACTTGTCGGTCAACGACTACCAGCAGGCTTTTGATCTCTTGTTTAAATGTGCTGTAGCTACTACCCAAAGGGCCTTGGTCGGTATGCAAAAAAGACAATGGGGACGGATCCTTAACGTGGCTTCTATTACCGTAAAAGAACCCTTACCCCATTTGGCCTTGTCCAATAGCCTACGATCGGCCCTTGTCACCTGGGCCAAAAGTTTGGCCGTAGATGTAGCCGCTTCACAAATAACGGTCAACAATCTACTGACGGGCTACTTTGACACCTACCGTTTGGCGGCCCTGATTGAAGATCAAGCCCGTCAAAAACAAACGACCGTTGCGGAGATACGCCAGGCGATGGAGGCACAGGTACCGCTACAGCGGTTGGGTAAACCCGAAGAATACGGGGCCTTGGCTACTTTTTTAGCCTCCGATCAGGCGGCTTATATTACCGGAACAAGCATTCCGATTGATGGAGGCTTGCTGCGTTCCATCTAATCTAAAGTACTTATAATGGCGTTGTACTTGGCTTTGAGTGCTTCAAGGGTGTCGGTTGCTGTACCGGCAAGGTTGTCTTGTTGTTCGGGGTCCTCGGCCAGGTTATAGAGTTGGTAGTCGGGCGCATTTCCCAATTCGACCTCGGTATATTTACTCACGGCATTACCCGGATAGGGCGGTATCAGCACCCAATTTTTGTTTTTAAGCGCAGTACGTCCCGATGCCTCCAAAATAATGTCTTCCCGCTCAGGACCGCTACCGGTGGTTAATAACTGGGAGAGATCCAAACCATCTTGGGACGAAAGTGGACTATCGACCAGGCTGGCTAGGGAGTTAAAAAGGTCGATTTGACTGATGAGCTTGTCCGATGTTCTCGGTTTTATTTTCCCTTTCCAATAAGCGATAAACGGCACGCGGGTACCCGCTTCAAACAGACTGTATTTACCGCCCCTAAAAATACCTGAAGGGGTATGATCGCCCAACTTTTCTACTGCATCGTCATAGTAGCCATCGTTTAAAACAGGCCCGTTATCACTGGAGAGAATAATTAGGGTATTTTCGAGTAAGCCCAAAGATTCTAGCGTGTTGTAGAGAGATCCGATACACCAATCAGCTTCAAGAATGGCATCCCCCCGCGGGCCCATTTTGGAGCTCCCCACAAAACGCGGATGGGGAGTTCTGGGAACATGGGGTTGTTGGAGACTGTAAAAAAGGAAAAAGGGTTGGTGTTGATTTTCTTGGATATACTCAGTGGCCTTTTCCAAAAAATGATCGGCCATATCCACATCACTCCAATAAGCACTTTTTCCTCCTTTCATAAACCCGATTCTAGAAATACCGTTAACAATCGAATTGTAGTGACCATGATGCCAGCGGGTTGTGAGCAATTCGGGGTTATCCCAACCGGTGGGTTCACCGGGAAAATTTTGTTTAAAATTTACTGCTAAGGGGTCGTTGGGTTCTAGATTTACCACCCTACCGTTTTCGATATAAACGGTTGGCACACGATCTTGGGTATCGGCCATGATATAGGCATAATCAAAACCGACCTCGTTGGGTCCGGGGCTAATTCTACGGTTGTAGTCAATGGAATCTTTACCCAATCCCAAATGCCATTTTCCAACGATACCGGTTTTATAGTTTTGTTGCCGGAGCATTTTGGGCAACGTCATTTGAAGGGTGTCAATAATAAGGTTGGCCCCGGTAGAAATTTTGGCTTGTGCGTTTCTCCAGGGATACTGCCCGGTGAGCAGCGCATACCGACTGGGGGTGCAAGTAGCCGACGAAGCATGCCCGTTGGAAAAACGCATCCCCCCCATAGCTAGCTTATCCATTTCCGGAGTCTGAAGTGTGCCCTGTTGGTAGGCACTTACATCGCCATAGCCTAAGTCGTCTAAATAGATAATGATGATGTTGGGCGGTGGGTTTGTCTGTTTACACGACCAAAGGCTAAAGAGCAAAAACAAAAGGGCAATACGGGATATGCTTGCGGACATAGTTTGAAAAAAATTATCCTTTTAAAGATAGTGTATTCTCTGCGCTATCCCAAGCGATTAGTTTTTATAAGCCGGTTAAATAAGCGGTTTTAAAAAACAATGTTGACCGTGAACACCTCACCCGATCGGTTGAAGGTTGCCGTGGTTTGGTCGCCTTTTTTAAACTGGGAAAGAGCTTTCATATAGTCCATCATGTTGGTGACGGTTTGGTCACCCAAACCCACAACGATATCTCCTTTTTGCAAACCTACGGCTTGGGCCGCTTTTCCTTCACTCACGCCATCGATACGCATTCCCTCACCATCAAACAAATAATCGGGGACCACACCCAGGCTGACACTAAAACGGGGGGTAGCCTCGCTTTCGTTGACCGTGGTTCGAAAAGCCAGCTTGCCGTTGTCGTCCAGGTCGTTGATCAGGGTCAGGATATAGTTTGAAATTGCTTCCATGCCCGTATAATTGATTTTATCCGCATCGTCGGAGGGTTTGTGATAGTCTTCGTGTTGACCCGTAAAAAAGTGTAAAACCGGCACATCGGCCAAATAAAAAGACGTATGGTCGGAAGGGCCAATCCCCGATTCGTTTAAAACGAGTTTAAAGCCCTCATTGTTGGCGTTTAGGGTTTGTGCAAAAACCGGAGAAGTACCTACGCCATATACGGCCAGACTTCGGTCTTCTTTAAGCCGACCTACCATGTCCATATTGATCATATAGTTGTAGGTAGAATCTGCCATTGGGCTATTTTTTACAAAATAGTTAGAACCCAAAAGGCCCATTTCCTCCCCGGAAAAGGCCAAAAATAAGTAGTTGTTTTGGCGGCCCATTTCTTTCACACGACCGGCCAGATGCAGTAGAGTAGCCACTCCGCTGGCATTGTCGTCGGCCCCATTGTGAATCGCCTGAATCGAATCGCGATACAAAGACCCTTCGCCGCCATAACCCAAATGATCATAATGCGCACCGATCACCACGGTTTGGGCCGCTTGATTGTCATAAAAACCAACAACGTTGGTTCCTTGGGTATAACCTTCTTCTTCGGCCTCGATAAAAACTGCTTCTTGGTGGGGATCACTGCTGGGTTTAAAATTAAACGACTGAAAGTACCCATCGGTTCCTAGGGGGCCAAGCCCCAACGCCTCAAATCGATCGGCGATATAGGTGGCGGCTTTTTGGGCCGCGGCAGTTCCAGTTTGTCGGCCCTCCATTGCATCATCGGCTAGTGTTACTAGGTCTTTTTGCAGAGTTTCACTTGTAGATTTTGGGGATTGACAAGCCAGTATGCTGACGAAAATAAGTGGAAGAAAATGTGATTTTGTCATTTAATGATACATTTGTGCAAAATTACAATAAAATTTCCCTGATGAGACGAACCGTTTTTGTACTACTGTTTTTTGCGTTCCTAAGTTGTGAAAACAAACCCGCCCAATCGACACGCTTGATTTACCCCGAAGAAGTCCATTTTGCTTCTCTAAAACAAATCACCTTTGGGGGCGATAATGCCGAAGCCTATTGGAGTTTTGACGATCAGCAAATTATTTTTCAGTCCAACAACGCGCAGTGGGGAGTGGGCTGTGACCAGCTGTTTTTGATGCCACGTGAGGCCGAATATAGCACAAGCCAACCTCCGATGGTCAGTACCGGGCAGGGCCGTACGACCTGTGCCTATTTTTTGCCTGACAATCAGCATTTTGTCTATGCCTCTACCCACGAAGGGGGACAAGACTGTCCCGAGGCACCTTTGCGTAAAGAAGGAAAATATGTGTGGCCCATCTACAGCACCTATGATATTTACCAGGCCGACCCTTCGGGGACCATTGTAAAAAAGCTCACAGACACCCCCGGCTATGATGCCGAAGCAACGGTTTCGCCTCAGGGTGACAAAATTGTCTTTACCTCCGACCGCAGTGGCGACCTCGAATTGTACACTATGGACCTGGACGGGAGCAATGTCCAACAAATTACCAACGAGCTTGGCTATGACGGCGGTGCTTTTTTCTCGCCCGATGGGAGCCAAATCATTTTTAGAGCATCACGGCCCAAAACCGAAGAAGAAATCGCTACTTACAAGGCCTTATTGACCGAGGGCTTGGTGCAGCCCACCGAGATGGAATTGTTTATTTGCAATGCCGATGGTTCGGATTTACGGCAGTTAACTTTTTTGGGCAACGCCAATTGGAGTCCGTTTTTCCACCCTTCGGGTAAAAAAATTCTTTTTTCTTCCAACTTTGAGGCCGAACGGGGCTTTCCTTTTAACCTCTACCTGATCGATACCGATGGCAAGAACCTGACCCGTGTGACCCATGGCGAAACCTTTGATGCCTTTCCGGTATTTTCGAACGATGGAAAATATTTGCTTTTTTCTTCTAACCGCAACAATGGCGGAGGCCGCGACACCAATTTGTTTATGGCTGAGTGGAAGGAATAGATTAAGGGCTGGAATCTGAAGGTGATTTAAGAGCAAAAGCAAATCCCCAAAACTACCCTAGCCTAAGCACTTAAAAAAAGGGATAAAACGGATGGGGAATTTATAGTTTATACGCTTGACGGGCCAATAACTTCCATTGACTTTGGTGTTTATTAAAAACCATCATATTGCCAATCCGGATATTTACCTTTTCGCCCTTATTGACTGCTTCGATCAGGAAAATATGCCGTACCACAGCCGTATCGTCTCCAGAAAAAAACACGGTTTGGTTTTCGGTATCGGTGGCGATAAAGTCAAAATCCCCTTGGACAATATCGTCGATAAATGCTTTTTTGGTTTCAATTTCCCCCCCCGAATGTCCATAGCTAAGTTCTTCCATGGTGATCAACTCTAGGGTAGCTTTGTCTCGATCAACCATGGCTTGGTTCAGTTGTGAAACCGCCATTAGCACAGCTGCTTTTTCGTCCTTAGGCGCATCTGCTTCCGCTGCGGTTTGTGCAAAAGCACCATAGCAATGGAACATGACAAGAAAAAGAGGGGCTAAAAAAATTCGAGTAGTTAAAAAAGATGTTTTCATACCCTAAAGCTAAAAAAATCCAATGTAAAGAATTAAAAGACGGGTAGGAAAAACTTTAATCAGTGACAAGCATCACAAAGGGTTATAAAAAAGAAAAGCACCCAAAAGGGCGCTTTCTCTGATTGCTTTGTAGACAACTCTATTCAAATATCGAACTTTGATTTTACACCTCGAGATTTTGAAATTACCCTTCAAACTATATAC
>RFYP01000240.1 GCA_009921175.1 Flavobacteriia bacterium | reverse complement strand
GCCCATCCTGCTTGGGGCATTCCTGCTTGTATGCTGATGCCTTTGATTCGACTGTCAGTAGCGGCTTTTTCGATACTATTCAAAAGGGTATTGAGGCCCAGGGCTTCGGTATCCAATCCGAGGGCGGCATTGAGTTCGTTAAATTCGGGTGCCCGATCCACCAGTGGGCGGTCGAGGCTTAAACGCAGTACCGATCCGTCTTCTATATAGACGCTGCTTTTTTCGCTACTCCCCACCGCGGCTAGACCGCTGATAAAGAGCAAAACAAAAATAAAAAACAGGCAAAAAGCAAAAAGACTTCCTAAGGTTGCTGCAAAAAAACTTTTAATAAAATTCATCGTCTGTAGACTTGTGTTGCAAAGATAGCGTTTTGTAGCTTTGTCGTTGATGAAGCATACGGTCTATGTTGGTTTGGGCAGTAACCAGGGAAATCGCCAACAACAATTGGAAGAAGTGCTGGTGTATATCATGCTGTATATCGGCAAAATCATCCAACGCTCATCCCTTTACGAAACCGGTGCATGGGGGTTTGAAGCACCACCATTTTACAATGCCTGCATCACAGTTGAAACCGCCCTTTCCCCCCAAAATGTTCTTGCTGCCTTATTAGAGATTGAGCAACAAATGGGCCGTAGTCGAAATGCTGAATCGGGTTACCAATCGCGCCCCATCGATTTGGATTTACTCAGTTACGAAGATAGGCTTATCCAAACCCCAGACCTAGAACTTCCTCATCCTCGCTATGCCCAACGAAATTTTGTATTGGTCCCCCTGGCCGAAATTGCTCCCGATTTCAGGCACCCGCAATTACAACAAACTACCACCGAATTGGTTAAGGTTTCTCCCGACACCCTAGAGGTGACCAAAATCAGTGACCGGAATTGGGGACCGGAATTGTTTACCGGAACCAAAAAATTTGTGGTCATCGAGGGCAATATCGGAGCGGGGAAAACCACTTTTACCGAGCAATTACAACAACATTTTGCGGTGCAAGGCCTTTACGAAAACTTTTCGGACAATCCTCATTTGGCCAATTTTTATCAAGACCCTCGACGCTATGCCTTGGCGGTGGAAACCCATTTCTTAGAGGATCGTTGTCGGGCCTATGCTCAATTTTTTACTCAGGGAATACCCTCGGCTGGTGCGGTGGCCGATTATACTTTTCTCAAGT
>RFYP01000239.1 GCA_009921175.1 Flavobacteriia bacterium | reverse complement strand
ATGCTCTACCCCTGAGCTACTTTCGCATTTGTGGACAGCAAATGTAATTATTTTTAGGCAATTCAAAAGGAGAGAAAAGAAATTTTCACGTTTCTTTTTTAGGCCCTTTTAGTTTTCGTTTTAACGTGTTTAGCTTCATCAGTGCCTCGACCGGAGTCAGGGTATCGATGTCCAACTGATCAATTTCATCCCGTACAGCTTCCAGGAGCGGATCGTCCAAATTAAAAAAGCTAAGTTGCATACTGCCCTGTTCTTGGTCGAGGGCCGCACGGCGATTTTCGGTACCGTGGGTCACTTCCAACGCCGCCAACTTGCGTTGGGCCGTTTGTATTACATAGTGGGGCATCCCCGCCATTTTGGCTACATGTATCCCAAAGCTATGGGCACTACCTCCTGCTTCAAGTTTACGTAAAAAAAGCACCTTATCCTGCAGCTCTTTGACCGAAACATTGTAATTTTTGATGCGTTCAAAAGTGTTCGCCATTGTATTCAGTTCGTGGTAATGCGTTGCAAAAAGCACTTTGGGCCGCAGAGAGTGTTCATGCAAATACTCAGCAATAGCCCAAGCAATCGAAATACCGTCGTAGGTGCTGGTTCCTCGTCCGATTTCGTCCAAAAGCACCAGACTGTTTTCCGAAATATTATTTAGAATCGATGCTGTTTCGTTCATTTCAACCATAAAGGTCGAAGCCCCCATCGAAATATTGTCACTTGCCCCAACCCTGGTAAACAATTTGTCTACCAATCCCATCTGCACGGCTTGGGCAGGGACAAAACTACCCATTTGGGCCATCAAAACGATAAGGGCCGTTTGCCTTAATATGGCTGATTTTCCGGACATATTAGGACCGGTAATCATGATGATTTGTTGGGTTTGGCGGTCCAAAAACAAATCGTTGGGAACATATGGCGCATCGGCTGGCAGATGTTGTTCGATCACCGGATGCCGACCGGCCGTAATCTCTAGTATAGGACCTGCTACAAAGGTCGGGGGGCAATAATTGTATTTTTTGGCCGCATGTGCAAAACCCCATAGGCTATCCAGTTTCGCCCAATGGGCCGCATTTTTTTTGAGCAGGGAAAGATGGGGTTGCAAATCATCGAGCAGTTGCTGATAGATTTGTTGTTCCAGGCTTTTGATTTTTTCTTCTGCCCCCAAAATTTTAGCCTCATACTCCTTGAGTTCTTCGGTGATGTAGC
>RFYP01000238.1 GCA_009921175.1 Flavobacteriia bacterium | reverse complement strand
GGAAACATTTTTTAGCCTCAAGTTTCGGGATCATGACGCCCCGTTTGATAAAAGTTTACTCAATCAGAGAGGCTACGTCCACCAAAACCGCCCAATTTTTAGAAAATCTGGTCTCAAAACCACATTTTTTTTGACGAAAAGGACTTTACTCTTATTTCAGTGCCTGTTCCGCCCCCAGTGCAAGCCGCAATAGCCGCTTTTCTTCAAAAGCGCCTGCAAGCAACATCACCCCACAACTGGGATGCCCCGTAGGCAATGTCACGGCGCATGTCCCCATTAAATTGGCGATCCGAGTATAGCGCAGCGACAGTAGGTTTTCAGTGACATAATAATCATCATCACTAAATAATCTCTCCAATTTGGGCGGTAATATTGGCGCAGTCGGGCAAAGCACCGCATCAAAACCTTGAATCAGAGATTTAAACGCGGCTCTATAGCGTTCAAGCTGCTGCCAGCCTGCCACGAAATCTGCGGCACTTACATCTTTTCCCTGCCGAAACCTGTCGCAGATACGGGCGAACATCTTTTCCGGATTTGCTTCAATTTCGCGTTGCCATGTGCCATAGGCTTCTCCCACAAAAAGCGGCCCGCCAATTGCATTTGCATCACTAAGAAAATCAACTGTTATTTCCGTGATTTCGGCACCCGCTTTTGCAAATTTTCTCACGGTTTCCTCAAAAGCTTTGCCGGGTTCCTCTCGCGTGACATCAAAAAGATCACTTTTCAAAACAGCCAAGCGTCGCCCTGAAACGGAGGCATTGGAAGTGTCCATCGCCCCCTGACCTGTGAGAGCAGTAAAAATATGCGCCGCATCCTCAACTGTTTTGGTCAAAGGCCCAACGGTATCAAATGACGCGCAAAGCGGTACAACACCCTCAAGCGAAATAAGCCCTGATGTGGTTTTTAATCCAACAAGGTCATTCCATGCCGCAGGAATACGCACCGATCCCCCCGTATCAGATCCAATGGCCGCAGGCGCCAAACCAAAGGCAACCGATGCCCCTGCACCCGAAGAAGACCCCCCCGGTACCGTATCGGGAAAATTGATACAGGGCGGCGTTTCCTTAACGGGGTTTAATCCAATACCTGAAAACGCCAATTCCGACATATGAGTTTTACCCAGACAAACGAGACCCAATGCTGTTGCTTCTCCGAGGCAAAAGGCATCTTTTTGCGGCACCCGCCCTTTGAGCAAATCAC
>RFYP01000237.1 GCA_009921175.1 Flavobacteriia bacterium | reverse complement strand
TATGATGGTCGACCAAGAAATCGAAAATAAAGAAATTGCCAAGCAGTATAAAGAATTGCTTCGCATCAGCTATCAAACCCTGACGCAGAGCGACAAAAAGCTTATTCGAACAGCCTTTGATACTGCGGTCGATGCCCATAAAGCCCAACGCAGAAAATCGGGCGAGGCCTATATTTTTCATCCCATTAATGTTGCCAAAATTGTCGCTGATCAGATCGGGCTCGATGCCACGTCAATTGCCGCCGCCCTCCTACATGATGTGATTGAAGACACCCCCTACACCCTTGAGGATGTCGAGCGGCTAACCAACCCCAAGGTGGCCAAAATTGTTCAGGGGCTGACCAAGATTTCGCACCTAAAAAAGGACAAGGACATCTCCATGCAGGCCGAAAATTTTCGGAAAATGCTGCTCACCCTTCACGATGATATACGGGTGATAATCATCAAAATTGCCGACCGCCTTCACAATATGAAGACTCTCGAAGGCTTGCCCGAATACAAACAGGTCAAAACCGCTTCGGAGACGCTATTTATTTACGCACCCTTGGCCCACCGTATCGGTTTGTACAACATCAAAACGGAGTTGGAAGACCTCGGTTTTAAATACACCGAACCCCTGCGCTACAATGCGCTTAAAAACAAATTAGAAGAAACCGAAGAAGAACAGCGGAAATACATCCAACGGTTTTCGTCTATGGAAGCGGTCAAATACCAAATTCAAGGCCGGAGCAAATCGATTTTTTCCATTCATCAAAAAATGTTCAAGCAAAACATCCCTTTTGATTTGGTGTATGACAAATTTGCGATTCGTGTTATTTACAAAGCACAGCGCCGAAAAGAAAAGTTTTTTGCTTGGAAAATCTACTCCATCATCACCGACCATTTTGTGCCCAACCCTACACGGCTTCGGGATTGGATCACCTCCCCCAAATCAACCGGCTACGAGGCCCTACACGTCACGGTTATGGGGCCAGATAAACGCTGGGTAGAAGTTCAGATTCGCTCGGAGCGCATGCACGAAATTGCCGAAAAAGGCTACGCGGCTCACTACAAATACAAACAAGGAGACCAAAAAACAGAAGGCATCGACAGTTGGTTGGACCGTTTACGCGAGGTATTGGAAAACAACACCGGAAATGCGGTGGATTTTGTACGCGATTTTAAGCTCAACCTCTATGCCGAAGAGATTTTTGTGTTTACC
>RFYP01000236.1 GCA_009921175.1 Flavobacteriia bacterium | reverse complement strand
ATCGAGGTGGTTGGTCGGTTCGTCCATCACCAGTACATTAAAAGGCTGAAGCAACAACTTGCACAGGGCAAGTCGGTTGCGTTCTCCTCCGGACAATACGGCCACTTTTTTATCCACAGCATCATTTTGAAACAAAAAAGCGCCGAGCATATCTCTTACCGAAGGACGCTTATCAGGTGCTGCAGCATCCAAGGCCGTGTCGAGTACGGTTTTAGTCAAGGTGAGTTGTTGGGCTTGGTTTTGGGCAAAATAGCCCAACATCACGTTGTGTCCCAATTTCAACGTCCCCTGGTGCTCCAGAGTGTTAACGAT
Organism: Flavobacteriia bacterium; assembly: GCA_009921175.1. GTDB lineage: Bacteria > Bacteroidota > Bacteroidia > Flavobacteriales > Flavobacteriaceae > RFYP01. The sequence goes on along the minus strand of RFYP01000236.1, from coordinate 908 downwards.
GATTTTGGCCAAGGTGGTTTTTCCTTGTCCGTTTTGACCGATAAAGGCTATTTTACTTCCTCTTTCGATCAACAAATCAACGTCCTTGAGAACTTGATTTTGGTCATAGGCCTTACCTATACCCTTGCCTTCAACAACAACTTTACCGGGTTGTTTACTCAACGGAAAGTGAATCGAAAAGGTTTGCGTTTCTTCGGGATCCACTTCTATCCGTTTGATTTTATCCATTTTTTTGATCAACGATTGAGCCATACTGGCCTTGGTGGCCTTGGCCCTAAAACGTTCGATCAACTTTTCGGTATGGGCAAGTTGCTTGTCTTGATTTTTTTTGGCCGCCAACTGTTGTTCGCGCAATAGGACACGCAATTCTATGTAATCACTGTAGGACTTTTTAAAATCAAACAATTGCTTACTGACCAACTCCATGGTACGGTTGGTCACCTGATTGAGAAACGTAATGTCGTGAGAAACCAACAAGAGCGCACCCTTATATTTGGTCAAAAATTGCTCCAACCAAAGAATGGCCTCGATGTCCAGGTGATTAGTGGGCTCATCGAGTAACAAGATGTCGTTGTCTTGCAAAAGGAGTTTGGCCAACTCAATACGCATGCGCCACCCCCCCGAAAAGTTAGCAGTAGGGCAATCAAAAGTCGATTGATCAAAACCTAAACCGTTTAATATGCGTGCCGTAGCTGCTTGATAGGTATAGCCTCCCAAAAGCTCATACTGAGTCGTAAGTTCGCTTTGTTGAATAATTAAATCGGTATAAGCTTGGCTTTCATAATCGGTCCGTTCAAGCAGTGCCTGGTTGGTAGTTCCCAAACGGTTTTCGATTTCCAACAGGGCTGTAAAAGCCTGATAGGCTTCTTCAACTACGGTGCGCCCCTCCTTAAAATCTAAATCTTGCG
>RFYP01000235.1 GCA_009921175.1 Flavobacteriia bacterium | reverse complement strand
CCCATATGCATATTGAAGTATCGGTGTTTGAGAAGTCAATTGTGTGTCTTTGTGGTACACCATGGACATGGGCACCTTGACCCCATCTCGTGCTGTTGCCCAAACCCGTTTTTCTATATAATTGTCTTTGTTGTAGTCCATTCCGGTCACCTCTTGTTCTTTAAGTAGGGTTGTTTCCTGGGTGGCCATATCAAATTCAAATACCGAATAAGGGGTTTTTAACGAACTGTAACCGTAGCGTATTTTGGATGTATCGAATTGTAAATTGGTCGAGATAAACAACGAATAGGTTTCACCCTCCAAGGGAATATAAAAGTCGGTATCGCCCTCCCAAGTTTTTATACGAATACGGGTAAGGCCATTTTCACGTTCAGTAATGGCCCAATAGTCTTTAAACAATTCAACATCTTCCAACAGCACTTCTTCCCGATGCGCAAGCAGGGGCTGCCAATGTTCGGCCTCGGGTGTAGCGATTTCTGTTTTCATCAGCTGATTGTTGGAGGCCCCGTCTTTGTTGGTTAAAATATAAAAATGATCGTCCATATGTGCGACACTATATTCCAATCCTCGGGTTCGTTTCTGGACAACTTTAAACGCTCCCAAAGGGTCGTCAGAACGCAAGAATTGTTCCTCAGTCGTCAGCGTGCTAAATGAATTGATAAAAATATACTCATCTGATTTTGAATTGCTGACCGATACTGAAAAGGTTTCATCTTTTTCGTCAAAAATTAACGTACTGTTGGTCGGAGACTGAGTGATGTCATGGCGATAAATCGCGGCTGAACGCAGGGTCACAGGATCTTTGGCCGTGTAAAAAAGATGTTGGTTGTCAGCGGCCCAGGCGGTGCTGCCTGAGGTATTGGGTATTTCAGTGCCCAGCTGTTTGCCCGTTTCAAAATCCTTAACGTAGAGGGTGTAGAGCCTTCTCGATACAGTATCTACCGCAAATGCCGCCTTGGTATTGTCGGGGCTTATGGTGATGGCCGTCAGCCTAAAAAAGGAATGCCCTTTGGCCAGCTCGTTACAATCAAAAAGCAGTTCTTCTTCGGCCTCAAGTGACTCTTTTTTCCGTACATAAATCGGATAATCTTTCCCGGTTTCAAAGCGAGTGATATACCAATAGCCGTTGTAGAAATAAGGAACCGATTCGTCGTCTTCTTTAATGCGGCTTTTGAGTTCTTCAAAAAGTTCTGTTTTGAGGTCATCAGTATGCGCTGTTACTTTTTGATA
>RFYP01000234.1 GCA_009921175.1 Flavobacteriia bacterium | reverse complement strand
TAAAAAATAGGGTCTATCGAATACCAAGCCAGTTTGGCACGGCCATATCCCGAACTTATATCTCCGGCTGGCCGGTCGGCTCCCGTAAAATTTTTGGCAGGGACACTCGCCAGGTTCCAGGCCGTAAATCCTTTGATGTCGATGGTGGTTTGCGCTCCCTCAAAATCATCGATATAAACATTGGCCTCGCCTTGCAGTTGGGCATTTCGTGGATTGCCCGCTTTGAGCGAAGCGATTTCTCCCCGAAAAGACAAACGCGAAGGCACTTCGGTTTCTACAAAAGGTAAGGCGTTGGCCATACGGGTAAGTAAAGGGAGTTCGGTAGAGAAATTGGTGTTAAAGCCGATCATCGTATTGTTGACCGGTTCGGTACCGTAATTGGCTTTTTGGGTTAAGGGATTTTCACTCAGGTTGATGAGCGTAGCACCTACATACGCATTTTCGTGCAATTGGTGCTGGATATTAAACCCGGAAAATCGTTTGTTTTGCTGGTTAAAGAACGAATTGTTCTCGACTGAAATATCGATGGGGATATTGGACGCAATCAAGGCTTGGTCCAAAATTTTAACCCGGCCGATATCGTAATTAACCGTATAATCCAGTCCTTCCTGCAAGATACGTCCACCGGCAGTGACCTGTACAGAGCCTCGGGGAACATTAAATGCCCCTATCGGTATCCCATCCCCGCCCTCGGATTTATAGCGCCCTTTGAGCTGAAATTTATTTTTTTCGGTAGCCTCCAGGGCTGCAGCCTTGGTTTGCGCGTACAATTCTTGGAATACATAACGTTTTTGGTTGGCGTTGTAGGAGTCTTCAAAGTCATAATTTTCATTCGTACTCTTTGGGTCGCGCAACAGCTCAAAAAGAAATCGTCCAAACGGTTCTACCGAAGGAAAAATGATGCGTCCAAACTGAGGGTCGATGGTGATACCCGGTATATAATCAAAAAAACCGTCGCCCTGGGCTACGGGATCTTGGTAGTTGTCCAAGCGGTCTAAAGCAAAGGTGTTGAGCAAGATTTGTTGGTCCAAACCTGAAGGCCAAAGCTGCGGGTCTATGGGAGTGATGTAGTTGATGGGTGAAGGATCGGTATAGAGAATGGAAAGTCTAAAGTCATCAGGGGTCATCTGGAAAGCCCCGGTATTGTAGATGTTTTTCATCATCAAATCCCATACCGGTTGTTTGACATCGGTCAGGTTACTTTTGAGCATTTTGACAATCAGGCTGTTG
>RFYP01000233.1 GCA_009921175.1 Flavobacteriia bacterium | reverse complement strand
GCCACCACTCCCGAAGAAGCGGTCCAAGCGGCCCAACAACTCACCGAAGAAACCGGAACGGGTTGGCACGTAATCAAGGCACAAATTCATGCCGGAGGACGTGGAAAAGGAGGGGGTGTTAAACTCGCCAAATCGCTGGACGAGGTTCGCAGCCTGAGTGACCAAATCATCGGGATGCAGTTGGTGACCCCCCAAACCCCTGCCGAAGGAAAAAAAGTACACCAGGTACTGATTGCCGAAGATGTCTATTATCCTGGTGATTCCGAACCCAAAGAATTTTATATGTCGGTATTGCTTAACCGCGCTAGCGGACGCAATATGATAATGTATTCAACCGAAGGGGGAATGGACATCGAAACGGTGGCTGAGCAAACTCCCCATTTGATTTTTACGGAAGAAATTGACCCCGGATTGGGACTACAGGCTTTTCAGGCCCGTAAAGTAGCGTTTAATTTAGGGTTAAGCGGGACCGCCTTTAAAGAAATGACCCGTTTTGTCACGGCCCTCTATAAGGCCTATGTCGGTGCCGATGCTTCCTTGTTTGAAATCAATCCTGTATTGAAAACTGCCGATGATAAAATCATCGCAGTCGATGCCAAGGTGACCTTGGACGATAACGCTCTTTTCCGTCACAAAGACTACGAAGGACTTCGTGACCTTAAGGAGGAGAATCCCGTAGAGGTCGAAGCCAAAGCCGTGGGACTTAACTATGTAGACTTAGACGGTAATGTAGGCTGTATGGTAAACGGTGCCGGACTGGCCATGGCCACGATGGACCTGATCAAGCAGTCGGGGGGTGACCCAGCCAACTTTTTGGATGTAGGGGGTACAGCCGATGCCGCGCGGGTAGAAACCGCCTTTCGTCTGATTTTAAAAGACCCTAAGGTCAAGGCAATTTTGGTCAATATTTTTGGGGGCATCGTCCGTTGTGACCGTGTAGCCCAGGGTATCGTGGATGCCTATAAAAACTTAGGCGATGCCATCAATGTGCCCATCATCGTACGCCTGCAAGGGACCAACGCCGACCTGGCCAAGGAACTGATCGATAATTCCGGGCTCAACGTACTTTCGGCCACAGCCTTTGAAGAAGCGGCCCAAAAAGTACAGGAAGTTTTAGGATAACTGACAGATAGACAGTATTTTTTCCTTTTTTAATGACAGTATGGCACTAAACGGGTCATGGTATTGTGTTTGCAATGAGGTAGGTATAAACCTTTAAATTGTTAAAAAATGAAACTAATTAACACAACAACCCCCTGG
>RFYP01000232.1 GCA_009921175.1 Flavobacteriia bacterium | reverse complement strand
GCCAAGTACGGCCACATACATCACCCCTGCGACTTGAAAAGCCAGCCCAGAGAAAACCAGCCAGTGATTAGGCGGTTTTTTCATGTTCCTCTTCCTGCTTGGGGAGAGACTTTACGTCCGATGCGGCGTCTCCCATTGTACAGGTCGCGTTAAAGGTCGCGCCCGATTCGACAATCAGCCTTTTTGTGGCTACATCGCCTTCGATGATACAGGTGGGTTTTAGGGTCAGGTTTTCTTCTACAAAAAGATTGCCTTTGATTTTACCTTCTACATCGGCATTTTGACAGCTTACTCCACCCAGGATTTTTCCGTCTTTGCCAACAATTACTCGGCCTGCGGTCTTGATGGTTCCTTCGAGTATCCCATCTACTCGAAAGTCTCCTTCAGAAATGATTTCACCTTTTATGGTGGTGCTGTTTTCGATACGGCTATACTGTCCGTTGGTGTCTAAATTTTTCATCTTACTCGGTTTTCTTCCAGCTTTTGTCAATGTGCATTTGCCGATAGGCTTTGCTCAAGATGACAAAGTTAGGTAAATCTACTATTAAATTTGAATTTGTACTAAGGGTGTCTTTGATGGCCGCGATGTGATCGGGAGAGGTGATCCCATGAACAACGATAAATTCTTCTGTTTCGTTGAAAGGGTCTTTGGTCAATTTCCAAAAGCGTTGTTTGGCCAAAATCGGATCTAGCTGTTCGGTGAGGGCTTGTGCCATGCTGTCTTTTTTTTGCAGGGGAAAAATCCATTTATAGGCCACCAAGGTTTTGAGCTCGGTGGGGGCGTCAAGGGTTTGGGTTTTGAGCTGTAGCCGTTGCGCGGTTTGGGCAATGGGCGTTTCGGGATAAGTGTCTATTACCTCTTGCAGGGCCTTTTGCCAGGCTTCGGCTCCCTGAAGTCTTCCTAGGGTATTGGCTTTGAGCAGGGCCAGTTTGGGTGCATAATCGGTGGGGGCCAAAACCACCTGATAGGTCGCTATCTTTTGGAGAAGTTCGTCATAACGGTCTTGGGTAAAAAGATCGAGTAACCCGCTGTACAGGGCCTTGGGACTTTGGTTGTTTTCTATGACGGAGTCGCTGGTGTTGGTTAATAATTGGGCATAGGCCGAGTCGGGATACAGGATTGTGAGCTTTCTTTTAAGTGCGTTTGCTCTTAAGCTGTCGCTGGTTTGACTGATTTTATACAAATAATACAAGGCCGGTGCCTGAATTTCGGCTTTTGGGTTTTTGGGCAATAAGGAATCTAGCCGCTGTTGGCTCAAGG
>RFYP01000231.1 GCA_009921175.1 Flavobacteriia bacterium | reverse complement strand
TTCGCGGTACCAATAGTAGGATAAATTTTTACCTAGGATATCCTCGGCCTGATTGAGGATAAGGGATGCTAGCTGATTGGAAACGGCCTGTCGTTGAGTGCTATAGTCCTCAAAGGGAAAAACTATTTCCCGGCCGTTTTCGGGATTCATCAGTGGGAGGATGGGCCGGATTTTTTCTTGACGCTGGTCCAAGGTGTTAAGGAGTTAATAGGTTTGTTTACGTTGTGCCAGCTCAGGATTGTCTTGTACCTTGTCTAGGGCACGATGATCGCGTTCTTGGGCTTTGAGAAAAGCCTCACGCAGTAAGAGTACATAGTCTTGTGCGCTTTTTTTGGTTTTGTTGGGACGCAATTCTTTGAGGGCCTTCTCGATGGCAGCGTCGTAATCACCGCTGTTGAGTTTTTTTTGGGTCGAACGCACCGAGGTACAACCGACAAGCAATAGGAGGGCGAGTAGTCCGAGGGATTTGGGCATGTTAATTATTTTTTGATAAGTTAAAAAAAATGCTGGACAAAGCGATAATAGGAGCAAACATTAATTAGTAGTTTTGTCCCAAAGCGCTAAAAATGAGAGACCAGCACGTATTTGATCTGATTCAGCAGGAAAACGAACGCCAGCTAAACGGCATTGAACTGATTGCTTCTGAGAACTTTACCAGTCCAGCGGTCATGGAAGCCACCGGCTCGGTGTTGACCAACAAATATGCCGAGGGCTATCCCGGCAAACGCTATTATGGAGGCTGTGAAGTGGTGGATCAAATCGAGCAAATTGCCATCGACCGGGCCAAGGAACTTTTTGGCGCAGCCTATGCCAACGTACAACCGCATTCGGGTTCGCAAGCCAATACGGCCGTCTACCATGCGTTTTTAAAGCCGGGCGATAAAATCTTAGGGTTTGACCTGTCCCACGGAGGACACCTGACCCACGGCTCGCCGGTGAATTTTTCCGGACGTTTGTACGAAGCCCATTTTTATGGGGTGGACGAAGCCACCGGGCGGTTGGATTACGATGCGATCGAAAAAATCGCCAAAACGGTACAGCCCCAAATGATCATTGCCGGGGCATCGGCCTATTCCCGTGATATCGATTTTGTCCGATTTCGGGCGATTGCTGACCAGGTAGGGGCTTTTTTACTGGCCGATATCTCACACCCTTCCGGATTGATTGCTACCGGCTTGATTAGCGACCCCATGCCGCACTGCCATGTGGTGACTACGACCACCCATAAAACCCTTCGTGGACCCCGGGGTGGACTGATTCT
>RFYP01000024.1 GCA_009921175.1 Flavobacteriia bacterium | reverse complement strand
GGGCAGTATTCCCGTCCATACCAAATAATTTGAAGGTGCAGGTCGTTCCATCGGGCTTTGGGAAATAAACGTTTGGCATCTTTTTCGGTTTGGACCACGTTTTTACCCGAAGACAATCCCCAACGGTACATCAAACGATGAATATGGGTGTCCACAGGAAAAGCAGGAACACCAAAGGCCTGTGCCATGACCACACTGGCTGTTTTATGTCCCACAGCAGGAAGGGCTTCCAAGGCCTCAAAACTTTGGGGTACTTGGCCCTGGTGTTGATTAATCAGGATATGCGAGAGTTCATATATTCCTTTGGCCTTAGTCGGCGAAAGTCCCACAGGCTTGATGATTTCCCGTATAGTGGGAATGTCTAATTGAATCATTTCAAGGGGTGTACTGGCTTTTTCAAAAAGGAGGGGTGTGGTTTTGTTAACCCGTACATCTGTGCTTTGGGCAGAAAGCAAGACAGCGATCAATAGCGTGTAAGGGTCGCTATGGTCTAATGGAATGGGTATTTCTGGATACAGGGTATCAAGGGTTTGGGTGATATAGGCGACTTTTTCTTTTTTGGTCATGAATTTTTTTGTTATTTAACTTCAAATAAATAAAAAATTGCATGAAAACAGCACAGGTAGGCAACAAAGTTCCGCCATTTACCGGACAAACCCATACGGGTGAAACCCTCTCACTAGAAGACTTTAAAGGAAAAAAATGGGTCGTATTTTTTTACCCCAAAGCCAACACACCCGGCTGTACTGCCGAGGCATGTGATCTACGCGATCACTACAAAACACTTCAAGATGCGGGCTATCATTTGTTAGGAGTTAGTGCCGATACGGTCAAGCAACAAAAGAATTTTGCCGACAAATACGCATTTCCCTTTCCCTTGTTGGCCGACACCGAGAAAGAATTGATCAATGCTTTTGGAGTTTGGGCCCCCAAAAAGTTTATGGGCCGCGAATATTATGGCATTCACCGAAAAACTTTTATTGTGAATGAAGAGGGGGTGATTACCCATGTGATTGACCAAGTGAAGACTAAAGAACACGCCAGTCAAATTTTGGCGCTTTAAATCAACGGAATTTTATACGTGGCTAGTCGTCGGTATAGCCAAACATATGTTGGTCTTTGATCATTTCGGCGATACCTGAGGGTAGGCCTTCTTCCCAGCCTTCGGACTTGTCTTTGATTTTTTTAAGTATTTCGCGGGAGAAGATGTTTAAGTATTTCTCTTCGTAATCAAAGATGTCGACTACTTTGCCATTGTATTTAAAGAATTTGTAGAATTCTTTCATACGGGGGTGCAGCCTGAGGTTGTTGCTGTTGATGATTTTGCCGGATTGTTTTTCTTCCATGGGGTAGAGGTAAACCTTGAGGTTGTTGTAAAACATTTTCCCAAAGGCCTCTAAAATTCCTCCGCTCAAATCTTCATAGTAATCTTCTTTAAAAATTTCCAAAAAGTTGTTGACTCCCATGGCCAAAGCCATTTGGTTTTTCGAATAGTGTGAGAAATAGTCCACCAGGCGGTAGTATTCTTTAAAATTCGAAATCATAACCGTATGCCCCAAACTGCATAAAAGTTTGGCCCGATCCATAAAATCTTTTTCATCAAGCTCTCCTTGGGCCATCAAATTGGACAAGGTGATTTCAAAGACCACCACGGTTTTGTCTTCTTCGACATTGGGTTCTTGGACAAAAATGTCATAAGATTTTTGGAACATATCGACGTTGACCATGGTCACCGGACGAAAACTCCCACGTAGGGCCAAGATGTTTTTTTTATACAACACTCGCGCAGGCAAAACGTTGTTTTCACTCCCGTCAAACATGACCGCTTCGGTCATACCGTTTTTAATCAGTTGCAGACTCATCAGGCGGTTGTCTACCGACTCAAAAACGGGGCCTGAAAAGTTGATGGTATCGATTTCTAAAGCATCCTTATCGATATGGTCATAGAGGTAACGCAGTAGTTTTTTGGGATCGTCGTATTTATAAAAAGCTCCGTAAATAAGGTTAACCCCAACCACTCCGAGTACTTCTTGTTGAAGCTTGGCTTCGGTTTGGTGAAACCTAAAGTGCAGGGTGATGTTGTTGTACGCAGACTTGGGAGATACTTGATACCGAATGCCCATCCACCCATGTCCTTTAAATTTTTTAGCAAAGTCAATGGTGGCGACAGTATTGGCAAGGGTGAAAAAAAGTTTGTTTTCTTGTTTGTCTTCTGGGATACGGTTTTCTAACAAACGCATTTCGTGATCGAGCATCCGATTTAGTCGGGTTTCGGTCACATAACGGCCATCGTCTTCCTCGCCGTAAATGGTGTCACTAAAATTTTTGTCGTAGGCACTGATGGTTTTGGCAATCGTTCCTGAAGCGCCCCCCACGCGAAAGAAATGCCGGGCGACCTCTTGACCTGCACCAATCTCGGCGAAAGTCCCATATATATGGTTGTTCAGGTTGATACGGAGGGCTTTGGCTTCTATGGAAGGTTTGTTCTCGAAGGGTTGATCACCGATCAAATAAGAAGTCATTCAATTGGGCTTTTAACAAAAGTAACCCATGTTTTATTTATGGGCAAATATTTATCTTTGAATAGTCGCATGTTAAAAATCACTTTTTTGGGAACGGGCACCTCACAGGGCATCCCCGTTATTGGCAGTTCGCATCCGGTATGTCTTAGTGAAGACCCCCGAGACAAACGTTTGCGTGTTTCGGTGCTTATCCAATGGGACAACCAGCATTGTGTGATTGATTGCGGCCCCGACTTTAGACAACAACTTTTGCGCACACCCATTCCTCGATTGGACGCATTACTTTTTACACACGAACATGCCGATCATACGGCCGGTTTGGACGATGTTCGTCCTTTTTTCTTTAAGCAAGGCAAGTTGGATGTCTATATGGATCAACGGGTTGAACAGTCACTCAAAATACGATTTGGCTACATTTTTCAGGAAGAAGACCGTTATCCCGGAGCTCCCGAACTTCGCCTACATCGGGTCGAAAAAGACCGTGATTTTTCCTTGGGTGGAAAACAAATAACACCCATCCAAGTACTCCACAACACCCTACCTATTTTTGGATACCGTATCGATAATTTTGCGTACTTGACCGATGTCAAATCACTACCGGAAGATCAAATACCCAAACTCAAAGGCTTGGACGTATTGGTGATCAATGCTTTACGTGAAGAACCCCATCCCTCGCACCTGCACAAGGCTGCCGCACTTGAATGGGTAGATATCCTGCAGCCCAAACGGACCTATTTTACCCATATCAGCCATTTGATGGGCTTTCATCAATCTGTTGAAAGCCAATTGCCCCAAAATGTGTTCCTAGCCTATGACACCCTAGAAATTCATTCCAATTAATCCCCGTTTATGAAACAAAAAATTACCTTTTATGCCTTGTTGTTTTGTTTGGTCCTGTTGGTCTTTCAAATGGTCAATTCCAACAAACTTCTCCGCGCAATGGAAGCCCAACAATCGGAAGTGGTTCAAACCTTAGCATCAACCAAAAAAACAAAAGACAGTCTGCAAAATCGGTTAGACGACGAGCTTTATTTTGCCCTTAAAGGCAATACTGGAGCCGCAGTCTATTTTCCTGAGTCCGACCTGGGTCTTTTGGAGCAGAGATTGATGGATGCCGTGTATGAAATGAACCTTAAGAAAGATGACAACCCCTTGATTCCTTATGCTGGTATGGCCGGTACGTTTTTCTTTAACAAAGTGAAAGTGCTGAATCACAAATGGATAATCGCCGATTTTTCGGACGGTACCTATTGGGGAGAGGTATTACTGGGGTATCATCTACAACCCGATCAACAGTTTAGCTTTACCCTGATTGATCACTTGCTCTATCCGGTTTCTGCCGAGTCTGATTGAGCCAATGAAGCAAGTCTTCAAAGTTTGCCTGATTGATGGTGTGTGGGGCGGGGTAGGTTTTAAAAACAATTTCTGGATTACGGGCTTGTACCAGGGGAATGGTCGCCTGGGGTAGTGAAAGCGGAAGCACGGGATCTTCTGTTCCGTGGGAGGCAAAAGCCAGTATATGGGTGTAATGTTCGAGTGGCTGCTTGATTAAATCGGTATGGATATAGCCACTCAATGCTAGGATACGTCGAAATTCTTTGGGGTAGTCCAAGCCCAATGACCAACTTAATATAGCGCCTTGACTAAAACCGATTAAGCTGATGTCTGCCGCATCTAGGTTATAGGTGGGGATTAGATAGTGTAATTGTTTGCGGATGAGTTGAAGGCTTTTTTGGGCCTGTACGACATCGGTCCATTTTTCTGGGGTGGCTGTAAAATGCAGTTCATACCACGCATAGCCGCCGGGCATGAGTGTCAAAGGGGCTTCCAAAGCGATAACGGTATGGTCTTGGGGTAAATACGCTTGAAAACTAAACAGGTCTTCTTTATTGCTGCCGTATCCATGAAGGAGAATCAGGGCGGGCGCTTTGGTATTTTGTGTATTAGCCGGGCGTATCAGGTAATCCAATACCGGTTTGGGTTCAGTCATCGTGCTGATGGATTTGGTCGTTGTTTAGGGTTGCAATGACTTTGCCAGTCAGCGTTTCTCCTAGGTAGGCACAGTTCTTTGAAGTAGAGCGTAAATGCGCTTTGGTTAGCACATAGTTAATGTCGGGGTCAAAACAGGTCAAATCGGCTTTTGCACCGACCTTAATTTGTGGGATGTCTAATCCAAAGCAGCGACGCCCCCGGGTAAGAAAGGCGATGCTTTTTTCGACGGGAAACAGGTTATTAAGGATTCCAAAACAGGCTTCCAGACCAATGGAACCGGGGCCGGCATGCTCAAATTCCAGTTCTTTATTTTCGATATTCATTGGCTCGTGCATAGCAGAAACCATATCGATCGTACCGCTGAGCAAGCCTTCACGCAGGGCGGTTTTATCTTCCTGAGTCCTCAGCGGAGGGAAAAACTTGTAATTGGCCTCGAAGTTTTCAATTTTAGCTTCATCAAAATAAAGGTGAGGTATCCCAACACTGCAGCTTACGGAGAGGCCTTCAGCTTTTGCTTTTTGAATCAGAGACACGCTTTCCTTTGTGGTGATAAATGGAATATGCAATCGCCCTTCGGTGTACTTCAGTAGTTCGAGATCACGCGCGATTTGTACCGATTCGGCAATTCTTGGAATTCCCTTAAGGCCATGTCGTGTACTAGCTTCACCTTCGTGGACCACACCGTTTTGTTCCAAGTCCATATTGGAGGGGTGGGACAGCAATAGCCCGTTAAAGCTTTGTACATACTCCAAGGCAATTTTGAGCAAATTGGCGTTTTGAATGGATTTTTTATAATCCCCAAAAGCAACCGCTCCGGCAAGGTGCATGTCGTAAAGTGAGGCCATTTTTTGGCCTTGAGCTCCCGTTGTCAAACAGCCGATAGGATGGAGTTGGGTCAGTGCAGTTGCACCCAATTTATAGAGATGACTTACATCCGAATGCGTATCTATAAGAGGATCGGTGTCCGGGTTGATACCAAGGGCTGTAAACCCAGAATGAGCGGCTACTTCAAGCCCATTGGCCATTGTTTCACGTTCTTCATAGCCCGGTTCACCAAAACTAACATGCGGATCAAACCAGCCCACGGATACGTGTAGATTTTTGGATTGAATACAATGGGCATCCTTGTCCGCTATTTGGGTATCTATTTGGGTAATGATCCCTTCTTCGATAAGAATATCTCGCTGTTGGAAATGCAAGGCTTGATTGGGGGCTACAAAAACGGCATTGCGTAAAAGAATTTTCATACTTCTGTAAGCAGCCTTGAATCGAACTACTGAACAAAAGTAAGAAACATCTGTTTAAACTGCCGAAAGTTTGTGTTTAGAATTTTTCAAATACCCCCAATCCAAAAAGAGCAAAGTCATATTTTACCGGGTCTTTGGGGTCAAATTCACGTAAAACTCGATCCAATTCCAGCACAGCTTTGGCGTCATTTTGTTTACGGGTCAACAATTTAAGTTTGCGAGCCACATTGCCCGAATGCACGTCTAGGGGAACCGACAGTTGACTAGGGGATAGGGTTTTCCATAGGCCAAAATCTACCCCATTTTTGGGGCTGCGCACCATCCAACGTAAAAACATATTGAGGCGTTTGGCAGCAGAGCCTGCGTTGGGATCAGCCAGGTGTTTCTCGGTACGCTTTTCGTGTTGACGGGCAAAAAAGTGCTGTCTAAAGTCGTGTTGATATTCTGCCATAGTAGCCTGTGGATTGCCGTTTGTGAAGGCCGATTCTAGGTCAGGGTGCTGGACCAATATATCCCGTAAGGCTTGAATAAAAAACACAAAATCTCGACCGTTAAAGGTGCGGTGGACAAATTCGTGTAAGCGTTTTAATTGGCTCGTTGTGTGGTTTAGGGTAAAATCATAGGGGCTATTCCCCATCAAGTGCATCATTTTTTCGGCACTTTTTATGATCGACTTTCGATTGCCCCAAGCGATGGTCGCCGTAAGAAAACCTGCTAGTTCAATGTCTTGTTTATATTGGTATTGATGTGGAATTTGAATGGGGTCCGAATCCAAAAACTGAAGCTGCTCATACTGTTGCGCTTTTTCGTCCAAAAATTCTTTCAGTGCTACTTTTTTCATCGCACTACTTGTCCATCCCGTAAGGTGAGGGTGCGGTCGGCCATGTCTGCCAGGCTATTGTTGTGCGTGACCAAGACAAATCCACAATCAAATTCATCGCGAAGGGTAAAAAACAGTTGATGCAATTGATGGGCATTTTCGGTATCCAAATTGCCACTAGGCTCATCGGCAAATATCAACTTGGGACGATTGATTAAGGCGCGAGCCACAGCCACTCGCTGTTGTTCACCACCCGATAGGGCAGTGGGTCGGTGATCGGCTCGGTTGGACAAGCCCATGGTTTCCAAAAGTTCTCCGGCACGTTTACGGGCCTCTTTGTCGGCTATCTTCCCGATCCAGGCTGGCATACAGACATTTTCTAAAGCTGTAAACTCGGGGAGTAATTCGTGAAATTGAAAAATAAATCCCAGGTGTTTGTTGCGAAAAGCAGCCAACGCATTGGATGAAAATTGGCGAACATCCTCACCCAAAAGTTTTAAGACGGTTTGGGGATGCTCGTCTGCCTTTTCTAGGGTGCCTAAGATTTGCAACAAGGTCGTTTTTCCGGCACCTGAAGGACCTACTATAGCAACGACCTCTTTAAATCCCATCGAAAGGTCAACCTCTTTCAATACTTGAAGGTGTCCGTACTTTTTTTCAATATGTCGTGCCTCTATCAGGGAATCCATACGGTCAAAAATACATTTTTCATTTCTGCTCGACAAGGAATGAATGCTCATAGCACCTTTCTTTTATTATTAATTCATGATTTTTAATGTAATACTTGTTTGCCTGATAAAAATGTTTATATTTACTATATAAATGTTAAACAAAAATTCCGTGCATGAAATTGCCTATTTTGCCAGCGGATGTTTTTGGTGTACAGAGGCTATTTTCCAAACCTTGGAAGGGGTAGAAAAGGTTGTTTCGGGCTACACTGGCGGATTTATAAAAAACCCTGCCTATCGCGAGGTGTGTACAGGTCGTACGGGTCATGCCGAAGGAGTGGCCATCACCTACGATCCCATGGTAGTAAGCTATGAAGAGTTGTTGTATGTCTTCTTTATGTCCCATGACCCAACTAGTCTAAACCGTCAAGGGGCCGATGTAGGAACACAATATAGATCAGCGGTATTCTACACCAATGACGAACAATTGCAAACGGCCGATGCGGTCATTCGCTTTCTCGAAGACCAGCAAATATTTGACCAACCGATCGTGACCAGCCTTAAACCTTTTGAGGTCTTTTATACGGCTGAGGAAGAGCATCAAAATTTTTATCAACAAAACCAAGAGCATCCTTATTGCCAATATGTGATTCATCCCAAACTACAAACCCTAAAAACCCATCAAAAAAAATTGCAAACAAATGAATGAAAATTTTAACATCCAAACCCTACCGATTACGGAGGAAATAAAAGTCAATTACCGTGAAATCATCGACCTATTGGGGGAAGACACGACCCGCGAGGGATTAATCAAAACCCCTGAACGTGCCGCTAAGGCCATGAAATTCTTAACTGGGGGCTACGAACAAGATCCCAAACAGATTTTACAAAGCGCCATGTTTAATGAAGACTATAATGAGATGGTCTTGGTCAAAGACATTGAGTTGTACTCGATGTGTGAGCACCATATGTTGCCCTTCTTTGGGAAGGCCCATGTTGCCTATATTCCAAATGGTAAAATTGTTGGATTGAGTAAAATTCCCCGTGTGGTTGACGTATTTAGCCGTCGATTGCAAGTGCAAGAGCGCCTGACCGAACAGATTTTGGACTGTATCAATACAACCCTGCAACCACGTGGTGTTGCTGTGGTCATCGAAGCTTCGCATATGTGTATGATGATGCGTGGGGTGCAAAAACAGAATTCATTGACCACAACCTCTGGTTTTCGCGGAGCCTTTAAGGATACCGAAACCCGAAATGAGTTTCTAAACCTTATCAGCGCTCGACTGTCCTAATTTTTTTTCTTCTTTTTCCGCAATAGGGCATGGAACATTTTCTTTTCAAATGCCCAAAAGAATTTATGCTGTAAAAACAGGCTGCCTACCACGATGAGTAGCACTTGGTATAGGGGAAAAATCAAAATTAGTCGTAGGGTGTAGTACCAAAATTTAGGAAAAGGAAGGTCTTGAAATCGTTCAGGAGTAAGGGCTAAATATTCAAGTATGGGTTCACCAAGCTTCACGCTGGCCGATCCGGTGATTGCAAAGACAATAAAAATGACCATGAGCTGGGTGTTAGACTTCACCCTCCATTTTTCCTTTAACCGTTCAAACACAATAGGAAATTATTTAAGAAGCTTTTCTATTTGTTCGGCGAGCTCTGTACCTATTCGGTCTTGCGCCTCCAAGGTAGCAGCCCCGATATGTGGTGTAAGCGAAACCTTGGGGTGCATCAATAATTTGATTTGTGGAGTAGGTTCGGTCTCAAAGGTATCCAAAGCAGCAAAGGAAAGTTGCTCTTGATCTAGAGCCTCAATTAGTGCAGTTTCGTTGAGTACACCCCCTCGGGCTGCATTGACAATGCCGGCTCCTTTTTTCATCATGTCAAACTCGCGCTTGTCCAAGACATATTTTTCTTGTGCCGGTACGTGTAAGGTTACAAAGTCAGCTTCTTTGAGGAGGGTTTCTAGCGGCTGCGTTGTTAGTGTGAAAGAAACACTTTGCCCGTCAAAAAAGGGAACTTTAAGAGTTGCTTTTTCGGTAAACTTATCACTAGCGATGACCTTCATTCCAACGCCCAGGGCGATTTTGGCGACCTCTTGGCCAATACGTCCAAAACCAACTATCCCAAGGGTTTTGCCTCGTAATTCAATGCCTTTGGCATAGCTTTTTTTAAGTCCCTTAAAATTGGATTCACCCTCCAAAGGCATAGCGCGGTTGGCGTCATACAAAAAGCGAACACCTCCATAAAGATGCGCAAAGACCAATTCGGCTACCGATGCCGAAGAGGCAGCGGGGGTGTTGATCACATGCAGTCCTTTGGATTTGGCATAGTCTACATCGATATTGTCCATACCGACTCCTCCACGACCGATGAGTTTAAGGCCTGGGCAGGCATCAATTAAAGGTTGACGAACCGTGGTAGCACTCCGCACGAGCAATCCCACGATTTGATTTTCATTGATATAATTTACCAGTTGCTCTTGTGCAACCTGTGTAAGATCGACGTCAAAACCTGCTTTTTCTAGTGCTTGTACACCTAGGGAAGAAATGCCATCGTTGGCCAAAATTTTCATAGCGGTAGTATTAAGATTGTTTTTCAAAGTCTTGCATACAAGCGATCAGCGTGTGTATGCTATCGAGCGATAAGGCATTGTAAATCGAAGCGCGGTATCCCCCGACAGATCGGTGTCCTTTGAGCCCACTGATACCTGCGGCGGTCCATAGAGCGTCAAAAGCAGCCCCTTGATCGGGGTCCTTAAGGTTGAAGGTAACGTTCATCCAACTGCGATCTTCTGCTGCTGCAAAGCCAACAAAACAAGGGTTTCTATCGATTTCCGCATAGAGCAGTTGCGCCTTTTCTTCATTGCGCTTGCCAATTTGCGTTAAACCTCCTTGTGCTTTGATCCATCGTAGATTCAGCAAAGAGGTATATACGGCAAACACAGGAGGAGTATTAAACATACTTTCCTTATCGATATGTACCCGATAATCGAGCATGGAGGGAATGGTTCGGGAAACTTTTCCTAAGATATCTTCTTTGACCACGACCAAGGTGGTCCCTGCAGGGCCCATGTTTTTTTGTGCTCCGGCATAAAACAACGCCAGTTGGTCGTAGGGAAAGGGTTTGGAAAAAATATCTGAACTCATGTCTGCCACCAAAGGAATAGTCGTTTCTGGAAGTGTCTTGATTTGAGTACCAAAAATGGTATTATTGGTGGTGATATGGAAGTAGTCCAAATCTGGAGACAGGGTGTATTGCTTGGGGATATGATTAAAATTTTCTGCTTTGGAAGAAGCAACTTCTAGGGCTTCGCCAAAAAGTTTAGCTTCTTTAAGGGCTTTGGTCGACCAGGTACCAGTATTGAGGTATCCCGCTTTGTTTTCCAAAAGGTTCTGGGCGACCATCAAAAACTGCATGCTGGCCCCACCTTGTAAGAAAAGAACACGGTAGCCTTTGTTTTGCAAGCCAAGCAGCTCCAAAACCAAAGACTGCGCCTCGTCCATGATGGCGATAAATTCTTTGCTTCGGTGTGAAATTTCGATCAGGGAGAGCCCGATACCATCAAGCTCTTTGACGGCTTCAGCAGCTTTTTGCAGTACTTCTTGAGGAAGGATGGCCGGACCTGCGCTAAAGTTGTGTTTTTTCATAGCTAAAATATCAGTTGCAAATATCGAAAGTTCCAAACGATTAACAGGAGTGAACCCTTATTTTTTTTGGCCTTGTTATCAACGGTTTACTAAAGGTTTTGCAAAAAATGCAAGGTGTTTTTTCCATCGGCATAGTCCCAGAGTTGTGGGTGTTGTGCTTGCCCCAGAGAGATGGCCCCAGGAAGGGCTAATTCCGAAACAACGCATTGAATACGCTCTTTTTCTTTTTCGAGCAAGGATTGCAATTCTTCAAGGCTCTCATAGTAGTGGTATGAAGCGGTGGCGATTGGAGCAGACCACGAAAGTGATTCGCGTAGCATAAAAAACCCGTTTTCTAAAAAGTCGATATCACTCATCAAAAACACAGCCTTATTATAGTCGTAATTGTGGGCGTATTTTTCGATTTGTATAACGGAATGAAAAGGATATAGCGCTCCAAAAATCAAATCGAGGTCATAGCCCTTGGGTAAAAACAACTGTGCTACATTGCGGCATCCTAAGCCGTAATAACGCAGCATGTCTTCTGCCAGCCCACTGAGTGCAGTAGTGGATTCACTTCCATCCAACACGGCCACACCGTTTCGGTTTTTTCGGATCAAGTGAGGTACATGGGAAAAATAGTAGTCAAAATAACGCGCAGCATTATCACTGCCGGTGGCGATGACGGCATCATACCCCTGTAGTGCTTTGTCGGTAAATTGGATTCGGCCTTTTTCTTGAGGAGCATACGTTTCGAGCAGCCTAAGGATGGCGGGTAATAAATACGGGTCTTTGGAGGCGGTCTTTACGATGGCTCGATGCCAGCTTAGCCATACACATAACAAATCGTGCAACCCGACAAAAGGGATGTTCCCCGCCAAAACCAGTCCAATCGTTTTTGGGTTATTCACCGGGAGGGCTACCGAGTCTGTCCAGTTTTCAATCAACTGTTTTTGAAGGGCTTGCCCCCAACTTTTTAAAGCAAAATCCAATTGATCGGTGTCAAACCAACCGTTGGCTTGATAGGCTTTGTCTAGGGCCTTGGTAAATTCATGGTCATGATGGGTATCACGCTTGTATTCCTTTAGAAACTCCCCCAATTGTAGGAGTGCATTAATTTTTGAATTCATTCTCTGTCGATTTGTTCAGTCGTAGAATACACCGTAATTTTGTCGGCAAATTTATGAAACAATTCCAACTATGGCGATTATAATAACCGATGAGTGTATCAATTGTGGTGCCTGTGAACCTGAATGCCCCAACACGGCGATTTATGAAGGGGCAGAGGAGTGGCGCTACAAAGACGGTACATCCCTGACTGGTAAGGTGGTTTTGCCCAATGGCAAATCTGTCGATGCCGAATCGCTTCAATTGCCTGTTTCGGATGAGTTTTATTTTATCGTGCCCGACAAGTGTACCGAATGCAAAGGATTTCACGAAGAACCGCAATGTGCCGCCGTATGTCCGGTGGATTGTTGTGTTCCCGACGATGAGCATGTAGAGGAGGAAGTGGACTTGTTGGCCAAACAAAAATTTTTACACCACTAGGACTAATTTATGAAAGCAGGTATCGTCGGACTTCCCAATGTGGGCAAGTCAACCCTTTTTAATTGTCTGTCCAATGCCAAAGCACAAAGTGCCAATTTTCCCTTTTGTACCATCGAGCCGAATATCGGAGTCGTTAATGTTCCTGACCACCGACTTGAAGTATTGGAAGCAGCGGTAAATCCGGAGCGTGTCCTACCGGCTACAGTCGAAATTGTCGATATCGCTGGTTTGGTTCGGGGTGCAAGCAAAGGTGAAGGCTTGGGCAATCAATTTTTAGGAAACATTCGGGAAACCGACGCGATTTTACACGTTTTACGTTGTTTTGACAACGACAATATCGTTCATGTTGACGGTTCGGTCAATCCAATTCGTGACAAGGAAACTATCGATATGGAATTGCAGCTTAAAGACCTAGAAAGCGTCACTAAAAAGAAGGAAAAGGTTCAACGTGCCGCCCGAACCGGAAATAAAGAAGCCGCTAAAGAACTTGTGGTACTGGAACAACTTGTGTTAGGGTTGGAGCAAGCCCAAAATGTCCGTAGCCTTAGCCTTTCTGCCGAAGATCGTTTGGAGTTTGTACGTCCCCTACAACTCCTTACAGACAAGCCGGTGTTGTATATCTGCAACGTATCGGAAGAGGCGGCCGTAAGCGGAAATGCCTATGTAGAAGCCGTACGTCAAGCAGTAGCGGCGCAGGGCGCCCAGGTATTGGTATTGGCGGTTAGCATAGAAGCGGATATCCATGAATTGGAAACCTTTGAAGAACGCCAATTGTTTTTGGAAGACCTTGGTTTGCAAGAACCCGGTGCTTCCAAACTGATTCAGGCAACGTACCATTTACTCAATTTGCAGACCTATTTTACCGCTGGTGAGAAAGAAGTCCGTGCCTGGACCATCCCTGTTGGCGCCACGGCACCTCAAGCCGCAGGAGTCATTCACAGTGATTTTGAAAAAGGGTTTATCCGTGCCGAAGTCATCGCCTTTGAAGACTATCAACACTTTGGCAGTGAACAAAAAGTTAAAGAAGCCGGTAAAATGCGTGTTGAAGGCAAAGAGTATATCGTCAAAAATGGCGATGTGATGCATTTTCGGTTTAACGTCTAACTTCTTAACAAGCTCCTTCCCGAGATTGTTAATTTCTTTGCGTCGCACGGGTTTTGATTTTTTGGCGCAAGCCCTATCTTCGCAATGATGGCAAATCAAACCCAATATACCGAAGAAAATATACGCTCCTTAGACTGGAAAGAGCATATCCGCTTACGTCCCGGGATGTATATCGGTAAACTGGGCGATGGTTCTTCTTCCGATGACGGAATTTATATTTTACTTAAAGAAGTACTGGACAATTGCATTGATGAATTTGTCATGGGAGCCGGTAAAACCATCGAAATCACGATCAAAGACAACCTGGTGACGGTGCGTGACTTCGGTAGAGGGATTCCGTTGGGTAAAGTAGTCGATGTGGTCTCCAAAATGAATACCGGAGGAAAATACGATACCCGCGCTTTTAAAAAATCGGTGGGATTAAACGGAGTGGGTACCAAAGCTGTAAACGCTCTCTCAGAGCGATTTACGGTACAATCCAATCGGGATCAACTATCTAAAACTGCCGTTTTTGAGCACGGCAACCTGATCGAAGAACTACCTCAGGAAGCTTCCTCCCGACGCCGGGGAACCAAAGTTAGCTTTGTGCCAGACCCCAGCATCTTTAAAAATTACCGTTTTCGCCTGGAGTATGTTGAGCGCATGGTCAAAAATTATGTGTACCTCAATCCGGGTTTAACCATCGAACTTAACGGGACCAAATACCTTTCTGAAAACGGACTCAAAGATTTGTTGGAAGACCAAACTTCGGAATCTGACCTGCTGTATCCCATCATTCATCTGCGGGGCGAAGATATTGAAGTGGCCATGAGCCATAGCCGAACGCAATACAGTGAAGAATACCACTCCTTTGTCAATGGCCAGCATACCACCCAAGGAGGGACGCACCAAGCGGCTTTTCGCGAAGCAATAGTCAAAACCATTCGGGAGCATTTTGGTAAAAACTACGAGGCTGCCGACATTCGAAAATCCATCATTTCAGCTGTAAGCATCAAGGTGATGGAGCCGGTGTTTGAATCCCAAACCAAAACCAAGCTGGGCTCGACCGAAATGGGAGGTGATATGCCTTCTGTACGTGCCTATATCAATGATTTTTTGCTGACACAGCTCGATAATTACCTGCACAAAAACACGCCCGTAGCCGAAGCGATACAGCGTAAAATCATGCAGGCCGAAAAAGAGCGCAAAGAATTGTCCGGTATTCGTAAACTCGCCCGTGAACGGGCAAAAAAAGCTAGTTTGCACAACAAAAAGCTGCGTGATTGCCGGGTCCATCTCCATGACCTCAAAAAAGAGCGCCGTTTAGAATCCACCATCTTTATCACCGAGGGCGACTCGGCCAGTGGATCGATCACCAAATCGCGCGATGTCAATACCCAAGCCGTTTTTAGCTTACGCGGAAAGCCCCTAAACACCTATGGGATGTCCAAAAAAATCGTGTACGAAAACGAAGAGTTTAACCTTTTGCAATCCGCCCTCAATATCGAAGAAAGTCTCGAAGATCTTCGCTATAACAATATCGTCATTGC
>RFYP01000230.1 GCA_009921175.1 Flavobacteriia bacterium | reverse complement strand
ATCGAACACGTTATGACAATAGATTTGGTGTTCGTGATGCCCAAACCTTAGATCAAGTAGAAAAATTTAATACCCTTGGAACGTTTGCCATGGGACAATGGTCTATAAAACGATCTGTTTTTATGGCAAATCTTCGGTACGACACCAATGTATTGGCGGTCAATGACCGTTGGCTTACCGACGGGGATGCTTCGGATCGTCTTTTGTACAATACACTCAACCCCAGTATGGGGTGGCAATATGCCTTATTCTCCAAAACCGCTCTTTTCACCAATTTCAGTACAGCCTTTGAAACACCTGCACTGAGTGAGCTATCAGCAGACCCACAAGGTTCGGGAGGGTTTAATCCGAAATTGAAGCCTCAAAAAAGCCAAACCGTAGAATTGGGTGGGCGTAGCTTAAGTGACAACTCCCATTGGGAATTGGTGTTCTTTTGGATTCGCACTCAAGATGAGCTCACACCCTATGAACTCTCCCAATACAGTGGAAGAACCTTCTACCAAAACGCGGGAAGTACACTGCGTAAAGGAATTGAATTTTTTTATAAGCAACGTTTGAGTTCCTCTCTTGAAGCGATGGTTTCCTATACTTTTTCAGACCTTAAATTCGACCGGTTTATCACTGATAATGGCGATTATTCGGGCAATCAGCTTCCCGGCTTGCCCAGGCATTTTGGCTTTGCACAACTGGAGTATGAGGCAGATGATTGGCAGGGACGTTTTTCGACCCAGTACCGTGGAGAAATGTTTACCGCCAACGACAATGCAGTTGCGGTTGCTCCGGTTTGGTTGATGGACCTAAGTTTGCAACGCGTTTTGGATTTTACGACCACAAAAATTACACCCTACGTAGGGGTGCAAAACCTTACCCAACAAGATTACTATGACAACATTCGCATCAATGCCTTTGGCAGAAGATATTATGAGCCTGCAGCCGGCAGACAATGGTATTTTGGTGTGAAGGTAGGACTAAAGTAGCTGTAGGCTAGTTATTGCTTGAGCTTTCGTATTTTTTTGGGATTAAACCACAGCCAAAAACCACTAATGCTTAAGGTTAATAGTCCCAAGCCGAGTAAACTGGTATAGGTGAGTTTAAAGCCGCTTTGCTCTTGGTCGATAAAATAGTCTATGATCGAACCGTCATGAATTTTTTCGAGGATGTCCGAACGACGGGTGGCCACCGATAGGATGTCGCCACTGCTGCAATCCAATTGGATTTCTGAGAAGTGATTTTTAAACACAAACTTTACGGTTCCTTTTTCCGGACGAA
>RFYP01000229.1 GCA_009921175.1 Flavobacteriia bacterium | reverse complement strand
TTAAAATAAAACTATATTCTCCTTTTTGACGACCATAATCCGTAATCAAAAAATGGGTGTGGGGAAAACGTAAATCTTCTGTAAGTCTTTCTATTTTTTGGTTGTAGTGCGCCGAATCTTCTTCTTGCATACAGGCACCTTCACATTTTTTTAAGTCATAGTCTGTACAATGCTCCTTTTGGTTGGTCAACGACGTTTTGTTTAGACACAATTGATATTTTTCGATCCACTGATAAAGCCGCTGAATGGACGCTTTTTTATTTTTAAATACCGCCAAATAGGTTTGATCAGAACGTACCTGTTCGACCAGTAAGTTTAGGTAGCCTTTGGTATCCGTTTCCATTCGAATGCCCATAGGAAATAAGCGTTGTTTGGCCGCTCGATTTAAAGGGGGTTGATTTTTTTTAATTTCGTTTTGCTCTTTAAGCAGGGCAATGGCCTCACTGCCGGTTTTTTCAAAACTAACCTGGGCGAGTTGAGCACTAATTTTTTGACTTTTGGAATTTTTTGAAGTCAGGTGACTTAACAGGCGTTTACGAATGTTGTTGCTTTTACCGATGTAAATCAGTTCCTTTTTGGTATTGTATATATAATAGACCCCCTTATCGGTAGGAAGGCTATCCAGTATTTTGTGTTGGACCTGCGGGAGTTGAGGGTCTGCAAAAGCCGTGATTTGGGTCTGTATGATTTGTTTTTGGGTGTCCTTTTCGAGCAGAAGCTGAAAAAGTTTAAGGGTCGCCTGGGCATCACCTTGTGCCCGATGGCGGTCGCTGATGGGTATGCCTAAATCACGTACCAATCGGCCTAATTTGTAGGATTCTTGGTCGGGAAACAAAGTTTTTGAAAGGGTGACCGTGCATAGCGCTTCACGTTGATAGGGGTAGCCTAAACGGCGAAATTCGGTGCGTAATATCCGGTAATCAAATTCTGCATTGTGGGCCACGATTACACAATCTTCGGTAATCTCAATGATGCGTTTGGCAATTTCAAAAAAACGGGGAGCGTTTTGTAACATCCGCTGATTGATGCCCGTTAACCGTTCGACAAAGGGCTGTATCGGACGTTCAGGATTGACCAACGAGGCCATTTGATCCACCACTTCGGTACCGTTGAATTTATAAACTGCGATTTCGGTTATTCCCTCCTCATCAAATTTACCTCCCGTAGTTTCAATGTCTAAAACCGCGTACATAGTTAGTAATTTCGTGTACCAAAGATTTTGCTTCCCACGCGAATCATAGTACTTCCCTGTTCGATGGCCAAGGTATAATCACCACTCATACCCATAG
>RFYP01000228.1 GCA_009921175.1 Flavobacteriia bacterium | reverse complement strand
TCCATTGCTTACAGTGACTTCAAAAATGGCCACCAGTTCTACAGGACAAAAACAATGCATTTGTTGAGCGATCGAATAGGCCTTAATGTTTTGCTTTTCCCAAAGATTGCGCTGTGCTTGCAAACGTGAAAGGTCGGTTTCTATGGTTTCTTTTTCACAAGAAAAAATGACCAACAAGATGATGACATACAATAAAAGCTTTTTTAGTTTGCTGTAAAACAGAGAATTACGCATAGTGTTTTTTGTAAGCCCAATAGGAAGCTCCTCCCAATAGGGTGATAAAAACTAACCCATAGTACACAAAATCAGGAGTAATGATTTTGTCACCACTGGCATACGAATGCAGACCTACGAGGTAAAAATTCACCCCAAAATAGGTCATCAAGATACTGGCAAAGGCAACGATACTCATCAAATTAAAAATCCAACGGCTACGTAAACCGGGCACCAAGCGCATATGAATCACAAAAGCATAGAACATGATGCTGATTAGCGCCCACGTCTCTTTGGGATCCCAGCCCCAATAGCGGCCCCAACTTTCATTGGCCCACATAGCACCCAAAAAATTACCGATGGTCAGCATCACCAAACCTACGGTAATAGACAGTTCGTTGATGATGGTGAGTTCCTGAATTTGAAGGCTTATTTTGGTTTTATTGGCCTTAGTCGTAAACAGCATCAACAGAAGGACCACTATACCGATGATCATCCCCAGGGCAAAAGGGCCATAGCTTCCTACGATTACCGCCACATGGATCATCAGCCAATAGCTGTCCAAGACCGGTTGCAGGTTGGCAATAGCAGGATCCATCCAATTCCAATGGGCAATCATCAAAATCATGGCGGTCACAAACGAGGTAGCGGCAAGGGTTAGCGCATTTTTACGCCCAAAAATAATTCCAAAAAATTGGGTCGCCCAAGCCACATATATCATCGATTCATAGGCGTCACTCCATGGGGCGTGTCCAGAAATAAACCAACGGAGAATTAGCCCAGCCGTGTGGAGCAAAAACAAACCATAGACAACAATATTCAGCCCGGAAATGGCCCCTTTAATGATTTTGTTTTGCTTAAAAATATAGACCAATAAAAGGATAAACAATACGCTTCCTGCGTAGAGGTACCAGCTAAAGAGCTTTTTAAATATATCGTATTTATTGTACCAAATCTCCGCGGCTATTTTATCTGTACTGGGCAAAACGGCTGCTCCGAATTTTTGCTGAAAGCCCGAAATACTTTCGAGCAATCCATCGGCCTGCTCGTAATCGTTAGATTTTTGGGCCAAACGCAA
>RFYP01000227.1 GCA_009921175.1 Flavobacteriia bacterium | reverse complement strand
GAGGTGGCCAAAATGTGTGGTGTGATGGCCTCCGAATTAGGACTTAATCCAAAGCTAGCCAAACGCGCAGGACTGTTGCACGATATAGGCAAGGTGCCCGAAGAAGAATCTGAAACTCCTCACGCCCTTATGGGAATGCAATGGGCCGAAAAGTATGGTGAAAAGGCCGAGGTCTGTAATGCCATTGGTGCGCACCATGACGAGATCGAAATGACCTCCTTGATTTCTCCCATCATTCAGGTTTGTGATGCGATTTCGGGAGCGCGCCCAGGCGCACGCAGACAGGTATTGGATAGCTATGTGCAACGCCTTAAAGACCTGGAAAATGTCGCTTATGACTTTAGCGGAGTAAACAAAGCCTACGCCATACAAGCGGGTCGAGAATTACGCGTAATAGTCGAAAGTGAAAAAGTTTCCGACGACCAGGCTGCCCAGCTTTCGTTTGAAATTTCACAAAAAATTCAAACCGAGATGACCTATCCCGGTCAGGTTAAGGTAACGGTCATTCGTGAAACCCGTGCAGTTAACGTTGCAAAATAAATCAGGAGAGTCCCAGATAGAGCACACCAGCAAGTACCGCACCTAGAGTAGGACCCACGATGGGAATCCAACTGTAGGACCAATCGGCGTCTTTGTTTTTTCGGGGCAAAAATTGATAGACAATTCGTGGTCCCAAATCCCGTGCTGGGTTGATGGCATAGCCGGTACTTCCCCCCAAGGACATTCCAATCCCCCAAACCACAAGCCCGATGGGCAGGGCATCCAAGGCACCCAAGCCAAAGTTTTGTACGTCTACCCCTTCGATTTCGATATTGGGCCCTGCGATCGCCAAGGCACAAAAGACCAGAACAAAGGTCCCAATCGCTTCGGTATAAAGGTTATTGACTGGGTTGCGTATGGCCGCCCCCGTACAAAAGGTCCCTTTAACCGTCGCTTCATCATCGGTAACTTGGTAATGATCCCGGTAGGCCAAATAGGCCAGGAAGGCCCCAAACATGGCCCCCAAAAGCTGCGCCAGGACATAGCCCGGTACAAGGCTCCATGAAAACTTATTGGCTACGGCCAGTCCAATGCTTACGGCCGGATTGAGGTGTGCCCCGCTAAATTGACTTGTGATAAAAACACTGATAAATACGGCAAAACCCCAGGCTGAGGTAATCAAAATCCAAGACGGTTGACCTTGGACAAAGGTATTTTTTAAACTGGTATTGGCACACACCCCCACCCCCAAAAGGAGCAACATAGTGGTACCTATAAATTCTGCAAGAAAAGGTTCTATGGTCATAATTGATAGTTTTTACAAAGGTTTTTAAAATGGT
>RFYP01000226.1 GCA_009921175.1 Flavobacteriia bacterium | reverse complement strand
CCTGAGCAACCCCCAAGGCCAAAAACGCTTTTATACCGTCGTGGGCTATATCTGCGAAACCGATACTTTTGGGAGCAACCGCCAAATGGCCTCCCTGTCTGAGGGCGACTACCTGGTCTTTAAAAATGCCGGTGCCTACTGCTTTAGCATGGCCAGTAACTACAACTCCCGCTACCGACCTGCCGAGGTACTCACCTACCAAGGCACCCACCACCTGATCCGAAAAAGAGAAACCTTAGACGATCTGCTCCACAACCAAATCCAGGTGGATTTACCCCTGGAATAGACCCCTTTGGTTCACAAATTAATCTTGTCAGCAAATTTTAAGCTTTTTTTAAGGAAAAACCTTAAAATTTGCGATCCCCATCCAAAAAGGTCCTCCAAGATGGTTCTTGTCTTGGGACTTTGAACGACCTTAGTAGGACAATGCCTAAATCTTACTTTTTATGAAAAGAATCCTATCTCTTTTTGTGCTTAACCTCTTTTTTATTAGTGGTTTATGGGCACAACAAACATCGGTGACCGTTCCGTTCACCGATGAGTCCGGGCTGCCGCTGCCCGGCGCGACGATCATTGTCGAAAACTCCAAGCCGGCGAGGTACTCATTGTTAGCTATGTCGGGTACCAAGACAACCGGGTCACCGTCGGTAACGAAACTTCCTATATCATCAGCCTACAAACCGATGCCAATTCAAATATCGAGCAAAATCAAGGCTATTAAGCAGTTTTTCCACTATAAGATTCGGTTAGTAAAAACCCCCCTGTTTAAGGGGGTTTTTTTAGTTTATCGGCCTTAAAGCAGCCAAGCCCCTTTGGTAATCATCGACCAATTCGCGAACAATGTCCCCGGCGGGTTTTAGCGTATCAATCAAGCTGGCAATTTGGCCAATTTCGAGTTCTCCCTCTTCCATATCCCCTTCAAACATCCCTTTTTTGGCCCGTCCTTTTCCCAACAGTTGTTGGAGGGTTTCGGGGGTAGCGCCTGCGGCATAGGCCTGTTGCAGTTGGGCATAAAAAGGGTTTTTAAGCAAGCGTACGGGGGTGAGCTCTTTAAGGGTCAAAAGGGTACTGCCCTCTTGGGCATCTAGCACGGCTTGTTTAAACCGGGGATGGCATGCAGCTTCTTCGGACGCGACAAAGCGGGAACCCACCTGTACCCCATCGGCCCCCAAGGCCATCGCGGCCAACATCCCTGCACCCGTGGCGATACCCCCGGCCGCTATCAACGGCAAGGCGGTGGCTTTGCGCACCGTGGGGATCAAAGCAAAGGTGGTGGTTTCTTCCCGTCCGTTATGTCCACCGGCTTCAAAGCCCTCGGCCA
>RFYP01000225.1 GCA_009921175.1 Flavobacteriia bacterium | reverse complement strand
ACCCACCACATTGTAGGATAAGACATCGGGGTAATTTTTACAATTTTGCTTTAGGAAAAAACGAAGGCTAGGATTGAGCTTTAGCATCGAACTAAGGAGTTCTGCACCGTTGGTACTTATAGCGGCCGCAGGAATACGGTCTTTCAGGGGTAAATCGCCATAGTGCATCGCTCCGGTATGGGGATAATCGTCAAGTTTAAGGTTCATCGAACGGACAATCACGCCTACTGCACCGTATCGGGCAGCTTCTTCGGCCCCTCGAGAACGTTGATCCACGGCCCGTGAATAGGCCTGAAAAGTGTTGATTAGCTGGGCTTCCATGGGACGATTGTAAAACACAAACTTCCCCTTTATATTTTCGGTGCCTAGAGCGGCAAGCTCTTCAAAATTTTGGACTTCAACGACCTGTGCTCTAATTCCGGCCGAAGGTGTTGCGATGGAACCGCCTAATGCACAAACGGGGACGTTGATGGTATTACCAGGGCTAGTTTCTATATTGGCGTATTCAAAATTACCACGCACCCACTTGGGTACCATCACCGGTTGCAAAAACACCCGGTCCAAACCCAAGGACTTGAGTTCTTCTTCACCCCAACTCACAGCGCGTTCGGCACCCAAAGATCCGGACAAGCGGCTACCGATTTGCTGCGACAAATGCTCTAACCAAGGATAAGCTCTTCCGTCTTGCAGTGCCGTATCATAGATGGCTCGGATCTGATTGGATACTACAGGCTCTTGGGCCTGCATGGGCAAAAGGCAAAAAAAGCCGATCAAAAAGAAAATCTTATGTCTCATAGTCGCGTTTGTTTGGGTGGTAAAAAGGTTATTTAGGGGCAAATTGTTTGATATTATCCACCGTAATAGGATTATCGCCCAAAATCATGAGTCGTTCAACAACATTGCGCAATTCACGCACATTGCCGCTCCAGGGGTATTCCTTGAGTTTTTCCATGGCTTGGGGATCAAAAGCTTTCACTTCCATACTCTGTTCTTCAGCCAAGTTTTTCATAAAATGGGTTGCCAGAATAGGAATATCGGCTTTTCGCTTGGACAGTGGTGGAACATCGATGTTGATGACCGCAATACGATGGTATAAATCTTCCCGAAAACGCCCTTCTTTAATTTCTTTTTCCAAATCCTTGTTGGTCGCAGCAATGACCCGTACCTCCACCGAAATGTCTTTATCACTCCCAACACGTTGGACTTTTTGCTCTTGAAGAGCCCGTAAAACCTTGGCCTGTGCCGCCAAACTCATGTCAGCAATTTCGTCCAGAAACAGGGTGCCTCCGTTGGCAGCTTCAAATTTTCCGGGACGGTCTTTGACCGCCGAAGTAAAGGAACCTTTTAAA
>RFYP01000224.1 GCA_009921175.1 Flavobacteriia bacterium | reverse complement strand
GCGCTTAATATTGTCCGACAGGGCTTTTTGAAAGCGTTTGGCATGCTCGGGTGTCAAGATAATCCGTGATTTTACACGGGCCTTGGGGGCCCCGGGCATAAGGGTGATATAATCGACCACAAACTCCGAAACCGAATGATTGATTATCGCCAGGTTGGCATAGGTCCCCTCGGCGGTGGCCTCGTCCAACTCGATGTTGATTTTTTGTTCTTTCGGTGCTTTGCTCATCGTTTAGAGGTTGACTTCTTCTTGCTGATCGATCAACAGGCTGTTGTATTCGTCTTTTGATCCGACAATCACGTTGTTGTATTCACGCAGTCCGGTTCCGGCAGGAATCTTATGCCCAACAATCACGTTTTCTTTCAGTCCGTTGAGTTCATCCCACTTACCGTTCACCGCTGCTTCGTTCAATACCTTGGTGGTTTCTTGGAACGAGGCGGCTGAGATAAAGGACTTGGTCTGTAGCGAAGCACGGGTGATTCCTTGAATCTCAGGCGTCGCAGTAGCCGAAGCGGCATCGCGTGCTACAACCAGTTTTTTGTCCTCCCGCTTGAGCAATGAATTTTCATCACGTAGCTGACGTGCAGTGACCATCTGACCTTGTTTTAGGTTTTCGCTATCACCGGCATCTTCGACGATTTTCTTGCCGTAGATGTTGTCGTTTTCTTCGATAAAATCATTTTTAAAGACCGATTGACCTTCGAGGAAAATGGTATCTCCGGGGTCTTCGATTTTCACTTTGCGCATCATCTGACGGACGACTACTTCAAAGTGCTTGTCGTTGATTTTTACCCCTTGCAAACGATAGACTTCCTGAATCTCGTTGACCAAGTACTGCTGAACAGCCGCTGGGCCTTTGATGCTCAAAATGTCTGAAGGAGTAATCGAACCGTCTGAAAGTGGCATCCCCGCTTTGACAAAGTCGTTTTCCTGAACCAAAATTTGGTTGGAGAGTTTGACCAAATATTTCTTGATGTCTCCAAATTTGGACTCGACGATGATTTCACGGTTACCGCGTTTGATTTTTCCAAAAGAAACCACTCCGTCAATTTCGGATACAACGGCAGGGTTTGAAGGATTACGCGCCTCAAACAATTCGGTTACCCTTGGGAGACCTCCTGTAATATCACCCGATTTGGCCGATTTACGTGGGATTTTAACTAAGACTTTTCCTTCTTTGATCTTGTCGCCCTCATTGACAATCAGGTGGGCGCCCACCGGCAAGTTGTAGGAGCGTAGCGTATTGCCCTTGCTGTCTTCAATCAAAAGGGTGGGGATCATCTTTTTGTTACGCGATTCCGAAATTACCTTTTCTTGGAAACCGGTTTGTTCATCGATTTCTACTTGGTA
>RFYP01000223.1 GCA_009921175.1 Flavobacteriia bacterium | reverse complement strand
TGGACGGTACCCGGCATATTTCGGGCAAACCGACCTTGATGTTTGGTGCACGCGGCATCGCTTATTTTACCTTAACGGTACATGGTCCTGCGATTAATTTGCACAGTGGGCAATACGGTAATGTAGTCCAAAATCCTGTTTTTGTGATGGCCGATTTACTGCATTCGATGAAAGATGCCCAGGGAAGAGTAACGATAGCGGGCTTTTATGACGGGGTTCAATTTTCGGAAGAAGAGCGCCGTTATTTTGCAAGCCTGGACGAGTCTTGGGAAGCCTTGGGCCAGCGGGTAGGATCGATACATTTTGATCGGGTAGGGGCCACCATCCAACAAGCCCTGCATTATCCGAGTCTAAACGTCCGGGGTTTGCAAGCCGGGTGGACGGGTGATCAAGTACGTACCATTTTACCCAATAAGGTAGTGGCCGAATTTGATATACGCCTCACCCCAGAGTCGAGTGGTGCCCAACAACGCGATCGGTTGATTTCCCACCTGCAAAAACAAGGGTTTTTTGTGACCGATGCTCCGCCAACTCCCTCCATGCGTCAACGCTATCCCAAAATTGCCGAACTTCAATTTACGATAGGAAAAGCACCCTACCGAACGGCTATAGACCATCCGATAGGGGCGTGGGCCTTCGATGCTACACGACGCGGACTGGGGCATGACGACATCATTAAGGTCAGTACTACGGGAGGGTCTCAACCCATTGCGGCGTTTATAAGCACCCTTAACATACCCGCAGTGGCTTTACGAATTCCCAATCCGGATAACAGTATTCATGCGCCCAATGAAAATATCCGGTATCAAAATTTTATGGAAGGCCTACAAATGGTCTTGGGGGTATTGACTACACCTTTTGAATAGATTACCGTTTGCTCAAGATGCTTTGAAGCGTAGTGCGTAAAAAAGAAAGCTTTGTTTACTTTGTTTTTTTATGAATTAAAAAAAGCACCTTATATTTGCCGCCAAGGAGAAATGGCAGAGTGGTCGAATGCGGCAGTCTTGAAAACTGTTGAGGGTCACACCTCCGGGGGTTCGAATCCCTCTTTCTCCGCAAAAAACCCTGAAAGTGTTTGCTTTCAGGGTTTTATTTTATGGCAAAACTCAAATCTTTTTTGCCCTAAGTATACGGACCATGGGCACAAGGTTTAAGCGCTTTACTGCACTTCAAAAATCACCCGTCGATTTTTGGCACGTCCGCTTTTGGAGGTGTTATTGGCGAGGGGTTGATCTTCGCCAGCACCCACGGCTTCAACACGATCAGCATCGACTCCAGCCTCTACGATGGCTTGACGCACGGCATTTGCACGTTGTTCTGAAAGTTTTTGATTATAAGATGAGCTGCCTT
>RFYP01000222.1 GCA_009921175.1 Flavobacteriia bacterium | reverse complement strand
CGATAAAGCCACTTAACCAAAGGTAGGTGCCCGAGACCGTTGTTGTGGTAGGGGCCAGTTGCGTTGCACCAAAGGCGACGATTGCCCCAATGATGAGTGTGGTAAAATGCGCCAAATCCCATGATGGGACGGCACGGCGCATAAAAAAGAAGCTGCTGAGTAATAGCCCCAAGAAAAAAGCAAAAAGCCCGACTTGTTGATTTTCGTACAACCAACCAATTACATAGGAAAAACTAAATACACTGACGAGAATTCCCCCAAAAACGGCTAGTAAAAAAGAACCGTTGATGGCTTTCCAAAAGGAGGCAAAGCCCTGGCTAAAAAGGAGCTTTAGCTTCTTGGGTTTTAACTCACTAATACTGTCGATCAATTCTTCGTAAATCCCCGTAATAAAAGCGATCGTGCCCCCAGACACACCCGGAACCAAATCGGCCACGCCCATCATCATCCCTTTGATAAACACCCAAAAATATCGACCTATCATTTGCTTAGTAATTCAAAAAACATAAAGGTACGCATTCTCCGGCGGGGGCTAAAATTTAAGCACCCAACTGCTGATGTAATTCCGGGAAAAATTTATGAAGTTCTTTGGACAACTTGGCGCCTTGGCAGGTTTGGATAGGTCCAGTGCTTTTTTCTTCGGATAGTATTCTTTGGCTTGGTAGCAAACGGTGAGGGCCTTGTTCCAATCGTTAAGGTGCAAAAGGGCATCAATCCAACCAATCCATACCGCCCATTCATAATTCCCGAGATTTACCGCCATTTCGTAGGCATAATCGGCGTCTTCATACAGCTCGAGTTGGGTGTGAATATGCCCGTTGCGTTTCCATAAATTGGGGCTGTCTTCACTGACATTGAGTCCTTGACGGACAAAATATTTTGCCTTTTGAAATTGGTGTTTTTCGGTGTAGTAATCGACCAGTGCAATCCATCCTTTTTCGTAGCTCGGTTCGGTATTGATCGCTTTTTTAAAAAACTGCAGGGCAAGGCCATCGTTTCCCAAACGCAGGTGACAAGATCCAATGCGGTGATAGGCAAAACCACTGGCTTCGGCAAATTGCAAGGTGAGTTCATAAAGGGCTATGGCTTCGTTCAACCGGCCTCCTGATTCTAGGAGCTTTGCTTTTTCGATATAGGCCCCACTAAAGGTATCATCGCTGATGATTGCAAAGTCATAGGCCGACAGGGCTTCTTGTATTTTATTTTGTTGGGTATAAATCTTGCCCAATTGATGCCAGGCGATTTCGCTGTATGGGTTTTCATTCAACACCTTGTTAAGCACAGCCACCGCGCCATCCAGGTCGTTGAGTTGCTCCAGACTGTAGAGAATGTTGTACAAGGCTTGATAGTC
>RFYP01000221.1 GCA_009921175.1 Flavobacteriia bacterium | reverse complement strand
GAAATTACAGGCAAACCGGTTTTGGGGTCAGTATCGTCATCGATTATTTTTCCGTCATAAGCATCTCCACGAAAACCATGTTCGGGTCCAAAAATTTTAACGACCTGCACTTGGTTTTCTAACAAAAAATCGACCAAATGGAGTGTGTCCTCAGGGTTAACAATTAAGCTGGCATGATGAGTCACAACCCCCACGCGCTTACCTTGGAGTTGATTTTGATAGTCTTCAAAATGATGCGCGCCAGGCATTGGTGTTTTTTGGGCGTAGCTCGAAAAGTTTGCTCCCAAAAGAAGAAGAAATAAAAATGTATTTTTGACCATAGAATTTAAAAATAAATTGAATTTACCATTTTTTATTGCAAAACGATTACGGGATACCTCAGGAAATGAAAATCGGGTGTCACCAAGAATCATCAAAATTGCAACCACCGCTGTGGCCCTTGGTATGACCATGATTATAATCGCCTTGGCAACCGGCAAGGGACTGCAAACAGTCATTCGTGACAAAACTGCGGCATTCAATGGCCACCTGACCTTAACGCCTTTTGAAAATAACGAAGCTAAAGTTTCGCTAAAGTCCATCACTTTAGACCAAGATACCAAAGAAAAAATACTCCGGACTTCGGGGATTCATCAATTGCAAGGCGTAGCCTATATGGGAGGAATGCTCAAGACGGAAGAAACTTTTGAAGGGGTCGTTTTTAAAGGGGTAGAAGCCGACTATGATTGGTCGCGCTTAGACGATTTCAAAGTAGTAGGAGATTACACTTCTTTGGACGGATACGATGTTGTGCTTTCGCAAACGCTAGCCCAACGGTTGAACATCAAGTTAGGGGATGAGGTGATGGGATATTTTCAAAATTCGGCCAAACAGCGGATTCCCAACACCCGTAAATTTCGTGTAGCGGCCATTTATAACTCGGGTTTTCCAGATGTGGATAATACCCTGATTTTGGGTGC
This sequence comes from Flavobacteriia bacterium, assembly GCA_009921175.1. GTDB lineage: Bacteria > Bacteroidota > Bacteroidia > Flavobacteriales > Flavobacteriaceae > RFYP01. Next base: position 402 of record RFYP01000221.1, on the reverse strand, counting down.
CATAGAACAGGTACAATCCATCAAAAAATGGTCTCCAGACCGTGTAGGAAATTATGAGCTTTTCCTAACCGATTTTGATCAACAGACGGCCATAGGCGATGATATCTATAGCCAGCTTCCCCCCGCTATTGACGTGGTGTCACTAAATGAACAATACCCCAGTATCTTTCAGTGGATCGCCCTTTTTGATTACAATGTATTGATCATTTTGTTGGTTATGGTGATTGTTGGTGTTATCAATATGGCTACTGCCCTGTTGGTGTTGATTTTTGAGCGTTCCCGTATGATTGGTGTACTCAAAACCATCGGGGCTACCGACCGTTTTTTACAAACGGTTTTCTTGTCCAACGGGGGGCTTATTTTGCTGAAGGGTCTTTTTTGGGGAAACCTTTTGGGCTTACT
>RFYP01000023.1 GCA_009921175.1 Flavobacteriia bacterium | reverse complement strand
GGGCGATTAAAATGGCTTCTTCTCCGGGTTGACAAAAGAGCTGGATCAACATGACGATCGATTCGTCACTTCCATTGCTTAAAAAAATCTGTTCCGGGCTGAGACCTTTTTGCGAAGCCAAAACCGCTTTTAACTCGGTTTGAAAAGGATCGGGGTACCGATTTACTCCGTTGTCAAACGGGTTTTCATTGGCATCCATAAACGTAATAGCATCCCCTTGATCGGTAAACTCATGGCGGGCCGACTGATAAGGCTGAATGGCTAATATATGGGGGCGCAAAAGCTTTTGAAGGGGTGTTTTCATGCGTTGGCTAGGGAATTTAAACGGATCGTCACCGCGTTTTTATGGGCGTCTAGGCCTTCGGCAGCAGCCATCAGCGCTACAGACGGACCTATGGCTTGTAGGCCCTCCGGACTAATTTCTTGAAAGGTGATGGCTTTTTGGAAACTGGCCAAATTGACGCCACTATACTGGCGGGCATACCCGTTGGTCGGGAGGGTGTGGTTGGTTCCCGAGGCATAGTCTCCGGCACTTTCGGGGGTATAAGGTCCGATAAATACCGAACCGGCATGCTGAAGGTGTTGAAGGTAATCCTTTGGATTGCGCACACATACGCTATAGTGCTCCGGTGCATAGGTATTGACAAAGGCTTGTACTTCCGCATCGGATTGTAAATAAACTGATTTTGCATGTTTAAGTGCTTCGGTAGCGATGGCCTTACGGGGCAATTTTGGTAGCTGTTGGGCGATGGCTCGATCGACTGCATCAAGTACCGCCGTGGAGGTACTGACCAAGACCACCTGGCTGTCGGGACCGTGTTCGGCTTGTGAGAGCAGGTCGGCCGCGACAAATTCGGGAGTGCAGATTTCGTCAGCGGCCACCAACAATTCGCTTGGCCCGGCGGGCATATCTATGGCTAACTGGTATTGGGTAGCCAGTTGCTTGGCGACCGTCACATATTGATTGCCCGGCCCAAACAGCTTATCGACCCTGGGGACCGTCTTGGTACCAAAAGTCAGTGCGGCTATGGCTTGGGCACCACCGATACGGTAAAGCTTTTCGATGCCGCAGCAGTGGGCTACATAGCGTATTTCGGGGGCAATTTCCCCGTCTTGGTTGGGTGGGCTACACAAAATAATTTCCTTACATCCGGCCAGCTTAGCGGGGATGGCCAGCATCAATAGGGTGGAAAACAAAGGTGCCGTTCCGCCGGGGATATACAGCCCTACCCGTTCGATGGGTCGTTTTTCCTGCCAACAACGCACCCCCGCTTGGGTATCGACCTCTATGGGTGCGGTTTGCTGGGCCGCATGAAATTTTTCGATGTTGGTGTAGGCCAGTGCTATGGCCGCCTTTAGGGGTTCAGTAAGCTGTGCTTCGGCAGCAGCGATATCCGCTGGTGAAACGGCCAATTCGTCGATTAGAACTTTGTCAAAGGCACGGGTATAGTCGCGAAGGGCGGCATCCCCCTCGTTTTTGATCCGTTCAAAAATTGCTTGGACTTTTGGGGCCAAATCAGCAAAGGAAGCCGTTGGACGTGCCGTAATGGTGGCCCATTGCTCGGGCGATGGTTGGGTATAACGTGTGATCATAAAACCATTTTTTCGATGGGACAAACCAATATATCTTCCGCGCCTGCAGCTTTAAGGGCGTCTATCACCTCCCAAAACGTACCGGCATCTATCACCGAATGGATGGAACTCCACCCTGCTTGGGCCAGGGGCAATACAGTAGGACTTTTAAGTACGGGAAGGATTTTGGTGATGGCTTCGATGCGGTCGTTGGGGGCATTGAGTAAAATATAACGGGACTTTTTGGCCCGCAACACCGCCTCGATTCTAAATAATAATTTGTCAATCAGGGGTTTGGTCGCCTCAGCAACTTTGGGGCTTTGGGCCAAAACGGCTTGTGAGTCCATGACCTTTTCGACCTCCTTTAGGTTGTTTTTAAACAGGGTGCTCCCGCTGGATACGATGTCACAAATGGCATCGGCCAAACCTATATTGGGGGCGATTTCAACCGATCCGTTGATGATATGCAATTCGGCGTCTAACTTGTTTTTGCGGAGAAATGTACGCACCGTATGCGGATAAGAAGTCGCGATTCGTTTGCCTTGCAAATCCGATAGGTTTTGGTAACGGGCGCCTTTGGGAACGGCTATAGAGACCCGGCATTTGGAAAATCCCAATGGGATAATTTGAGTGAGGTCTTCCCCTTTTTCGGCCAGGAGATTTTCGCCAATTATGGCCAAGTCGGCTACCCCATCACGTAGGTATTGAGGAATATCCCCATTGCGTAAATACAAGACTTCTAAGGGAAAATTTAGCGATTGGGCCTTGAGTTGGTCTTTGCCGTTGTGAATATGTATTCCACAGTCTTTAAGCAGTTTTAGTGACTCTTCGTGGAGGCGTCCCGATTTCTGAATGGCGATTTTAATCATCTTTTAAAATAAAAAAACCCGTTTGAAGCTCAAACGGGTCGGTTATCATAGGGTACAACACATTCACCGCGCTTGAGCTCGGAACAACGAATGGATATGTACGTGCATTAATTTCATCGAGGCAAAAATAGTGCTTTTTTTGTTTTTGAAAAATAGCCCGAGGGTTTTTATGTAATTTTTTGTTTTTACATACAACTCATAAAAAATAAAACCCGCCAAAGGGCGGGCTTTAACAAAATGATGACATATGCGGGGCTTAGTTATTCCCGAGTATCAGGGGCAAACCATCTTTTCCGCTACCCACAACAATGACTTTACTGTTGGGTGATTCAGCCAGTTTAATCGTGGCTTCGATCCCTTTTTCTTTAAGGATTTTATCGGTCAATGAAGCGCTTAAGATACGGTTGGCCGCGGCTTTTCCTTCGGCATCAATCCGTTGACGCTCAGCCTCCTGAAGGGCTTTGGCCAAACGGAATTCGTATTCTAGGGCCTCTTGCTCCTGACGCAATTTGCGCTCAATGGCTTCCTTGATAGCATCGGGCAAGGTTACATCACGTACCAAGACAGCGTTGAGTTGGATGTACTGTGAAGCCACATTTTTTTGGGTCTCTTCAAAAATTTCGTTTTGAATAGCATCGCGCTTGGTCGAATAGAGTTGTTCGGGGGTATAACGGCCCACCACCGACCGGGCAACCGCCCGAATCTGTGGAATCAAAACGATATTGACATAGTTTTCTCCTTTGGTCTTGTGGAGTAGGCCCAATTCGTCGTATTTGGGCTGGTAGAGTACCGATACATCCAGGGTGATTTCCAAACCGTTGGACGACAGTACTTGCATATTGCCTTCAAAAAACTCTTGTTGCTTGACGTTATAGACATAGACCTTGTTCCAAGGCGCGATGATATGGAAACCCTCGCCCAAGGGGGGTTGGTCGGTGACAACTCCACCTGAAAAGGTGCGGAATAAGACACCGGCTTCTCCATAGCCGATATTGATCGAAGATTTGGAGACAAAAATAATAAGGACAAAAGCCAGTATGATGACGGGCAGTCCGATTTTGGGTAAATTTTGCATAGTAAAAAAATTAGATTAGGTGAGCATTCCTCCATCTACATGGAGTACTTGGCTAGTGATATAGGCCGATAAATCAGAAGCCAAAAACACACAGGCATTGGCTACATCGAGGGGTTGTCCTCCCCTTTTGAGTGGTATTCCATCGCGCCAGCCTTGTACCACATCGTCTGCAAGCTGGGCGGTCATTTCGGTTTCAATAAACCCGGGGGCAACGACATTACTGCGGATGTTACGCGAGCCGAGTTCAAGGGCAATGGATTTGGAAAAACCTATTATTCCGGCTTTAGAAGCCGCATAGTTGGCCTGTCCGGCGTTTCCTTTTACTCCCACAACCGAACTCATATGAATCAAGGCACCCGAGCGTTGTTTGAGAAACGTCCGTTGTACGGCTTTGGTCATATTGAACACCGATTTGAGGTTGACCTCAATCACTTGGTCAAAATCGGCTTCGCCCATACGCATCAGCAAATTGTCTTTGGTGATTCCGGCATTATTGACCAAAATATCAATTTGACCAAAATCTTCCAATACGGCATCGACCAGAGCTTGGGCAGCTTCAAAATCGGCAGCATTGCTTTGGTAGGCCTTGGCTTTGATGTTATGCGTACTGAGGGCTTGGACCAATTCGTCGGCAGCAGCTGACGAACTGCTATAGGTCAAGGCAACATTACACCCGTGTTGGGCAAATACTTCGGCAATGCCTTTGCCAATCCCCCGGCTGGCTCCGGTGATGATGGCTGTTTTATTTTCCAGTAATTTCATTTTTATAAATTTTGAAGGGTTAGGGCTTTTAGCCAATCAATTCAGCTACTTTCTTACCGATGGCCGCAGGTGAATCCACCACGTGGATACCACAGGCCTTCATGATGCGTTTTTTGGCTTCTGCTGTGTCGTCTGCTCCACCCACGATGGCGCCCGCATGTCCCATGGTGCGTCCTTTGGGGGCAGTTTCACCAGCGATAAAGCCCACCACGGGTTTGGTATTTCCGTTGGCTTTGATCCAGTGAGCCGCATCGGCTTCGAGTTGTCCCCCAATTTCACCAATCATCACGATGCAATGGGTTTCGGGGTCTTCCATCAGCAGTTGAACGGCTTCTTTGGTGGTGGTTCCTATGATGGGGTCTCCACCTATCCCAATGGCGGTTGTAATGCCATAGCCTTCGCGCACCACCTGATCGGCCGCTTCGTAGGTAAGGGTCCCTGATTTTGATACAATTCCCACATGCCCTTTTTTAAAGACAAAGCCAGGCATGATGCCTACTTTGGCTTCTCCGGGAGTAATCACTCCGGGGCAATTGGGACCGACCAATCGGCAGTCTATCCCCTTTAGGAAGTCGGCCACTTTGGTCATGTCAGCCACGGGAATCCCCTCAGTGATGGCTACGATAACCTTGATGCCTGCTTCGGCCGCTTCCAATATGGCATCGGCCGCAAACGCAGGCGGAACAAATATAATACTGGTATCGGCTCCGGTTTGCGTAACGGCTTCGCTTACGGTGTTAAAAACGGGTTTATCAAGGTGGGTTTGTCCTCCTTTTCCGGGGGTAACTCCTCCAACGACCTGGGTGCCATAGGCAATCATTTGTTCGGCATGAAAGGTGCCTTCACTCCCGGTAAAACCTTGTACAATAATTTTGGAGTCCTTATTGACTAATACGCTCATAATGCTGTTTAAATTCAGTCGGTTTACTTATTCTTTAATTCGTTCTTGATAGGTGCCCTTTTCCGTATCGACTTTGATTTTGTCACCCTCATTAATAAAAAGGGGGACATTAATCCTTGCGCCGGTTTCTACAGTAGCGGGTTTGGTGGCGTTGGTGGCGGTATTGCCTTTCACGCCTGGCTCGGTATGGATAACTTCCAATACTACACTCGCAGGCATATCGACCGACAAGGGCATGCTATCTTCGGTATTGATGGAGATAGACACCATTTCGCCTTCTTTAAGCAAATCGGGGGCGTCGATGGTACTTTTATTGATGGTGATTTGGTTGTAGTCATCCACATTCATAAAATGAAATTGCTCGCCCTCGGCATAGAGGTATTGAAATTTGTTGGTTTCTACACGAATATCTTCAATTTTATGCCCGGCAGAAAAGGTGTTGTCAATGACCTTTCCGGTGGTGACGCTTTTGAGTTTGGTACGCACAAAAGCCGGACCTTTTCCGGGTTTGACATGTAGGAATTCGACAATTTTAAAAATATCATTGTTGAATTTGATGCACAATCCTTTTCGGATGTCTGAAGTAGTTGCCATATTAACTCTTTTGGTTATATCCTTTCATAATTCCCCGTTGCGAATCTCTGATAAATTGGAGAATCTCATCCCGTTCTGGCGTTGCGACCATTTCGGCTTCGATGATTTCGGCCGCTTGGGAATTGTTGTATCGCATTTGGTATAATAGTCGATAAATGTTTTGGATTTCGGTGATTTTTTCGGCACTAAAACCACGTCTTCGCAAGCCCACCGAATTGATACCTACATAAGACAGAGGCTCGCGGGCGGCTTTGACATAGGGAGGCACGTCTTTACGCACCAAGGAACCCCCCGAAATAAAGGCATGGTTGCCCACCGTACAAAATTGATGAATGGCCGTAAGCCCAGCCAAAATCACATGATCTCCGATGGTGATATGTCCCGCCAATGTACTGTTGTTTGAAAAGATACAATGATCACCTACAAAACAGTCGTGGGCGATATGCGAATAAGCCATGATCAAGCAATGGGAGCCGATTTTTGTTTTTCCACGGGAGTGGGTACCCCGGTTGATGGTTACACATTCCCTAAGGGTGGTATTGTCGCCAATTTCGGCAGTAGTTTCTTCCCCATTAAACTTTAGATCTTGTGGTACGGCCGAAATTACTGCACCAGGAAAAATCGTGCAATTTTTACCAATACGGGCGCCTTCCATGATGGTCACGTTAGACCCAATCCAGGTCCCCTCCCCGATTTCTACATTGTTATGGATGGTGGTAAAGGGTTCGATCACCACGTTTTTGGCGATTTTGGCCCCGGGATGAACATAGGCTAGCGGTTGGTTCATAGGTTATGCGTTTTTGCGTTTGATGATTTGCGCCATAAGTTCACCCTCGGTAACCAGTTGTCCGTTGGCATAGGCACAGCCTTTCATGTGGCAAATGCCTCTTCGAATAGGCGTGATCAAGTCGAGTTTAAAAATTAGGGTGTCTCCCGGATGGACGGGGCGCTTAAATTTTACATTGTCTATTTTGATAAAAAAGGTCAAATAGTTTTGCGGGTCAGGGACGGTGTTAAGCACCAAAACCCCACCGGCTTGGGCCATAGCTTCGATTTGAAGCACACCTGGCATGACCGGTGCACCGGGAAAATGCCCTTGAAAAAAGGGCTCATTCATTGTGACGTTTTTCACCCCAATGACATGGCTATCAGAAAGTTCGTAGATCTTATCGACCAATAAAAAAGGAGGGCGGTGTGGAAGTACATTGATGATATCGTTGACATCCATCAATGGAGCCGTGTTAAGATCGAGCACCGGGGCATTTTGCCGTCGGGCATTTTTGATATGCTGGGCCATTTTTTTACTAAATGTTGTATTTACTTTATGTCCGGGCTTTTTGGCAATAACATGGCCTTTAATGGGCATACCGATCAAGGCCAGGTCACCGATTACATCCAACAATTTATGCCGAGCAGCCTCATTCGAATAATGCAGGGTGAGGTTATCCAGTATACCATTGGGTTTTACACTGAGACTGTCTTTGTTAAAAGCGATTTTTAATTTTTTCATCGTAGTTTCCGACAGCGGTTTGTCGACATAAACGATGGCGTTGTTTAGGTCTCCCCCTTTGATAAGTCCATTGTCCAATAGCATTTCGATTTCATGCAAAAAACTAAAGGTGCGAGCGGGGGCTATCTTAGATGCAAAATCTTCGATATTTTCCAGCGTCGCGTTTTGGGTACCCAACACCTTGGTACCAAAATCGACCATGGTGGTCACTTGGTAAGTATCGGCAGGTATAACGGTGACTTCACTTCCGGTATCGGGATCTTTATAGGTAATGACTTCGGTGACTTCAAAATACTTTCTTGGGGCGCTTTGCGCGGATATTCCAGCCTTGGTAAGTGCCTCGACAAAATACTTAGAAGAACCATCCATGATGGGTGGCTCAGGAGCATTCAAATGGATATAGCAATTGGTTATATCCAACCCAACTAGGGCAGCCAGTACGTGTTCGGAGGTGTAAATTTTTAAAGTGTCCGATTCGAGGTTGGTTCCGCGGTCGGTATTGACCACATATTGGGCGTCAGCTTTGAGTTGATTGGGCGCTTTGAGGTCGTCACGAACAAAGACAAAACCCGTATCTTCGGGTGCGGGTTTAAAGGTCAATTGAACATTGATCCCGGTATGCAACCCTACGCCTTCGAGGGATACTTCTTTTGAAATCGTGTTTTGGTGTAGGCCTTTTTTAATCATTTTTATCTAGTTTTTTAATCAATTTGGGTAAGTTTCTAAAGTGAACATAGGACTTAGCGTAGCGGGTGTAATCAAAGGCTGGTGTACCTTGAATTTTGGCTTGATCGGCTATATTACTGGTCACCCCCGATTGCCCTTGCATTTTGACATAGTCACCTATAGTAAGGTGGCCACCTATACCTACCTGACCACCAATGACGCAGTGTTTTCCGATTTTGGTGGAGCCTGCGATACCGCTCTGTGCGGCAATCACCGTATGGGCCCCCACTTCTACATTATGGGCAATTTGTATTTGGTTATCGAGCTTTACGCCTTTGCGTAAAATGGTCGACCCTAAGGTCGCCCGATCGATGGTCGAGTTAGCCCCTACTTCTACCCCATCTTCTAGAATCACATTGCCCGTTTGGGGGATCTTACGGTTGCTTCCGTCTTCTTGGGGGGCAAAACCAAAACCATCTGAACCAATCACCGTCCCACTGTGGATAATACAGCCTTTACCGATTTGGGTACCAGCCAATATTTGACAACCCGGATAGAGGATACAATCGTCGCCAATGCTTACATTTTCACCCACAAATACCTGAGGATAGATTTGAACCCCATTTCCCAAAACGACCTGTTGCTCAATTACGGCCTGGGTACCAACATAACAGTCGGTCCCCATCTGTACACTATCATCCACAAAGGAAGAAGGGGCTATACCCACTCTTTTTTGGGTGGCTTTTTGGTAAAAATCCAACAAATCGGTAAAAGCACTGTAGGCATCTTTTACCCGGATCAGGGTGCTTTCCACCGATTGCTCCAAGACAAAATCCTTGTTGATAATCACTACCGAAGCCTTGGTTTTGTATATAAAAGGAGCGTATTTGTGATTGGCTAAAAAAGTCAACGAACCCGGCTGTGCTTCTTCGATTTTGGCAAGCTCACCAACCGCCGCCGAAGGATCACCTTCAACAGTACCCTTGAGTTGTGTGGCGATCTGCTGAGCCGTAAATTTCATAGCGCAAAATTAAGAAATTTATGTAGAATGTTTGCCCCTGGGATAACACAAATAATGGGCTTGTTGTTTGGCGCTGTAGTTGCGGATCATTCCAAAGGCGGGATGTTCGTGCAACGGCATCAATTTTTTGGATTTGGTCAACAGGCGTATGGGCGTATTTTCGATATGATAGGCTTGGTTGGCAATACTTCCTTTAAACACCAGGGTTTCTATTTCTTCGGGAGAAAAAACCGAGGCGCTGAGTTGTTTTTGTTTTTTTCGAATATCCGTTGCTGTAAAGGGCTGATCGGCCAGCTTTATTTTGGGTAATTGCCGTTGGATTATGGCGCGGGAAAGCCAGCGAAGTAAAGGGTCTGTATGTTCTTGCCAGTTTTTAAGTGCTTGGAGTATGTCGGTATCATCGAGGCGAATAAAGTAATCCAAGGCTTTTTGGTCCCAAGTTGCTGGTGGCTGCGCTAGGGATAAAAAATAATGCAATGGTTTAGAAATTACCGTTTCTTGAGGTTGTGTTTGGTAGATTTGACGGGCACGTTCAAGGCATTTGACCAGGAGTAATTCAGCGGCAAGACTGGTTTTGTGCAAATAAACCTGCCAATACATCAAACGACGGGCCAACAAGAATTTTTCGAGGGAATAACAGCCTTTTTCTTCAAAAACCAATTGATCGTCCACCACGTTCATCATGGCAATGATTCGCTCCCCGTTGATGTTTCCTTCGGTGACACCTGTATAAAAACTGTCTCTTTTTAGGTAATCCATCCGGTCCAAATCAACTTGTCCACAAATCAATTGATGCATAAACTTTCGGGAATAGTTGTTTTGAAAGATCGATAAGGCCAAATCCAAACGCCCATCAAAGGCCGAGTTGAGTTGCTCCATCAAGATGACGGACAGTTGTTCGTGGCTTTTGTCGGCCAAAAGAAAATGCTCCATTGCATGGGAAAAAGGGCCATGCCCTAGATCGTGAAGTAGCATAGCCAACTGCATGGCCTCTCTTTCAGCGGGAGAAATCGATACGCCCTTTTTACGTAATACACCGACCGCTTTTTGCATCAGAAAGAGCGCTCCCAAAGCGTGTTCAAAGCGGTTGTGATGCGCTCCGGGATAGACCAAATTGGACAATCCCATTTGGGAAATCCTACGCAGTCGTTGAAAAATCGGATGATCAACGACTTTTTGGATCAAGTCGGTTTCGATTGGAATAAAACCGTAAATTGGATCGTTAAGAACGCTTACTTTTTTTATTTTCACAGGACAATATCTTGCACAAAGATACTGAATATGGGAACGGTTCAAAGATTTAACATTTTTTATACACGTTTTAGAAGCGAATTGGCGTTTGTATCGTATAGGGATTCCCTAAATCTTAAAAATACCTACAGATGACAAAAACGCACTTGCTTTGGGTGGATGACGAAATTGCGCTCCTAAAACCCCATATGCTCTTTCTCGAAGAAAAAAACTATAAAACCCTGGCCTGTAACAATGGACTCGAAGCGATAGAATTGGTTCAATCCCAGCGCTTTGATGCTGTTTTGCTCGATGAAAACATGCCCGGCCTTAGCGGTTTGGAAACACTGCAGGCCATCAAAAGCAGCTATCCGGACTTGCCAGTAATTATGGTGACCAAAAATGAGGAGGAACTTATCATGAATGAGGCCATCGGGGGTAAAATCTCTGATTATTTAATCAAGCCTGTCAATCCCCATCAAATCCTTTTGTCTCTAAAAAAAATCTTGCATCAAAAAAGCCTGGTTTCCGAAAAGACCACCAAATCCTATCAACAAGCTTTTCGGCAAATCAGTCTGGAGCTCCATGAATTAGAAGATGCCGAAGCCTGGGCCACATTTTATCAAAAGCTGGTGTATTGGGAAGGAGAACTCGAAACCCTCGAAGACCCCAGCCTTTTAGAAATGCTCACCCAGCAAAAGCAAGAGGCTAACAGCCGTTTTGCCTCGTTTGTCGCAACTCATTACGAAAGCTGGATGCAAGGAAATGCCGCATCGCCTATTCTTTCGCATCAATTGCTAAAGGAAAAATTAGTCCCCATCCTACAACCTAAACAGCATAGTTTGCTTGTAGTCATTGACAATTTACGGATGGACCAATGGAAAGCGATCGGTCCCCTATTAAATCCGCACTTCCATACCGAAGAAGAAACCAGCTATTACAGTCTTTTGCCCACGACAACCCAGTATGCACGAAATGCTTTGTTTTCGGGGCTCACCCCCCTCCAAATGTGCACTGAGCATCCCCAATGGTGGAAACACGATCACGAATCGGGCGGGAAAAATTTACATGAAAAGGATTTTTTGGAAACTTTTCTTTCTCGCCACACCATCCATGAGCCCTGGAGTTACCACAAAATCACTGAATTACAAGCCGGTAAAAACTTAGTCAAAAACTTTACAAACCATCTACACGAAACCCTAACCGTAGTGGTTTACAATTTTGTGGATATGATTTCACATGCCAAAACCGAAATGGAAATCATCAAGGAATTGGCCGACAACGACAAGGCCTACCGTTCCCTTACCCGCTCGTGGTTTGCCCACTCGCCCTTGGCGGCCTTGTTACACAAAGCCCAACAGGCCGGTAGTCAGGTGATTATCACCACAGACCACGGTACCCTCAATGTAAACAAGCCTTCGGCGGTAATCAGCGAAAAAGAAGCCAGTCAAAACCTGCGCTACAAAACCGGACGAAGCCTTACTTACAACCCCAAAGATGTTCTTAGTGTAGATGAGCCGGCAAGCTTTGGGTTGCCCGCCTTACATTTAAATAGCCAGTATATTTTTGCGCTTGACACCCACTATTTTGTGTATAAAAATCAATTCAATCATTTTGCCAAACTCTTTAAAAACACCTACCAGCACGGTGGTTTGTCGATGGAAGAAATGATCGTACCCTTTGTTGTTTTGCGTCCGCGCTAGTCGTATCTTTGCCCCCATGCAATGGGACTATCATTTGAAAGAATTGGATCAGGTCGCTGCAGGTCTTTCGCAAAACCTCCGACACCCGATTGTTTGTTTTGAGGGCGATTTGGGGGCTGGAAAAACAACCCTTATAAAGTCGCTTTGCGCCCAATTGGGTTGTGCCGATACCGCCAATAGCCCAACTTTTTCACTGATTAATCCCTACCGGGATGGTCAGGGCAACCCGGTGTATCACTTTGACTGCTACCGCCTTAATACCCTGGAGGAAGCGCTAGATTTTGGGGTTGAAGAGTATTTGGATGGGGGAAATCGCTGCTTTGTCGAATGGCCCAATCTGATCCTCCCCCTGATTGATCATTATGACCACATTCAAATCAAGGTTTTGCCCGATGGTCAACGCCAATTAACCTTAGAACATCTATGAAAACACTCTATCGTTTGGGCTACTATTTTGTTGGGCTCTCCCTGGGCTTGGTGATTGTAAGTTTTGTTTTTAGCGGAAAAAAAACCAGCTGTAATTATGGCCCACAAGCACGGGTGCTTGCAAATCTGGCCAAAAAACGTGTACATATTGAGGAGGGGCTGTTAAAGGAATATCCAACTTTGGACTCCTTGGGATTTCGCCAACTTTTGGGAAAAGCACAGGTCGAGTTCGATCAAAGTACACGTGGGATTGACTCCTGCAAAACCTACCAGCTAAACGCTTTCTGGCAAGAACAGCCGGTACAAATTAAACTCCAAAATTGCGCTGACGAAGTCAGGATACTGCAGATGTATCCCCGTTGATTTTTCGGCGTTTACGCTCCTTGCTAATCAAGTCTAACTCCCGGGTAGTTTGCCCAACTACCGAGGTATTTTCTTCTGCCCTACGAATTAGATATGGCATAACATCACGTACAGGGCCAAAGGGAAGGTATTTGGCCACATGATAGCCTGCCTTGGCGAGATTAAACGATATATGGTCACTCATGCCATAGAGCTGACCAAACCAGATATGCGGATGCTTTTGATCCAGCCCCTTGGCAGCAATCAGGTCTAAAATAGCATAGGCCGAAGCTTCGTTGTGACTACCAAAAAACAGGGCAATGTCTTCCAAATGATCAAAAACAAAGGCCAATGCAGCATCAAAATTTTTATCCGTATCCGACTTGCTTTTACACAAAGGCGAAGGGTAATTGTGCTGTTTGGCACGTTGGTTTTCTTTTTCCAGATAGGCGCCTCGAACGAGTTTCACCCCTACTTTAAACCCTTTTTTGGTGGCCCGTTGGTGTAATGTTTTTAGGTAATCCAATCGATCGTGACGGTACATCTGCAAGGTGTTAAAAACTAAGACCTCGTTTCGGTTGTACTGCTCCATTAACTTTTCGATCAGTTCATCAATGGCGGGCTGTATCCAGCTTTCTTCGGCATCAATCAACAGGCGAATCCCCAATGAAACCGCCCGATCACACAATTGCCGGTAACGGTTTTCTACCCGTTGCCATTCTGCTTCTTCTGCAGCTGTAAGGGGTTGCTTAGCACTAATTTTTTCATACAAACCAAAACGCCCGATACCAGTGGGCTTAAAGACTCCAAAGGGCAAGTCGGGGTTTTGCTTGGAATAATCAAAGGTTTCCAGGGTTTTGGCCAAACAGGTATCTAAGTCGATTTCGCTTTTGTCCCCTTCGACCGAATAATCCAATATGGAAGCCACCCCTTGTGAGGCCAGCTTGTCCACGACTGACAATGACTCTTCGGCTGTGGTTCCGGAGCAGAAATGATCAAAAACCGTTGCACGCACCAAACCCTCAATGGGCAAATGGGATTTTAACGCAAAATTGGTGACCGTAGTTCCTATCCTAACCAGAGGTTCGTTGGCAATCAGGCGAAACAAAAAATAGGCCCGATCCAAGTCGGCATCTGACTTTAGTACAAAGGCTGTTCGGGTATCTTCGAAGAGCATTTCTTTTTTTTTCAAAAATACTTGAAAAATTAGCCCACATTGAGGTTTATATTAAAAAGTTATGAAATGGCTTTCCCATCTGATATACTATGGATGAAATGCTTATTTTTGGCCTTAGATGAACACCATAGACGCATTAGGCCATCGCATCGTTTTTTCGGAAAACGGCTATGCAACGCTCAACGAGCAGCTTGCCCAAAAACAATATTCCAAACTGTTTTTGTTGGTGGATAGCCATACGCACGAACATTGTGCCGCCTATTTTTTACAGCAACTCAGCAGCACGCAAGACATCGAAATTATCGAAATCGAGCCCGGTGAGGCCCATAAGCAGATCGACACCTGCATGGGGGTTTGGGAAACGCTCTCCGATTTTGGCGGAGATCGGAAAAGCCTGCTCATCAATCTTGGAGGCGGTGTGGTAACCGACCTTGGGGGATTTGTTGCTGCAACCTTTAAGCGCGGTATTGATTTTGTCAATGTTCCCACCAGCCTCTTGGCCATGGTCGATGCGGCCGTCGGGGGAAAAACAGGCGTGGATTTGGGTGTGTTAAAAAATCAAATCGGTGTGATTACCCCACCTACTTTGGTTTTGGTCGATCCTCAATACCTCCAAACCCTACCCGAGCAAGAGTTTCGAAGTGGCTATGCCGAAATGCTTAAACACGGACTGATTGCCGATCCGGCTTATTTTGAACAGTTGAGTGCCTACCCCCCAAAAGAAGTGGTGTTATTGACCGCAATTCATCATTCCATTCACCTTAAAAATGAAGTCGTACTTAAAGACCCCAAAGAAGCCCATTTACGCAAAATTTTAAATTTTGGACATACCCTAGGGCATGCGATTGAATCTTATTTTTTAACGGTAACAGACCGCCCCACACTTCTACATGGTGAGGCGATTGCGATTGGAATGATATTGGAAGCCTATCTCAGTACGCGCATTTGTGGGTTACCTATAGCTTCTGCTGAAAGAATCAAAGAGGTTTTTTCAGCGATTTATCCTAAAGTTGATTTTGATTCCGCAGTCATAGAAGGGGTTTTGGACTTGCTTCAGCATGACAAAAAAAACACCCACGGCAGTATCAATTACGTACTTTTAAGCACCATAGGCACCCCAGAAATCGATGTGGCTGTCTCTGAAGATTTGTACCCTGAGGCCTTTGCTTTTTACCAAGCCTAAGCCGAGTTACGGCTGGCGTTTATGTTACCAAACATCGAGCGCGTGACCATTTTTT
>RFYP01000220.1 GCA_009921175.1 Flavobacteriia bacterium | reverse complement strand
TCTAAGCACCTTTCAAGGGCAGGTCTTTTAATCGCGTTTTCTCGGTCAGTGACGGCTTTGGAAGCCCGCTACCGCCAACTGCAGCCCAGACATCATCAGAGCGGTCTGGCGAGGCTATAAACCGCATTAATGCATAAAACGCCTTTAGGTTTGGCCTTTCTAGTTCGTTACCAGTTGGCCTTAACCTGTATTGCTCATTATATTTTTTCACACCCAAAGCCCATTGCTTTTGGCTGATGCCCAATAAATCAAAAAGCTGCCGATTAAACTCTTTGTGTAGGATCTGATAATCCATCCAAATGTGCTCTCTGATTTCCGCTGGCCTTGGATCTTGGTACCGGCGTTCTTTGCAAGCCATCTCCAGCCAGTTATCAATCGTTAAAAACCCAATATCATTTTCTAATCTCTTAAAGCGGTTCGTATCGCTTAAGAGTATTTTAATTGGAGTAGTAGGTGTATAGATGGACTCTATGACCCTGCTTGTGGGACTTTCTGACCCTACCTGTGTGTCAATATGACTCTCACCAACGGACCCTTTGACCGCTTCCACCGCCACAGATGGGTCACAGTGACCCATCCCAAGCGAAGCAGGCGCAGTGTTTGGTAGGTGCTTATCGAGTTCTTTTTCATTGATTGTATAGATGCAGGAGCTGTTTTTAATACGGCTTTGCTTTGGCGATACCCAATTAAGGATGCCGCGATTGCGAAGGCTCTTCTTTGCCCTGCTGACCGTTTTTCTGCCAAAACCGGTTTTTACCGCCAGATATTCCTCTGACGGCCACGACTGCTTACCCTTTAGCTGGTTCGTTAAATCAGCAATTTGGATAAGAATGGCCTTTTCTGGCGGTTCAAGCCCTTCCGCTTTTACGGCTTTGATCAGCAGCGGAAACATAGTTAAAAGCTCTCACAGGCCACTGTAGGCCAGCCCCGAGGGTATTTTTTAGCGCGGGGTGATAGCGGGATTAGAAGCGCCGCTATCATTGAGGTCGGCCTTCGTTTTGTTTTTCGGTAAGAAACTCATCAAAAATTTCTTTCGGCCAAAACAAAGACTGAGAGTTGATAGAAATTGGCTTTGGTATTTCGCCATTATCTCGCCAACGCCTCACCGTATTTTTATGCACGTTGAACAGCGTAGCTATGTCGCTGATGGTGTAAAATTTGTGATTAATAGTAGTCATTATCTAACTCACTGATTGGTTGTAATCAGTGTCAGATTGAGCCAGTTAGGCTTCGTAAAATATGTTCTCAAATAAGTTTTTTTGCGTTTCAAGACACAAAAAAAGGTACCTAAAAGGTACCCAAATTTTAGTGCAAAGCCCGTATTTCTTCAGAAATCAATGGCTTGGAGACAAGCTTTGGCATCCCGTAGGGGATTCGAA
>RFYP01000219.1 GCA_009921175.1 Flavobacteriia bacterium | reverse complement strand
TCCCCCGCCAGACCCAAAAAATTGGAAGGTAGCTGTGTTAAAAGCAATCCACTGAAAATGACCATCGACCAAAAACTTCATCGTTTTTCTGGGGCCACTAAGGTCTCTACGGCGCTCGCCCTGATCGGTTACCCGTCCGGCCATTAACCATTTGCCGTTTAGCGCAAGCGGGGAGGCATCGACTTTTTTCCAGTCGGCAGTCCGCATCCAATGCCCTTTGCTAAGGCTGTCTTTTGCATAGTCAGAATTAAACTCTAAGTCAGCACTGATATGGTTGCCATCGCTTTTATAAAAACCCCCAACGGCTTTGATAAATAGGGGTGGATCGGCGACAAAAACCGTTTCGACGATATACGCCTCATCCATCAAGATGCGATGGGTTTGTGTTTGACCATTTACTTGGGTGCTGTATTCATAGACCTGGGCTTGCATAAGTGCAAAGCCCAAAAAGGTGAGGGTTAAAAACGCGAGGGGTTTGGAAGTAAAAAAGGGTTTCATAGGCATTAGTTTCTATAATTTAAGGCGGGGGCACGATCGCCAATCAACGGAATGTATTTAAAATCGGCCCCTCTTTTTTGATTAAATTCCTCTTTGGCTTTTTTAACCAGTTGAGGGTTGTCGATAAGCTTCATGGCGGTGAGGGCAATGGTTTTTGCGGCGGTCATCATCCCTTTGGTGCCGATAGAAGTTCCGCCTGCGGCAACCGCCTGCCAGCTGTGTGCCGGAGTACCGGGCACCCAAGTTGCCGCTCCAAAACCTACGGTAGGCAGGGCAAAACTCACATCGCCCACATCGGTAGAGCCTCCGGCTTTGGCCGTTGTGGTGTAGGGCATCACTCCATTGACATAACGAGTATCCAATGGCGTTCCGAGGGTTTCGGCAATTTGCTCGGCAAACGCTTTTTCTTCCTCAGTGTAGGAATAGCCTCCAACCGTTTTTAGGTTTTCATGGACCAAGGTTTGTAAAACATCGTTTTGTAGCAGCTCGTGCACCCCTCCGATGATTTCATATTCCATGCGTGTATCGGTACCCAAAGCAGCGCCTTTACCGGCATTAACAATCCGATCGAACAGGTCCATGACCACATCGCGTTGTGGGTGGCGCGCATAATAATACACCACGGCAAAGTTGGGCACCACGTTGGGAGCCTCCCCGCCTTCGGTAATTACATAGTGAATGCGGCTGTCTGAGGGAATGTGTTCGCGCATTTGGTTGACCATATAGTTCATGCTTTCAACGGCATCCAGGGCCGAACGTCCCTTTTCGGGTGCTCCAGCGGCATGGGCGGAAACGCCATAAAACCGAAATTTGGCCGATTTATTGGCTAACGCATTGGCTGGATTGGCCGCATTGACACTGGAAGGATGCCAGTGTAGGGCT
>RFYP01000218.1 GCA_009921175.1 Flavobacteriia bacterium | reverse complement strand
TTGAATAGTGTCAACTGGATCGTATGCAGAATGAAGTGCTTCAAGGTCACTATTATTGTGAACGGTAAGTGATCCTGCAGTTGGAGCAGTAGCAGCATTACCAGATCCTAATTTAGTGTCAATATCAGCTGTTAAAATATTAGTATTATTTGAAATTGTAATACTAGATGCTTTACCACCTATTGCTAGAGCCTCAATATCGTTATTAGCAGTAATGGCTAATGCATCAGCTGTAGCAGTATAAGTAACATCAGTTAATCTGCTGTTATCATTAAGTGTTACATTCCCAAAAGTACCCTCAATAATTACTGAAGTAAGTTTGTTAAATCCGTCCAAGTTAAGAGCTGGATAAGTAGCACCTGTAGCAGTGGTTTTACCTCCAATAGCATGGAAAGTCAAAAGAGCTGAATCATCAGCATCATAAGCGAAAGTTCCAGTTAAATTAGGTAATACAACATTAGCAACTTCAGAGATGGTAACATCTCCATCGTGCTCTGATCCACCAGTAAGGTTTGTTACGTTGTGAGCAGTTATATCTCCAACAGTAATTTTTGAGAAATCTACTGACATTGCACCGTCGATAGTTAAATCAAGTGCAGCATCATCTCCATCTGCGTCAACAGAGGCTAGCATGGAAATGTCAACAGTTGATTCTTCACCATCAGTAGTAATAGAAAGTGCTCCAGGAGTATAATAAGGAAGTGATCCTAGTCTTACAGCAGCAAGTTTAGTACCAGAAATGGCATTTGCAGATGTAATAGTTGATTGTACTCGAGCAGCAGCACTTGCAGAACCTGAACCATGATCAGTTAATGTAGATACATTGATAGAAGTTACAGTAGTAAGTGCATCAAAGTGTACAGCAGTCATTTTAGTACCTGTAACTAAGTGGATGTTTCCAGCAGACATTAGGCCTTCGAATGCATAAGGTCCAGCTTGAGATGCTTCAAGATCTCCAGCTACTCCCATGATGTGATTAAAAGTTACTGGAGAAACAGTAGAAGCTGCGATGTAAGAAAAATCTTCAACAACAGTTCCAATGTTATCAAGTACAGTTTGAACATCAGTAGTATTCATTTGAGCTGAAACGTTGATGTAAACACTACCATTAACGATTGCTAATTTTTCACCTAGAGCTACAGCGAAATCAAGAGTACCTTGGTTGGTTACTACTAAATCATCAGCGTAGACATTGCTAGAATCTAATAAGTCGTTAAGAGCGTTTTGCGCATCAGTAACAGCATCAGAAACATCTGATAAATCATCGGCAGTTGCAACTGCATCTAAAGCAGCTTGCAATGCTTCAACTTGCGAAATAATATCTGTTAGCTCAGAAGCAATTGCAGAACTTACATCACTTGATGATGGTAAGCTAGCAACT
>RFYP01000217.1 GCA_009921175.1 Flavobacteriia bacterium | reverse complement strand
TTTCGGTTTAGACTGATTTGGCGAGTTTGCAATTTTAAACGGCGGTAAATGGCAGCCCAATCGGAGGTAGCCAAACAAAGGGCATCGCTTTGTTGATCGGCTTGAGCTTCGCCCAACAAGATACCCTGACAACCCAAGTTTTCGGCCAGTTGGATGTCCGTCCAACGGTCGCCTATGACATACGAACCCTTTAGGTCATAGACTTTTGGGTCTAAATAGGCCGTTAACATCGCTGTTCCCGGTTTACGGGTAGCGGCTTGATCTTCGGGTAGGCTGTGGTCGATATGCACCGCCGCAAATTCGACTCCAACGCTTTTAAAAGTGTCGAGAATAAGGTCGTGCACCGGCCAAAAGGTCGCTTCAGGGAAACGGTCTGTTCCCAAACCGTCTTGGTTGGTGACCATCACCAATTCAAAATCCAATTCTTCAGCAATTTTTTGGAGGTAATGCAGGGCCCTAGGATAAAAAGCCAATTTTTCAAAAGCATCCAATTGATAATCTACAGGAGGCTCAATGACCAAGGTACCATCGCGGTCTATAAACAATACTTTTTTCATCGGTCTAAGGTGTTGAGTAAGGCCATTAAGGCGTTATTTTCGTCAGGGGTCCCCACGGTAATACGTAGGGTCTGATCACAGTGTAAATATTTTGAGGTGTTGCGCAATACAATGCCCGCTTCGAGAAATTGACGGTATCGTTTGGGGGCATCATCAACCCGTATCAGTAAAAAGTTAGCGTCCGAAGGAAAGCATTTATTAACAAAACTACAGCGGTTTAGGGCGTTGGTAAGTTTTTGTTTTTCATCGGCCAACCATTCAAGTTGTTGGGTAGTCCGGTTGGTTTCCTCTAGGGCTCTAAGGGCGCTTTGTTGGGTCAATATATTGATGTTATAGGGCAGTTTGACCCGATTGAGGTAGTCGATCAATTCGGGCTGAGCAAAGGCCATCCCTAAACGAATTCCGGCGCGTCCCTGGGCTTTGGAAAAGGTCTGAAGAACGACCAAATTGGGAAATTCATCCAGCCATGCAATGGCCGAAGGACGGTCCGAAAATTCCCAATAGGCTTCATCCAAAACCACCAGGCCCGAAAAACCACGAAGCAGTGTTTTTAGCTCCTCCTCCGGGAAAGCATTCCCTGTGGGATTGTTGGGGCTTGGGATAAACAATAGTTTGGTATGCGCATCGGCAGAAGCCAACAGGCCGGCCACGTCCAATTGAAAATCGGTTGTCAAGGGTACTTTTTTTACCGCTACATCTTGAATTTGGGCCGCCACTTCGTACATCCCAAAAGTGGGTTGGGCGATTAAAATGGCTTCTTCTCCGGGTTGACAAAAGAGCTGGATCAACAAGACAATCGATTCGTCACTTCCATTGCTTAAAAAAATCTGTTCCGGGCTGAG
>RFYP01000216.1 GCA_009921175.1 Flavobacteriia bacterium | reverse complement strand
TTTGGACTGGATTTGCCCCAAGCGTTGGTTAAGCACCGTGAGCCGGTCGGCGGCTAACTTGGCATAGGGATACACTTTGAGTACCCGGTAACGCAAAATGGCGTATTGCTTGGCCTGATCGTAGGTTTTAAAAGACAGCGGTTTATAGACCACAACTTCTTTGAGCGGGATTTGGGTATTGGCAATCGTATCGCCGTCGATGATCAAATAGGGTGGTAGCTCGACCGGATCGCCATCTGGCTCTTGGGCAGGGCTCCAAGTAGTATAAAATAAACACGTAAGCAGGGCAAGTTTTTTCATCGGTGTAAAATTAATAATTCAAGCGAAGTCATCAACGTATATGGGGAGATTTATTACCTTTGGAGCCTTAGATAAATCTGCTATATACCTATGAAAATCATCGATAAAAAAGCCGAGGCTTTCCTCGAGAAATACCTAAACAACGCCGCCCCTACCGGCTATGAAAGCCAGGGTCAAAAACTCTGGATGGACTACCTTAAGCCCTATGTAAATACCTTTATAACCGATGCCTATGGCACAGCGGTTGGGGTCATCAATCCCGAGGCAGAATACCGGGTAGTTATCGAAGGGCACTCGGACGAAATTTCTTGGTATGTCAACTACATCACCGACAACGGTTTGATTTATGTAATTCGCAACGGAGGCAGCGACCATATGATTGCCCCCTCAAAATGGGTCAACATCCATACGACCAAGGGGATTGTCAAGGGGGTTTTTGGCTGGCCGGCCATCCATACTCGTAAAAACGGTAAGGAAGACACGCCCAAACTCGAAAATATTTTTATCGATATCGGCGCCCAAAACAAAAAAGAAGTCGAAGCCCTAGGGGTGCATGTCGGTTGCGTGATTAACTATCCCGACACCTTTCATGTCATTAACAAAAATAAATATGTGTGCCGCGCCATCGACAACCGTGCCGGTGGATTTATGATAGCCCAAGTCGCACGTTTACTTAAAGAAAATAAGGTAAAACTACCCTTTGGTCTATACATTACCAACTCCGTCCAGGAGGAAGTGGGCTTACGGGGGGCCGAAATGATTACCCAAACCCTAAAACCCCATGCCGCTATTGTTACGGATGTATGCCACGACACCACCACTCCGATGATTAACAAAAACGTTGAGGGACTGATCGAACTGGGTTCAGGGCCTGTAGTGAGCTATGCGCCGGCGGTGCATCAATTGCTAAGGGACCGAATCATTGCCACTGCTGAAAGCAAAAAAATTCCATTCCAACGGATGGCTTCTTCCCGGGTGACCGGTACTGATACCGATGCCTTTGCCTACAGCAACGGCGGGGTGCCTTCGGCCTTGATCTCTCTTCCCCTACGCTATATGCACACCACCGTCGAAATGGTACATAAAAGCGATATGGAAAACGTGATTCG
>RFYP01000215.1 GCA_009921175.1 Flavobacteriia bacterium | reverse complement strand
CTGTAGTTGACCGTTGGATTTGCCAATACAGGTTTCATCAAAAGCGGTAAGGCTAAAATTATTTTGCCCATCCAAATCGCAAAGGTCACCTACACCATCCCCGTCAAAATCTTCTTGGTTATTATTAAAAACAAACGGGCAATTGTCCAAACTATCGACAAACAAATCCTGGTCTACATTCGTTTCTAAAGCTCCTTGTACACAAAGTTGCAATTGAAAATCCAAAAGCTCTCCCGTGTCCTGTGTATAGACGTCAACTATGCGGAGTTTCCATTCGCCCATTGCATTGATCCCCCTAAAGACATCAAAACTTTCTATGGGTCTAAAGGTTCCGGTAAAAGGTGGACTAGCATTTAAGATACTTTCGGTAGCATTTTGATCAAAAACGGTATCCGTATAATTATCCCCACTACCTCCAAGTTCACCCGACAACTTAATCCGTTGTCCATTTGGGGCCAATAAGTAAAGTATCAAATCAGAAACATAGGGATGAGTTATTCGTACCTTGACAGTAAGGCTCTCTACTAGGTTGGATTGTTCGACAAAAACAGAAGCTAATGTCACCCCATCCCCCACACTGCTTGCATCATTTAACGCAAGGGGTAAATTGTCAGAGGTAAAACTCAGGCAATTGATCGCTACGGTATCAAATTGTTGTATTTCTGAAAACGCACTGGTCGTACACGGATTCGAAGATCGGACACGCCAAAAGTAGGTCGCATCAGCGGTCAAATCGGTTAGTACAAAGCGAGGGGCCAGCACATCTTGAGCAATGACCGGGCTGTTGAAATCGGCGTTAGTAGCTACTTCGATAAAGTAAGCATCGGCATTGGTGTCTTCTTGCCAAACCAGGGTGGGGCTCAAGCCTATATCGGTCGCCTCATCATGAGGTCCAAGGGGGGTAGGTGCATTGAGTTGAGGATCAAAAAGATTCAACTGAACGGTAAAGTTTTCGACCGAACTCCCACTAGTAGCCGTCAACTGAATTGTCTTTTCGCCCAAAGCAGTACTACCTGAAGTGGTAATCCGGACTAGACCCGAAGCATTGCTCGAAAAACTGTTGGGTTCGACCGTAACCGTCATCCCGTCTGATGATGAAGCCGAAATCTGTACGGCTTGGCTTACCCCATTTTGAAATGAAAATTGAAAGGGATAGGTAATCGTTCCTGTACCGCACTGGTCTTGACTATAGGTTTCAAAATCCATTTGAAAAGGACGGGTAACAATCTGGAAGGGTTCGGCGTTAACCGCATAGTAAATCGAATTATCCGGGACAATTTTGATCCGCGCCTCACTGGTATCCACATCTTTGGGAACCGTAATCAGGGTGTGCCCCGTATTGGCGACATTTTCTGCCAAAAGGGTGTCAAAATTTGCTCCTCCATCGGTCGACAAATAAATTGATACAGT
>RFYP01000214.1 GCA_009921175.1 Flavobacteriia bacterium | reverse complement strand
GCGGCAAACCCCATGACCACCGTATAAAACCAAAAAAAAGTTTGGGTATATCGGCCCCGGGAGGATTGCTTTTGCGTAGGGTCGTGTTTATAAAACTGCCAATAACTTACATACAACAACAGGGCTCCCAGCCAAAAAAAGGCCGTCAATGGGTACCAGCTCGCCCAAGCCGGATGGTTGTTTTTTAAATACAGCATGGGCAGACTTAGTAGGCTAATCAAAAAAACAGGCACAAACATACTGCTGCTCAACAGGTGAAAACTTCCGTAAATTTTTGTCCTTATCGATGTCTTTGGATTTCGCCATAAGGCCGCAATCAACTTTTGAAAATTTTCCGCACCGCCTTTGTTCCAGCGAAATTGTTGGGAGCGAATAGCCTCTACCGTCATCGGAATTTCGGCGGGGGCCACAACCGATTCTAGGTAGCGAAAACGCCAGCCTTTGAGTTGGGCGCGGTAGCTGAGGTCGAGGTCTTCCGTGAGCGTATCCCCCTGCCAGTTGCCGGCCTCTTCTATACAGGCTTTTCGCCAGATTCCGGCCGTACCGTTAAAATTGATAAAGTGATGGCGGAGGTTACGTCCTTTTTGCTCTATGGTAAAATGAATGTCTAGGGCAAAAGCCTGAACGCGTGTCAGTAGTGAATAGTCGGCATTGAGGTGACCCCAACGGGTTTGGAGTAGACCCAGTTGGGCCTCCTCAAAAAAGGGAACTGTTTTTTGAAGCCAGTCTTTGGGAGGGAGAAAATCAGCATCGAAAATGGCAATCAACTCGCCGGTGGCATGCGCCAGGCCTGCACGAAGGGCACCAGCCTTAAAATCGACCCGATCGCTGCGGTGTAGATAGTGGATATCATGCCCCATTTTTTGGTAGTGGGCAATCTGTTGTTGGAGTACAGTTGCTGTTTCGTCGGTTGAATCGTCCAACACCTGGATCTCAAGTTTAGGGTGTGGATAGTCGATTTGTGTCACGGCCTCCAACAGCCGCTCAACGACATAGAGTTCGTTGTAGATGGGCAATTGGATGGTAACGCGCGGCCACGATTTAGGACTGGATGGAGGTGTTTGTGGGGAGTTTTTTTTGTCTCGGGCATAAAACCAAGCCAGTCGGGCTTGCATCCCACAAAAAATCAGCATCCAAACCAGTGCTAGGCCATAGAAGCCAACTACCAGCCAGGGAACAACAGTCGATACAAACGAGCCGAGTAGAGTCATTTGGAAAAGTAAAATTTAACAATCCAACCGATGATTTTTACACCGGCTAAAATAGTGCCTTTCACCGTTCCGGAAACTTTAGATTGTCCAATACGGTTTTTGTAGTGCACCGGTACTTCTTGATAGGGATTTTTTTTACGCAGTACTTTGAGTTGCATCTCGACCGTCCATCCATAGGTGGTGTCTTTCATCTGCAATG
>RFYP01000213.1 GCA_009921175.1 Flavobacteriia bacterium | reverse complement strand
GAAGCAGATCTCGAAGACCTGGTTCGTCAAAGTGGCGATGAGCAACTGGTTTATGGATATGAACTTTTTACAAAAACCGAAGAACTAATTGGACCCAACGCTCCCTCAACAGCAGTCCGTATCAGTGGTAATGTTTTACAATGTACAAGCTGCCACCTCAACGAAGGTATAAAACCCTATGGCATTCCCCTATACGGCGTCACCGAACGATTCCCACAATACCGAGGTCGCGAAGATAAAATAGGGAGTTTGGCCGAACGAATCAACGGTTGTTTTACCCGTAGTATGAACGGTATCCCACTAGCCGAAGACGCAAAAGAAATGCAGGCCATGCTCCATTATATTGCCTGGTTGGATCGCTACACCCCCGCTACAGACGAAATTTTTGGCAAAGGCCTAAAATCCCTTGAATTGCCCAATAGAAAAGTAGATTTGATCGCCGGAGCAGAAGCCTATACAAAGTACTGCGCTCTTTGTCATCAACCCGACGGGCAAGGGCAGTTAAACCCCGACAACAAAACCTATACCTATCCACCCCTTTGGGGAAAAAATGCCTACAACAACGGGGCAGGAATGACCCGGGTCATTACTGCAGCGCAGTTTATCAAATACAATATGCCCTTTGGCGTGACACATGATGCACCGACACTTAGCGATGAAGAAGCCTATGACGTTGCGGGCTATATCAACCAACAGGACCGACCCCAAAGAGCTTTGCTCGAAAAGGATTTTCCTACCTTAACCAAAAAACCGGTCTCCACCCCCTACCCGCCTTATGCCGATCCCTTTTCAGTCGAACAACATCAGTTGGGTCCTTTTGCACCCATCATCGAATTTTATCAAGAAAACTATCAAATCACCAAAACCAAATAGGGTATGAAATTCAACAAACTTCCAATTTTGCTTAGCGTATTCATGACATGGACGACCCATGCACAATACGAAGGCTATAGTGCCGATTCTTGGCAAAAGCAACGAGAAACGGAAACAGTTTTTTTAGCCAGTGTGGACAGCACGACCTATAAACAACACCTCAAAACACTCACTGCACGTCCGCATGTCGCTGGTAGTAAAGCCAACGAAGCCGTCCAAACCTATATGACACGCATCATGCAACAAGCCGGATTTGACGTAACAGCCTATCCTTATGATGTGTATATCCCCAGCCATCCCGGTGAATCATCAGTAGCCCTTGTCACTCCTTTTAGACAACCCCTTAACCAACAAGAGGACCTTTTATCCGAAGATCCCTATTCGGCCGACCCCCTACTGTGGAAAGGGTGGAATGCCTTTTCAGGTAGTGGAGATGTCACGGCCGAAGTTGTCTATGCCAACTATGGCCGTAAAGAAGATTTTGAACAACTCAAAGCTTTAGGCATTGACCCCAAGGGAAAAATTGTCATTGCCCGCTATGGAGGAAATTTTAGAGGATTTAAAGCC
>RFYP01000212.1 GCA_009921175.1 Flavobacteriia bacterium | reverse complement strand
GATGGGATGACTTTTCTAAACCCGAGTTTGCACCTTTTTAGTTTTAATAACCCCCATGGTGCATGTAAAAAATGTGAAGGCTTTGGGGACATCATCGGTATCGATCCTGAACTGGTGGTACCAGACTCGAGTCGGTCGGTTTATGAAGATGCAATTGCCCCTTGGCGAGGAACCGGCTACCGTAAATACTATAAAAAACTCATCGATCAGGCGCAGAACTTTGATTTCCCGATTCACAAGCCGTATTTTGAACTCAGCGCAATACAAAAGCAAATGCTGTGGGAAGGCAACCGATATTTTACGGGTATTCAAGGCTTTTTTGACCGCATCGAAGCCAAAAATTATAAAATTCAAAATCGCGTACTCCTTTCCCGCTACCGCGGAAAAACACAATGCAATACCTGTAACGGCAGTCGATTGAGAACAGAGGCACACTACGTAAAAATCGCCGGCAAAAGCCTCCCCGAGTTATTGCATATTTCTCTGGATGAACTTCAAGGCTTTTTTGATACCCTCAAACTGGATGACCATGCCTATATGGTTGCCGAACGATTGATGAAAGAAATTAAAAGCCGTATTGGCTTTATGCAAGATGTGGGCTTGGGCTACCTAACGCTAAACCGAAAATCAAACACCCTTTCTGGGGGTGAGACTCAACGGATTAACCTGGCGACTTCGCTTGGCAGCAGCCTTGTTGGCTCGATGTATATATTGGATGAACCCTCCATTGGTCTGCACCCAAGAGACAATCAACGGCTCATCAGTGTGCTCAAACGGCTTAGGGACCTGGGCAATACCGTGATTGTGGTAGAGCACGACGAAGAAATTATGCGGGCAGCGGATAAAATCATCGACATCGGTCCACAAGCCGGCGTATATGGTGGTGAAGTGGTGGCCCAAGGGAGTTTTGAAACCTTGCTTAAAGCCAACAGCCTGACCGCACAGTACCTCAATAAACAATTGAGTATTCCGCTCCCTAAGACCCGAAAAGCCCCCAAAAACTTTATCGAAATCAAAGGCGCGCGAGAAAATAACTTAAAAAATATCGATGTCAAATTCCCCCTGGGACTCCTTACCGTGGTTACCGGTGTGTCCGGAAGCGGTAAATCGACCTTGGTCAAAAAGATCCTCTACCCTGCCCTACTTCGTGAAATGGATATCTTTGCCGAAAAGCCCGGTGATTTTTCCCAAATATCCGGCCCCTTTGACCGCTTAAAAGCGGTAGAATTTGTAGATCAAAATCCAATTGGAAGATCCTCCAGGTCCAATCCAATCACCTATATCAAGGCCTATGATGACGTCCGTGCCCTCTATGCGGGCTTGTCTCTTTCTAAAGCACGTAATCTAAAGCCCAAGCATTTTTCGTTTAACGTAGATGGAGGCCGCTGTGATGCCTGTAAAGGCGAAGGAACAGTGACCATCGAAATGCAGTTTATGGCCGATGTGGTCTTGGAATGTGAGCATTGCAA
>RFYP01000211.1 GCA_009921175.1 Flavobacteriia bacterium | reverse complement strand
GTATTCAATCAATTGTTTGACCTTTTCTTCGTCTTGTTTTTTTTGCGCAGCTTTTTGTTTTTCTTCGGCCACGGTTGCGCGAATATCTTGAATGGTTTTTACCACAAAACTCACTAGAATACCCAGGCAGATTAGAATTGCAATAAACTCTTCGGTTTCAGAAAGGTACACGCTGTTTTTTGGCTTAAAAATAAGGAACCCGTTCCACTTTTTCGAGGCGCTTCCAAAAAATGACTGTATCTTTCCTGCTATGACACGATGGATAGTATTGCTTTACCTTGTGATAGGTGCAGGATTTGGGTCTGCTCAGACCCCGGAGGCAGACCCTTTTGACCAATTAATGGATCGCCTTTCTAACACCCACCGTTGGGGCGTAAACGATAGTTTGGGAACCTTAAACTATATAACGCCTGCTCGACGATTGGTGGCGGCGCAAAACATTCTTGAAGGGACCACATTGTCCCTAGCATTTCCTCTAGATACGCTAAAAACATCCTATAACCGAAATCCGCTTGAGCACCGGTTTTTTAAAGATGATGAGTGGCAAGGCTCACTTTTTAATGCCGACTACTATGGTTTGGCCTATCACGGTTCGATGCACACCCATGTGGATGGTCTGACTCACATCACTCACAAAGGGAAAATTTACAACAACTATAGTACCCAAACCATTAGCACTAACGGTGCTGAACGCCTGGGTATCGAAAACCTGAAAAACGGTATCGTGGGTCGTGCAGTTTTGATAGACCTGCCCCTCTTAAAAGGAGTAGAATATCTTCCACCCGGTAGCCCAATTTATACCGAAGATCTTCAG
Organism: Flavobacteriia bacterium; assembly: GCA_009921175.1. Taxonomy (GTDB): domain Bacteria; phylum Bacteroidota; class Bacteroidia; order Flavobacteriales; family Flavobacteriaceae; genus RFYP01. Next base: position 656 of record RFYP01000211.1, on the reverse strand, counting down.
GCTTTTGAACAAAAATATGGGGTAGTATTACAACAAGGCGATATCTTGTTGCTGTACACTGGTCGTTGGATTGCCTGGGAGAATAACCCCCACTGGGAGCCTTTTGCTCGATCAGCAGGCTTGCATTATTCGGCCATGACCTATTTACACAATCAACAAATCGCTGTGTTGGGGAGTGATGGAATCAACGATGTTTTTCCTTCGCAACACCCTACACAAAGTGCACCTGTCCATAAGCTGGCTTTGGTCGCAATGGGCATGCCGCTGTTGGATAACCTCAATCTCGATGCTTTGGCTGATGAAGCCCGCAAGCGCGAACAATGGACTTTTTTCTTTATGGCCAGTCCACTAATCGTTAATGGGGGCACAGGCTCTCCAATAAATCCCTTAATCCTCTTTTAAAATGGTTCGAAGGCTAATTGGTTCTATACTCTTCTTTCAAACCATTGCTTTTGCCATACTGGAGATAAATCACCCATTTTAAATTGATTGGTGTCACAGCCACGAGGGATCAGGCTTATTTTTGCAGGATGGATTCGGTAGTTGTCAATGATATGCGTCTTCACCGTATTCGAGATCGCAATGATACGATCAGCTTTAGTCATGACCTTAGAATAACTAGATACACTATAAAGACCATGAAACGTAGACACAAT
>RFYP01000022.1 GCA_009921175.1 Flavobacteriia bacterium | reverse complement strand
GGCCTTGACGTCCAATATTCGTATCTGGGATTATACTACCCAATTCACCAATTTTTTGGCCCCGTTTCCCAATTGGCAAACGCTACAACCCAATATCGACCTATTTGTCAAAAATAACGCCCGATGGATTTTTGAACAGCACAGCAATCAACCCAGTGAGTTGTTTGCCCTACGGGCTTACCTTACCGCCCAACTGTTGTGGGACCCCGAACAAGACTTTAACGCGTTATTAGCCGATTATACGTCGGGCTATTATGGCGCTGCCGGCCCCTATATTTTGACTTACATCAATCGTATCTCTGAGGCTATGGCAGAGGCTCAGCCTTTCTTTCTGTTTTTGTATGGAGACCCTTCGCAAGGATTTGATAGTTTTTTGGCATCAGAGAAACTCCGTGAATACAACCGCTTGTTTGATGCTGCTGCTGCTGCCGTTGCAGGACAAAGCCAGTTGGAGAACCGGGTGGCCGAAGCTCGATTATCAATTGATTATGCCTTATTAGAAGCCTATCGCAAAGGCTTGGACGGCTTTGCCATGAAATCCTCCGAAAAAGAAATTAATCCAAAGGTTATTGATTTACTAACTCGTTTTGAAACAGTTACCCAAGAAGAAGGGATTACAGCCATGAACGAAACCCGTTTTACAGTGGCAGAATATCTAGCGAGTTACCGTATGATGTTAGACCGTGTATTGACCCCCAACCGCGCAGTAGGAAAACACGTTACACTCAATACCTCACCCAAAAAATATGCAGACGAAAATCCACAAGTGCTGACCGATGGTGCATTTGGGGGAAGTAGTTTTTTTTCCAATTGGCTGGGGTTTGAAGGCAACCATCTTGAAGCAGTAGTTGACCTGGGTGAAGTTCAATCCCTTGAGCATATTGAAATGGCTTTTTTACAGGTCACCAATCATATCGTTTTTTTTCCGACTGAGGTTCAATATTCGATTTCAGTGGATGGCCAAAATTGGATTGATTTACCCGCCGTTCAAAGCCAATCACCGCTTAATCCCAATAGCCAAATAAACGATCATCAAATATTTGCCCTTTCACAGCTCCAAGCCAATGGGCGGTATATAAAGATACGTGCACAAAACCTCCAAAAAGCCCCTTATTGGCATCATGCGGCTGGACTTCCTTCCTGGATATTTGCCGATGAGCTTGTTGTGAGGTAAAAGAATTTGGTGATATGTTCTATAATCCCAATCGCTAGGCTATTGACCCGGGTAGAGGATAAGGTTGATTGGTCAATCACACAATAATCCATTAAAAAATTTAGGGGATCCTCAAAAAAAATACTTTTCAATTGTGAAAGTAATGTTAAAAAGATATACCTTTAGTTTATCAACCATTTAAACATTAATTATAAATGAAATCTAAACATCTCTTTTTTACAGTGCTTATGGCATTGTTTGCGGTTGTTGTACAGGCGCAGACAATCACTGGTACTGTATCCGATGAGAACGGGATGCCCCTGCCGGGTGCAACCGTTTTAGTTACAGGTACTAGCAATGGTGTTTCGACTGATTTTGATGGTAACTTTAGCATTGAAGCCAATGTTGGAGATAACTTAACGATCAGTTTTGTTGGATACGCTTCACAGAGCGTTGCTGTGACAAGTATGTCCGCGATTAACATCAATCTAGAGCCAGACAACAGTCTTGATGAAGTTATTGTAACCTCTTTAGGGGTTAAAAGAAACGTCAAGGCATTGGGTTATTCAGTTACCCAAGTTGAAGGTTCAGAAGTAAGTGCTAACAAAACCACCAATGCAATTAACTCCCTTCAAGGAAAAATTGCCGGGGTGCAAATCACCGGTAACGCCGCTGGTGCCAAGGGTTCTACCCGAGTCATTATCCGGGGTAACAGTTCCTTGACGGGCAACAACCAACCGCTCTACGTTATCGATGGTATTACCATCAACAACTCCAACCTAGGTTCTGCCGGTGTATGGGGTGGAGCTGATTCCGGGGACGGTATTTCCGCTCTTAACCCTGATGAAGTAGAGTCCATTTCTGTACTTAAAGGTGGTGCTGCTGCAGCCCTTTATGGTTCTCGAGCTTCAAATGGTGTAATCATCATCACTACTAAATCAGGAGCCGGAGTAGGAGAAGGTATGAGCGTTGAAGTGAGCAGCTCAGCTCAGTTTGACGATATTCGCAATGATCCCTATGATCCTCAAACCACCTATGGTCAAGGACGGGATTATTCGACTACCTCAGATAATATCGATACTTATGCCAACTGGGGGCCTCGTATGAATGGGGCTTCTGTTGAGCAATGGGATGGTGTTTCTAGACCTTACTCTTACAAAGGGAATAACCTTAGAAAATTTTACAGCACAGGTGAGACCTACATCAATACAGTAGCGGTAAACTCTACTAGTAAAAATTCTAATACACGTTTTTCCTTTACCAATTTGAGTAATAAAGACATTATTCCGAATTCAACATTAAAGCGTAATTCTTTAGGTCTTAATACGACACAGAAATACAAGAAATTAACCGCAACACTCAATTTGAAGTACGTCAACGATGACGCAATAGGTGCTCCACGTTTGTCGGATTCTCCCGGTAACGCCAACTTTGGTATTCGCTTATTTGCTCCTTCGATCGATGTTAACGATATGTTGGGAGAGGGCGGACTTGGAACCAATGCTGATGGTACAGAATTCCGTACCAGTGACAATACTTATTCACAAAACCCTTGGTTTGCAGCGTACCAGTATTTTGACAACTCAGTAAAAGAGCGTTTTATTGGTTCTGCAGATGTGCGTTTTGACCTCGATGACACCTTTTATTTAAGAGGTCGTTTTGGAGTTGACCGTTACGACTACCACCGAACAAGTGGCACGCCTTACGGTACTGCATATCAACCACTTGGATCTATGAGCGAATACAAATTGACAAATAACCAACACGATGCAGATTTGTTTTTGGGGATGAATAATTTCCAAATCATTGATGACTTATCAGTAACTGCATTTGTAGGTATTGGACAAAACTACCAACGTGGACAGTCAGTTTCTGCCAGCGGAAGCAATTTTATTGTACCTTTCCTATACAATGTGGCTAATACACAAAATCAAGGAAACGGCTACGGATTCAGTGAAAAGCAAATTAATTCTGCTTATGGTTCTGCTGAATTTGGATTTAGAGATGCGATGTTTTTAACACTGACAGCACGTAATGACTGGTTCTCTACCTTGTCATTACCCAATAAAGAAACTCCGAATAATGACCTATTCACTTCTGCGAGTTTAAGTATAGTACTGTCTGATTTAATGACTCTGCCCTCAATAGTTTCTTTTGCTAAACTACGTGCCGGTTACTCGCAAGTAGCAGGTGGTGCCGATAGTCCATACCAGTTAAACCTAACTTATGGTATCTATGGACAAGGCCATCAAAACGCCTCTTTGGGTACTATTTCCAACGGATCCATACCTAATCCTGACATCACTCCTTTTGAAAAGGATGAAACAGAAGTTGGTTTAGATCTCCGTTTATTTGACAACAAAGTGTCACTTGACCTTACCTATTACTCCAACGAAACCAATGGAGATATCGTAGGGGTTAGTGCCTCTCCCACATCAGGTTATGGAAGTGCATTGGCAAATCTTGGGGTAGTAACAAACGAAGGGATCGAAGCATTGATCAACTTCTCACCCATTCGTAATGACGATTTTGCATGGGATCTTACCCTTAATTACTCTAACAATGAATCAACCATTGTTTCAACTAACGATTCTGGGGGTAATATTTCCATGGAAGAACCCCGTTCACGTAACTTGAATGTTACTCATATTGTTGGAGAGCAATATGGTGCACTTTTTGGAACATCTTATGTTCGTGATGCCCAAGGGCGCATTGTTCACGATATTGAATCTGATGGAACGCCGATTCCACAAATTGGACCACGTAAAATTCTCGGTTTTGGTGTAGCGCCTACTTCAATAGGGATCACCAACAGCTTCCGCTTCAAGAACTATAATTTTAGCTTCTTAATCGAAGGAAAAAGTGGCGGACAAGTTTACTCTGGAACCAATGCGATGTCTAAATATTTTGGAGCACATAAAGCTACTATAGACGCAGATGGACGTGAAAACGGATTTACTGTTTCTGGAGTAGATGCTAACGGAAATGCATTTACTACTAGTATTGCACCCAACCGTATCGAGGATTATTGGAGAAGGACATACTCTATTGCCGAAGAATCAATTTACGATTCAGACTATCTAAGACTGCGTCAAATGTCGATTGGATATACCATTCCAGATGCTGCACTTGAAGGTACTCATATCGAAAGTGCCACAGTTTCGTTGATCGGAAGAAACCTTTTCTTTTTGAGCAACAGTGTGGAAAATGTAGATCCAGAATCTGGATATAATGTTGGAAACTCTCAAGGCCTTGAGTGGTTCGGTATGCCCGTTCCACGTTCTTTAGGAATCAATGTGAACCTTAAATTTTAATTAAAATGAAAAAGTTTTTAACCTTAATTTTAGCAAGTTCACTATTCATCGCCTGTGATTTTGACAAAGGCTTTGATGAAATGAACATCAACCCAACCAAAGCTGCGCAAATTGATGTAAACAATAAATTGGCATCTGTGTTTTTGCGTACCTCTGGGGAGCGTTATGAAAACTGGAGAGCGAGTTTGATTTATTCATCTATGATAGTTCAACATATGAGCTCGACAGCTACTTACTGGACTGGGAATTTCTACACCCGTAATGATGGCTATGCAACATCACTTTTTGATCGCGCTTACCCTCAGCAGGTAAAAGAGATTGAAGATATTATTAACCAGTTAAACGAAGAGGGTAACTCCGGAACGGCAATGGGAGTAGCACGTATTTGGCGTGTATTTATTTTCCACCGATTAACAGATCTATATGGAGATATCCCTTATTCTGAAGCCGGAAAAGGATATATCGAAGGAATTCTTAAGCCTGCTTATGATGCGCAGCAAGACATCTATATGGATATGCTTTCTGAGCTAGAAGCTGGTATCGGACAATTAGGCGCAAATACTCTAGGTGTTTCAGACTTGGTCTACCAAGGAGACGTTGATAAGTGGCGCCGTTTTGGAAACTCGTTAATGCTTCGTTTGGCCATGCGTTTGACCAAAGCTGATGCGGCCACTGCACAGGCTTGGGCAACCAAAGCCATTAGCGCAGGCACGATGAGTTCCAATGGAGATATTGCCTATATCCAACATACTTTAGGCCCTGCAGGAATTAATAAAAATGGTCACGGAGAGGTGTTTAGTGCCGACGGCAACCCACGCCTTTCCAAAACCTTTGTTGATTTTTTACAAGGTGATCCTAGATTACCCATTTTGGGAGCACGTCGTAGCGATGGAAGTACCAATCCTGCAGACCTAATTGGTATGCCCAATGGCTTAACTTCTGGTGCACTTGAGGCAAAGTACGGAAATGATAATACAGTATATGCAGAGCCCAATAGAGGTGTAATTACTGGTGAGGATGCTCCTATGGTCTTCCAAACTTACGCAGAAGTAGAGTTTCTAAAGGCTGAAGCTTCGACACGTGGATGGATTTCTAGTGATGCAGCTACACATTATAATAACGGTGTAAAGGCTGCCATGCAGATGCTAAGTATGTTATATCCTAATGCAGCAGCGATTTCTGATGCTCAAGTAGCTGATTATTTGGCTGCGCGTCCTTTTGACGCTGCCAATGCAATGGAAATGATCCACTCACAATATTGGGCGGCTACTTTCCTCAACGAGTATGAAGCGTTTGCAAACTGGAGAAGAACCGGATTCCCCGTTCTTCAACCTTTTGGTGGTGAAGCTGTTTATGATGGTAACGTAACTAATGGTACCATTCCCAGACGTCTGATTTACCCAATGAGTGAAGAAAGTACCAATGCTGAAAATTTCGCAGCTGCTCTTTCTCGACAAGGGCCTAACGAGTTTACAACACGCGTTTGGTGGGATAAATAATTTGTAAAAATTTATCTGTAAATTTATGCGAAGGAGAAGTTATTTCTCCTTCGCTTTTTTTATGCAATTCATCATAAAACAGCTTAACAAAATGATGCGTTATCCAATACAATTGCACCGGACTTTTAATCCGATATTATGGTTTCTACTAATCGGAGTTATGGCTTGTACCCAAGGCCCTAAAGATAGGGTACTGGTAGTAGGAGGGGGCACCAGTGGAGTGGCTGCGGCCCTTAGCAGTGCACGCTCAGGGGTGCCTACTGTTCTTTTGGTCGAAGGACCCTGGTTAGGGGGTATGCTCACCAGTGCGGGAGTGAGTGCCATAGATGGAAATGCCGAATTGCCCTCCGGCTTTTGGGGTGAATTTCGCGACAGCCTTATTGGCCGTTATGGTTCGGCCAAGGCCCTGCGCACCGGTTGGGTGAGCAATCACCTGTTTGATCCCGCAGTTGGCGCAGCCATTTTTAAAAATATGGTCGATCAGGAGCCCTTGCTCAATATTATTTATCACCAAACCTTTTCAGACATTCACCAGGACGAAGCGGGCTTATGGCAGGTCGAAACGGTAGATACTCTGGGTCAAATCAACCACTTTGCCGGCGCTATCGTGATAGACGCCACCGAACTGGGAGATGTGGCCGCCAAGGCCAAAATTCCCTACCGTTTAGGAATGGATAGCAAAGACACGTTTGGGGAAACTATCGCCCCCGATACCCCCAATTCGATCATTCAGGACCTTACCTATGTGATGATTTTAAAAAATTATGGCCGAAAAGTCCCCCTAAAAAAGCCAGCCGGCTATGATCCCGCTATTTTTTATTGCGCTGCCCTAAATGACCAATGTGACCCAAACCAACTCAACGGACGTATTTTGTGGAGCAAAGAAAAAATGATGTCTTACGGGCAGCTTCCCAGTGGGGAGGTGATGATCAACTGGCCTATTTTTGGCAACGATTATTATGTCAATGCCGTAGAACTAGACCCCTTGGCTCGGCAGGCGGCCTTTGAACAGGCCAAATTACGCAGCTTGCAGTTTTTGTACTTTATTCAAACCGAATTAGGCTATGACCATTACCATTTGTCGGACACCACCTTTCCCACTGCCGACAGCCTCCCACTGATTCCCTACCATCGAGAGTCGCGTAGAATTGCAGGTGAGGTAACCTTTACCCTCAATCATTTGGCACAGCCCTACGGGCAAAAAGATCCCCTTTACCGCACGGGCATTGCTGTAGGGGATTATCCGGTAGACCACCACCACGATCGTCATCCCCAAGTAGCCACCTTGCCCAAGCTCTATTTTTACCCCATCCCGGCTTATGCATTGCCCTTGGGAAGTCTCTTGCCCAAAGCAGTAGAAAATTTTATTGTTGCCGAAAAGTCCATTTCGGTAAGCAACCTAGTTAACGGTACTACACGCCTTCAGCCTGTGGTCTTGCAAATCGGTCATGTTGCCGGCCTATTGGCTGCCCAGTCTATATTGGCAGGTACAACTCCCAAAGCATATCCCATTCGCAAATTACAGCAGCAATTGCTGGACCAGGGTCAGTATATACAACCCTATTTGGATGTTCCACCTGACCATCAGCATTTTCAGGCCTATCAACGGATAGGCTCAACGGGAATTCTACGCGGTGTAGGTAAAAACGAAGGCTGGAAAAATCAAATGTGGTTTTACCCTAACAAAATAATTGATCGAGATGAATTATTATTAGGGCTTAAAGACTATGTTAATCTTGTTAAATTTCCTTTACCAGAATCTCTAAGTTATAAGAGTACATTAAATTGGTTACTTTTAATTGCACTTCATCACAATAAGCAAGATGAAGGGCTTTTAAACCCTTCATACTTAGAAAAAACATTAGAACAATACAATTTAGAAGAAAAAGATCCTAATTCTTTAATTACTCGTGGGGATTTTTCGGTTTTAATAGATTTTATTTTAGATCCTTTTGGCAAAACTTCAATTGATATTAATGGACAGATGATAATTGAATAATAAGGTTCTATTTCAAAAGACTTTAATCAATAGACTGATATATTTTTAATTTTAGTATTATTTATTAATAATATTAAAAGACCAAAAAATAGTATCTTAAACATCAGTTTAATATTATTCTGAGTAATTTTTAGTGACGTATGCTCGTTCGATTTGTATGGGTACTTTCTTTGCTGGCATTGCTAGGACTACCCTTGTCCTGTACACCTTTGCCCACTTTTTTTGAAGAGCAAGCCCTTTTGACCAATGGACTGGGGGGCTATGCCTGTTACCGAATTCCGGCTATCACCACAATGCCCAATGGGACTTTGGTGGCCTTTGTCGAAGGGCGAGTCTCCGGCTGTGCCGATTTTGGCAATGTCGACCTGCTGGTGCTCCGCAGTTCCGACCAGGGAAAAACTTGGTCGCCTCCCCAAAAGGTAGTAGACAACGACAGTCTCCAAGTAGGAAACCCGGCTCCGGTGGTGGACCGTTTTGATCCCCTATACCCTGATGGACGTTTGTTTTTGTTTTACAATACTGGGACCGCTTCCGAATACGAGGTGCGAGAAGGAAAGGGTTCTCGTGGGGTACATTTTATAACGAGTACTGACCACGGCCAAAGCTGGACTTCTCCCCAAGAAATTACCGACCATGTGCATTTTAATCAACCAGGAAGTGCCTTGGATTGGCGGACAAATGCCGTCACCCCAGGCCATGCCCTCCAACTTAGTCAAGACCCTTATAAAGGACGTATATACATACCGGCCAATCATTCGGCCGGTCCCCCACAAGACGGGTTTAACGAATACCGGGCCTATGGATTTTATTCCGATGATCATGGCCAAAGCTGGTCGGTAAGCCCAGACGTGGATGTGCCTTCTTCCAACGAGGCCATAGGTGTCGAGTTGGCTGATGGACGCCTAATGCTTAATATACGTGAACAAAACGGAGCGACCAAAACCCGTTTGGTCGCCCTGAGCAAAGACGGCGGTACCCTATGGGACGAAACCTATTTTGATGCTGCCTTAATATCACCTGTGTGTCAATCCAGTATCATCGGGTGGCCCTACCAGCAGGCCGAAATACTACTTTATTCTGGTCCCTATAGCACGACCACCCGACACCAGATGTCGGTCATGGTGAGTTTTGACCAGGGGGAAACGTGGCCCCTCCGTAAAGAAGTGTATGCAGGGACGGCGGCTTATTCGGATTTGGTGGTGCTTCAAGACAACAGCATAGGTCTTTTTTATGAACGCGATGGGCAAGGCTTATATTTTGCCCGTTTTAATTTGGAATGGCTACTCAATCGAAACAAAAATCCCTAAGCAAACCAAGATGGATGATAAAAAAATAATTCAATCACATTGTATCACCTCCCTATTTATGGTGGTTTTTCTCGCAATGAGTATGGCCTGTTCAACCAATCCCTTACCGGAGATTCTTGAAACTGCCTTGCCCAAATCCTATAAGGCCGCTTTTACCGCCCAACAACCGCTTATTGATGGGCAAATGGACCCAGGAGTTTGGGAGCTAGTCCCCTGGACGGATGATTTTATCGACATCGAAGGGGTCGAAAAACCACCCTATGACACGCGTATCAAGATGCTTTGGGATGACACCCACTACTATATCCTCGCCCGACTTTATGACCCCCATATTTGGGGCAATCTCCGTCAACGGGATACCATTATTTTTTACAATAACGATTTTGAGCTGTTTATCGATCCCGATGGGGACACCCACCAGTATTTAGAAGTCGAGGTTAATGCCCTAAATACGGTGTGGGATTTGTTTTTAGAAAAACCCTACCGCAACAAAACCAAAGCCGATACCAGTTGGGACCTTAGTGGTTTGCAAACCGCAGTGACAGTCTCGGGTACGCTAAACGACCCCACGGATTCCGATTCCTATTGGCAGTTGGAAATGGCCCTTCCATGGGAAGGCATGCAACGTGGGATGCTCAATGCTCAGCCTCCCCGAAATACGTTTTGGCGAATGAATTTTTCACGGGTCAATTGGGATTTTGACCTTGAGGATGGCCAATACCGCCGTAAAAAAGATTCCCTAGGCCGCTATCTTCCCGAATACAATTGGGTATGGAGCCCACAGGGAGTTATCAATATGCATCAACCCGAACACTGGGGCTATGTTTTTTTTGCCGATGAGTCCACCGATGCTGTAGCCCTCCCCGAAGATGCTGCCCTCTGGAAATGGATGTACACCCACTACCGTTCTGAACTTAAAAAAATTAAAGCCGGTACCCCAATAACCCCTCGTTACGAGGCTCGCTTTCGGGGGCATGACGTCTATTTTCAACATTTTGCCGAAGGCGAAAATAGCTACTGGCTTACCGAAAGCCCGATTACCAAAACCACTTATAAAATTCAATACGATGGAAAACGGATCATTTTATAAAAAAATAATAAAGTCCCTGCTCTGGGGCATTCCCTTACTTTTTTTGGCATGCCAAACGGACACACCCCTTCCACAAGAGCCTTCAACCTTTAAGGTGGGAGCCTGGATAACGATCAACGCCAAAACCTCCCAAGAAAAATACACCGAGACTTTTGCTCGGCTAAAAGAGGCTGGGTTTAACGAGGTGTTGGTAAATACGGGGACCAATCCTGAAATTCTTGCTGAAGTAACACCCGTAGCCAAAGCCCACGGCTTGGACGTGCATGCGTGGATGTTTACGATGAACCGCCCCGGTGATCCGGTAGCCTTGGAACATCCCGAATGGTACACCGTTAGTCGCGAAGGGAACTCTTGCTACGATACCCGCCCCTATGTTAACTATTACCAATGGCTTTGTCCCTCCCGTTCCGACGCAGTGGAGCATATCCTGAGTTTGGTCGATGGGCTGGCTGGGGTACCCGATGTGAGCAGTGTTCACCTGGACTATATTCGTTTTGTCGATATCTTTTTACCCATTGGCTTGTTGCCCAAATACGATTTGGTGCAAAACGAAGAATTGCCCGAATTTGATTTTTGTTATTGTCAAGTATGCCGTGATTCTTATAAGGCCGTTCATCATCGCGACCCGATGGAGCTCGAACACCCAGAGTTAGATGTCGAATGGCGCCAATTTCGCCTAAATGCGATTCGTAATGTAGTGAATCAAGCCTACCAACGGGCGCATCAAAAAGGAAAAATATTGACAGCCGCCGTATTTCCCTATCCGACGATGGCCGCTAATATGGTACGTCAACGCTGGGACAAATGGGATGTTGACCGTGTTTACCCCATGTTGTATCACAATTTTTATAACGAATCGATCGACTGGATTGGCTTTGCCACCGGACAAGGACTGACCGACCTCCAGGCCAAAACTACCGAGTTAAGCAGCGGTGTTTATGTACCTTCTTTATCACCTGAAGAGATTCCAGATGTTATCCGTATGGTTAAGGACCAAGGGGCTGCTGGAATTACATTTTTTGATGCCAATTCGCTTAAAGCCGAACATTTGGAACAAATCAAAAAAACCCTAAGTGAACTTTAATTCTTAGGTTATGAAAAACATCTTTTTATCTTTTGTTCTTCTATTGACTTTAGTCCTGGGTGTTCAACATGCCCGTGGACAAGGTTATACACCCAGCCCCGAAAACCTTGCCGCCCGGGAATGGTTTGACCAGGCGGGATTTGGATTGTTTATCCATTGGGGGGTGTATAGTATTTTGGGAGATGGCGAGTGGGTGATGAACAATCAAAATATTTCGATTGATGAATACCAAAAGCTCCCCGGTTTTTTTAACCCCATCGCCTTTGATGCCGAAGCCTGGGTGCAAATGGCCAAAGCGGCGGGCATGAAATACATAACCATTACCAGTCGCCACCACGATGGCTTTTCGATGTTTGATTCTGCGGTGACCTCCTACGATATCGTTGAGGCTACTCCCTATAAAAAAGATGTACTTAAGTCCCTGGCCGAAGCCTGTCAAAAAGCGGACATCAAACTCTTTTTCTACTATTCATTGCTGGACTGGTACCGGGATGATTATTTTCCACGGGGCCGTACCGGAACAGGAATTCCCGGCAGGGGAGAAGGCAAGTGGGAAGACTATATCGCCTTTATGAAAGCCCAGCTGCGGGAATTGCTTACCAATTACGGACCCATCGGTGGGATATGGTTTGATGGACATTGGGACCAAAAAAAATGGGACGGTAAAAAATTTGGTGCTCTACAAGTCGATTGGCATTATGACGAGCTCTATGGCTTGATTCATGAATTACAACCCCAAGCCTTGGTGGGCAACAACCACCATTTGGGGATATTGGAAGGGGAAGATTTTCAAATGTTTGAAAAAGACCTGCCCGGAAAAAACACTACGGGTTGGGGAACCCCCGAAGATCAAATTGGCAACGTACCCCTCGAAGTTTGCGAAACCATCAACGGTTCGTGGGGCTTTAACTTACAAGACCGCCGGCACAAATCGACCCGTGAGTTGATTCATTACCTGGTCAAAGCCGCGGCCTATGGAAGCAATCTATTATTGAATGTTGGCCCGATGCCCAACGGAGAAATTCAGCCCGAACATAAAAAATCCCTCTTGGAAATGGGAGACTGGCTCAAAACTTATGGTCCCACCGTTTACGGAACCGATAAAAGCCCGTTGACCCCCCACGAACAGTATGTCGCTACCCGTAAGGGCAACCGAATATTTCTTCATGTCCTAGACCCCCAGGTAAAAATTGTACACCTGGAAGATGTACCCGTTAAAATCAACAGTGTACGTCACTACGATACCCAAAAAAAACTACCCTATAAACAAAGCCGTTTTGGGGTGCAAATCGACTTGTCGGCCTTGGTGCTCGACTCAACCGATACCATACTTGAACTCACCATTTCAAATCCCTAAGCATGCATACATTCACCCGACCGTTTTTCGGAAGTCTTCTTTTGGTTTTTTTCCTTTTTGGGGCCTGCCAGTCGTCTCCAGTGGACAAACCGCGAATCGCCATCGCCGGACTGGCCATAGAGTCCAGCACCTTTTCACCAGCCAAAACCGAGGCTGCTGCCTTTTTGGCTCGGGAGGGAGAAGCTGTTTTTGAGTATTACCCTTTTTTGACACCCGATAGCCCACAGCGTCAGGCGGCCGACTGGGCCCCTACGTTACGGGGCCATGCCTTACCCGGGGGGATGGTTAGCCGGGCGGCCTATGATTCGTTGGTGAACAAAACCTTGACGATGCTTAAAGCGGGAAAGCCCTACGATGGTTTGTTTTTTGATATACACGGAGCCATGAGTGTCGAGGGACTAGACGATCCAGAGGGCGATTTTATCGCGCAAATTCGGGCGCAAATTGGGACGGATGTTTTGATTTCAACTTCGATGGATTTGCACGGTAACGTTTCCGAACGTCTGGCGGCCCATTCGGATTTGATTACTTGCTACCGAATGGCACCCCATGAAGATGCCTTGGAATCCAAACAGCGGGCGGTAGATTTGTTATTAGAGCGCCTGGACAATGGCCAGGGAAAACCAACCTATAAGGCGTGGATCCCCGTACCTATATTGTTACCCGGAGAAAAAACAAGTACCCGTATCGAACCGGGAAAAAGCCTCTATGCCCAAGTGGCTCCTCAAACCGAAAAAGAGGGTGTAATCGATGCTGCAATATGGATTGGTTATGCCTGGGCCGATGAGCCCCGTAACCATGCCGTTGTAATGGTAACTGGCGATGATCAAGCGGCAGTACAGAACAGTGCCGAAACCCTTGCCAATGCATTTTGGGAGGTTCGCCATCAATTTGAATTTGTCGCCCCAACCGCCAGTCTTGAAAAAAGTGTCACGATGGCTTTGCAGTCTACCAAAAAACCCTTTATCATCAGTGATATGGGCGACAATCCCACAGCTGGAGGTGCCGGGGATGTCACCTGGACTTTACGTGAGCTGTTGTACCATCCGGCATTTAAAACTGCTGACGGCCCCGAATTGATCTATGCCTCTATACCGGGCCCCGAATTGATAAAAGCAGCAAAAAAAGTAGGGGTAGGTGGTCGAGTTTCTGCTCCTGTGGGCGCTCAGGTCGATGACCGCTATGCCCCACCCATTCTTTTGGAGGGCACGGTCGAAGCCCTGCGGGAAGGTGATGTACATGCCCAAACCGAAGCAGTTGTTCGCGTAGGAAGCATCCGGGTGATTGTGACCCAAAAACGCAAGCCCTACCATTACGAAAAAGACTTTACCCAACTTAATCTATCACCCAGATCGGCAGATATCATTGTGGTAAAAATTGGCTATTTGGTCCCTGAGCTCTACAATATGCGTGGAGATTGGATCATGGCCCTGACCCCTGGCGGAGTCGATCAAGATTTAGAGCGTCTCGGCTATCAACGAATCAAAAGACCCATGTTTCCTTTGGATCAAGACATGGACGATCCCGATTTAAGTGTTCGTTGGATACCCGCAGCCGATCAGCTGGAGGAGAATTAAAGGTACGCCTACTCGCCCGAATTTTTTAATAATTCACTTCTTGTGAAAAAGGTGTAAAAAACAGCAAAAACCGCTAAAAATGATCCAAAACGAGCGATTTTGGGCAAAAAAGCCTCAAAATCGCATTTTTTTGAATTTTTTAATTTAGGCCAATAAACGGTAAAAATACAAGTCCAAGGTTAAAACAACGGCTTTTTATTATAAAGACTACTCGTTTATTTTGTTATAAGCTTTCATGAGTTCGATGACCTGCGCCTTGGGGATAGATTCAATCTGTCGTTGGTCTTTACCGCTAAGGGTTTCTGCAGCAAACAGCGCATTGATGATGGCTTCTTCGGTGGCTTCGATGGTCGCAAGAAATAGTGGACTCATCGCCTCATTTTTGAGTAGCTCGGGGCTATACATTGAGCCATCTTTGGCCAGGGCTGCTATGTTTTTGGGATTTACGGACAGGGCAATGACATAATCCCCACTCCCGTTGGAGGCGATCCCTCCAGTTTTGGCCAGTCCCAGCATGGCCCGTTTAGCCACCCTCTCGAGGTTCCTGGCATCCAATGGGGCATCGGTCATTACAACGATCATACAGGAGCCGTCCACATTGTTAAGCAACTCGTTGGCAAAAGAGAATTTTTTAAGGGCCTGACCAATCGGCACACCGTTGATTTCCAACACCCCACCAAAATTACTCTGCACCAATACCCCCACGGTATAACCGCCCAAGGCGGTGGGTATGATTCTAGAGGCGGTGCCTATCCCACCTTTAAAGCCAAAGCTAACCGTTCCGGTCCCAGCGCCCACATTGCCCTCGGCTACTGGCCCAGTTCGGGCGGAAGCCAGGGCGCTTAAAACCTCTTTTTCTTGGATATGCCGCCCCCGGATATCATTTAAGTAGCCATCATTGGTTTCGCCTACCACAGGATTGACCGAACGAACTGCTTCGTTGCCCGGTTGATTTAGCGTATAGTTGATCAAGGCCCCAGCTGCTTCCGGTACACTCAGGGTATTGGTCAACACAATTGGGGTTTCGATATTTCCCAGTTCTTTGACCTGGCTATAGCCGGTGAGCTTGCCAAAACCATTGCCGATATAGATTGCCGCAGGTACTTTATATTGATAAAGGTCTTGTTGATGGGGGATGATTGCCGTAACCCCCGTACGGATATCCGTTCCCGCTATCAAGGTAGTATGACCCACCGAAACCCCTGCCACATCGGTGATGGCATTCCATTTACCGGGAGGAAAAACCCCGATTTTAATCCCGTAATCTCGGGCACGTATGTTTTGAGCTTGGCCCAGATGCCCCTGAAAGTAAAGCATGGCCGTTAGCAAAAAAAGAGTGTGTTTCATAAACCGTTGTTTTGGGAAACTTTACAAGGGTAATTTAGTCCTTGTAGCTGTAAAACGCAAGTTTGCTAGGCTTACTCCTTCCAGAAAAAAGAAAACCCTGTAATTAAATACAGGGTTTGCATTTGTGGTGACCTCGGCAGGATTCAAACCTGCAACCTCTTGAGCCGTAATCATGTCGCTTTTGTTTTCGATTCCCAAAATTGTCATCGGGATGACGGTTGTTTCTTTTGCTACCTCTGCACCCGAATTGTTGGTCAGTGTGCAATCGGCTATGGCGGGCTATCCAGATATTTCCTTGGGCAATGTAGTGGGGTCCAACATCGCCAACCTGGCGTTTGTGTTGGCGGTGACGATTATTATTTCGCCCATCGAAGTTACCCGAAGTTTTTATACCACCGATTGGCCCATGATGATTTTGGCCAGTGTGTTGTTTGGTGCATTTATCTATTTTGACGGTGTTTTAAGTGGAGGAGAAGGTGCTATTTTATTTGGTCTGTTGGTATTCTTTTTGTTTTACCTGATTCGCTTTCAAAAAGTGGCTGTGGTGGACGAAGCTCCCGAAGACGATGCCCAACTGCCTTGGCGTAAAACCCTTTTATTTTTACTCATCGGCGGGGCGGCCCTTTGGTTAGGTTCCGAGCTGTTGATCTACGGGGCGGTGCATTTGGCGCAAAGCATGGGGGTAAGCGAGCGGGTTATCAGCATTTCCATCGTGTCCATCGGTACAAGTATTCCTGAGTTGTCGGCCTCGATTATCGCTGTGATCAATAAAGAAAAAGCCATCTCATTGGGCAATCTGCTCGGCTCTAATATTTTTAATATCATGGCGGTGCTGGGCATTACGTCCCTAATCATTCCGGTTGAGGTGGTCGATAAGGGCCTGCTCACCAACGATTTGTATTGGATGATTGGGATTGCCCTTTTGATTTTGCCCTTGGTATTTTTTCCATCCGGTCGCCGTTTAGACCGTGTAGATGGCATTATTTTATTGGTATTATACGGCCTGTTTTTATACTCTTTGTTTACCTAAAAAAAATCCCGGCCTTGGCCGGGATTCAGAAAGTCAAATTTTAAAATTTAAATTAAACCTTAGCTGATTTTACGGTTTTGATAATTCGCGCCGCAATTTTGTATGGGTCACCATTCGAGGCGGGACGACGGTCTTCTAACCAGCCTTTCCAGCCTTTTTCGACG
>RFYP01000210.1 GCA_009921175.1 Flavobacteriia bacterium | reverse complement strand
GGGGTGTTCTTACTGAGTTTACTTGGGCTTTGGCTGATTGCTATACTGAGTATCGGAGTCGTCGCTTTGCAAGAAGTAAAATCCCATGCCTTTGAAGTCAGTACACGAAATACCCAGAACTTAGACTTCAAGGCCACAGACACCCTTTACCTATCAAAGGGACCTGATTTGTCATTTAAAGATCGGCTTTGGGACAATGATGCCTTTGACATCATCAGCGATAACACCGATAAAGAATGGATATACACCAACGAAATTCAACTTCATCTTAAAGCTTCTGAAAACGCACAGGCTTCACTTCGTGTCGAAAAGCAAGCCAATGGTCAAAACTACACAACTGCCAAGAAGTTTGCCGAAGCGATAAACTATAAGTATTCAGTAACTGACAATCGCATACAACTCACGGATTACCTCATCAGTCCGGCTAAAAATAAATTCAGGGCACAAGAAGTCGATCTTACCTTATTTATACCTCAAGGACAGTCCATTTTTATCGACAAAGCAGTGGCCGATCTGTTGGCCTTTGGGATAGACAACGACCAAAATTGGTACCGCTATCAGCTTGCCGGGCATTATTGGAAAATGGGAGCAGACAAGTTGCTTTGCTTAGATTGTACCCCGGGTACTGAAAATACACCTTAATTCATTATACATTTTTCTACATCAATTGAAATAACTCCCCCAAAGTTTGGGACAAAAGGGGTCAAAGCACACCGAAAATAAAGAATGTAAAAAACCATTGGTTACATTTGATTAAATACTATATTTGCCCCACAAATTCGGGGTGTAGCGTAGCCCGGTTATCGCGCCTGCTTTGGGAGCAGGAGGTCGCAGGTTCGAATCCTGCCACCCCGACTTGTTAAATCTAACCTTTACGGGATGTAGCGCAGCCTGGTAGCGCACACGCATGGGGTGCGTGGGGTCGCAGGTTCAAATCCTGTCATCCCGACCAAACCATCAGCACCGCTGGTGGTTTTTTTTATACATTTAGCCCATGATTAGCTATTGGGAAAAACAAGCCTGGACCCACTACGACTTTTTGATCATTGGAGGAGGTATAGTGGGCTGTTTTGCCGCTTTGGAGGTGGTCAAAAAACACCCCAAGGCCCGTATCGCAATTCTAGAACGCGGATTGTTTCCCCACGGAGCAAGCACCAAAAATGCCGGGTTTGCCTGTTTTGGGTCGCTTACCGAGATGGAAGCCGATCGCCATACCCTATCGACCGATGAATTACTGGGACTGATTGATAAACGGAGAAAAGGCCTTGAAAAACTTCGTCACACCCTGGGAGACCGTGCCATTGGTTTCCAAGCCACCGGAGGCTATGAGCTATTTCAAAACCCCGAAGAAGGGCTAGAGAATCGTATACACACCATCAATCAATTGCTCCAGCCGCTGCTACCCAAACCGGTGTTTGTCGAGGCTTCAGACCAAATTAGCGCCAAAGGGTTTAACCCCAACAAGGTCAAACACCTCATCAGCAACCCCTACG
>RFYP01000209.1 GCA_009921175.1 Flavobacteriia bacterium | reverse complement strand
CAGTCGGCATGGTGGGATATTTTGGTAAAAGCTTGTCAGCCGCTCACCGCTTGTTTGCTGTTTTTTTGGGGATGGCATCATTACCGGTTCCTATTTTTGGCGGGGCGGTGAACGCGCTTGCGGTTGTGGTGATCTTGGTCAGCGGGGGTTGGTTTTTATTGCAACTCAGGGCCAAGTAGTTAGTATTTTGCTAATCTAATAAGACAGTAAGCGGGAGGAATGTTTTGCTTAAGATATTGAAAAACATAGGAGTGCTGGTCTTTGGCATTGCCTTTTTTGCGACCAGCAGTCTGGCACAGGTCATATCTATTGGTTCCGGTTCACAAGGTTCGCTTGGCTTTAACACGGGCCAGTCAATTGCGAAAATTATCAATCAGGAACTTGGAATCACCGCTCGTACCCAGCCTTTAACCGGGTATCTGCCGCTTATTAACAATGGTGAGCTTGATTTTGGATTTGCAAACGCTGTAGAGGTTGGCTTTGCGAGTACTGGGACAGGTACATATGAAGGCAAAGCAAATAAGAATCTGCGGCTAGTTGGCACGATGTTCCCGCTGAAAACGGGGCTTATGGTAGTTGCCGACACCGGCATTGAAACGATCGCAGATCTGAAAGCCAAAGCTAAAGGGCTTCGGATTGCTTCAGAATATAAAGGCTCGACGATCATTCCCTATTACATTGAAGGGGGGTTGGCCAATGGTGGCATGACCTATGATGATTTTGTAAAGGTGCCTGTGTCTAATTTTGTCAAAGGGATCTTTGCATTGGGCGATGGGTTGGTTGACGTATCTCTGGTTAGTCTGAATTCAGGCGCCGGGAAAAAATCAAACGCCCAATTGCGGGACCGCGGTGGTCTGAAATATGTGTCTCTTGATAATTCACCCGCAGGACAGGCGGCGTTCAAAAAATTCATGCCCGCCGCAAAAATTATCACCATGAAGCCCAATCCCAACATTCCCGGCCTGCAAAAAGAAGTCAACATCATGGAAATTCCGTGGATGATGATGACGAATGCCGATGTGTCGGACGATTTGGTTTATAAAGTCACAAAGGCGATCGTTGAGCATAATGATAAACTTGGAGCTAGCTTTGGGGCGTTCAAAAATGCAAAAGCCGCGTCAATGGCGCCAGCAAATGCAATGCCCTATCACCCCGGCGCGTTGCGTTATTACAAGGAAAAAGGGATTAAGGTCGGCGACTGAGGCATAGGCCACATATCGACCTTAAAATCTCAAAAATTTGCAGCGAGGCAAGACATTGCCTCGCTTTTTTCATTCAAAGATAGTGAGGGAAACGGCCAAGCTGACACACCAATGTTGGCCACCGTCAAAGACCGCCGACAGCCCCCTCAGCCTGATCGCGCCTATTGCTCTTCAAAAACACCGAAGACGGGTTGCTATTGTTACCCATATTGTACACCCACGCTTGATCAAAACGAACAAAACGCTTGTGTTGCAATGGTTTAACATTGTTTTACATGTGGTGAATGGTGCCGGATGA
>RFYP01000208.1 GCA_009921175.1 Flavobacteriia bacterium | reverse complement strand
AAAGGAATAATGACAGCCTTAGGGTAGCCGAAGAAATCAGCCTTAACAAAGTCAATGACAGCCTCTACGCCACCCGACTTATCCAAGGGGCGGGTAGTTTAGGTTTTGGCCTACAACTGTTTGACCGTCAAGACCGTAGCTGGAACAAAAACGGAGTATATGCCTTGCGAATGCGCATCAATGGACAAACGGTTTTTGGGTACCGATTTGATGCTTTTTCATTCCAAGATTCCAAAGGGATTAGTCAATTGATCGATTACAAAACCTATGTCGATCAAGGAACCCGCGTGCAAAAATTATTTGACCCTCTTTTTGAAGACCTTTCATTTATCGAACAGGAAAGTGATGGCTTTGTCAACATCGAACCGGGAAAATCGTATCAATTACTGATCGAGGTCGAAGATTTTGCAGGTAATACCAGCTATATAGAAACCTATATCGAAGGGACAACACCAGAACCTCAAAAGCGTGCAACCCCAATAGAAAGAGGCACCCTGATTACACCAGACAAAGATTACCTTTTTAATTATGGAGGTATCGAGGTATATTTTCCGAGAAAAAGCCTTTACCGTCCGCACCAGCTTTTTATCAACGCCCGAAAAGACACGCTGTTTTTGGACCGCAATCGACTACCCATCCGCAATGCCTTGGAACTACAATTCCCCGTTTCGACATCCGATAGCCTTATTCAACGGCAGTCATTTATCGCTTTGCTCAACAAAAAAAACAAACCCGGCTACGTCTATACCTACGTCAAAGAGGGGCACTGGAAGGCCAAAACCAAAACCCTAGGCACCTACACCATCGCTCGGGATAGTGTGGCCCCACAAATCACGCCGGTCAATTTTAAACCCGAACAATGGTTGTCCAAATACCGCTACCTCAAGCTCAAAATAAGCGATGACTTTAGTGGAATTCGGTCCTACAAAACCTATATCAATGGCCAATGGGCTCGCTTTGAGTACGAACCCAAAGACGGATCGCTAACCTATGATTTTGAGGATCAAAAATTTGAGGCGGCCCAGCACGATTTACGCATTGAAGTTGAGGACAACAGTGGAAATACCACTCAGTATGAAACAGTGTTTTTTAGGAAATACTAGCCCGGTACTTGTTCGCTGACAAATTCTTCCAATACGCTGATTACATAGTCCACCTCTTTTGGGGTGTTGACATGTGAAAAAGAAAAACGCAAAGACGGATAAGGACTTTCTTCTCCCTGGTGTAAAGCGCGGATGACATGCGAACCCGAACTACTCCCCGACTGACAGGCACTCCCTTTGGAACAGGCGACTCCTTTGAGGTCGAGGTGAAAATCCAAAAGTGCTATTTTGTCCTTGGGTACAGGCAATTGTACATTGATTAAGGTATAGGTACTTTGCGCTAGGTCCTCCGAAAAACCATTGAACTGAAGGTCGGGAAAAAGCGCTTTTAAACGTTGGATAAAATAGGTTTTGAGTTGGGTGATTTCCGCTTGTTCTTGGTCCAAATGCGCATAGG
>RFYP01000207.1 GCA_009921175.1 Flavobacteriia bacterium | reverse complement strand
AAGACGTTTTCAAGAGGCCTATGACTATTTTGTCACGCATCAAATTGAAGGTTTTTTGGACATGCTCAATACCAAATATGTTCTTTTTGCCGAAGCCAATGAAGCCCCGAAGGCGTTGATCAATCCCCAAGCACTTGGCCCAGCCTGGACCATCGATAGTTTGGTGCAAGCCGCCACACCCGATGAGGCTTTAGAAGCACTTAAAACACTGGATTTTAGCCGTCAGGCGAGTATTGCTCAAGAAGATTTTGACCGCTTAACGCAAAAGACTTTTCAGAAGGATAGTCTGGCTCAAATCAAACTGGTACAACAACAGCCCAACGAACTGGTTTATGCCTTTGACAGCCCTTCAGATCAGTTTGTAGCGTTTTCTGAAATTTATTACCCCAAAGGATGGCAAGCCTATATCGATGAAATCCCTGTTGATCATTATGCAGTAAACTATATTTTACGAGGGTTGGAAGTGCCTAAGGGAACCCATACCTTACATTTTCGTTTTCGTCCTTCCTTTATCACGACAGGTACGACCCTTCGCATAACAAGTATGTTATTCATAGTGGTTTTTGTGGGGGGATACTTATTTTACAGCAACAAAAAAAATAAAAGATGGGCGTAGTAGCCAAACAGTCGTTTTATAACCTCCTGAGCATTGGGCTCGCCTTTTTGTTGGGCGCAGTGAATACCTTGTATTTATATCCTACCTTTTTGGGAAGTGTGCGGCAGGGATTGGTGGTAGCTCTTTTGGCCTTGTCCAACCTGGTGCAGCCTTTTCTGTCTTTTGGGGTCCAGCATGCCATTATCAAGTTCTATTCCTCTTTTGAAGACCAAAGGGACCGCGATGCCTTGTTGTGGTTTTCTCTTGTTGCTCCCTTGCTGATTATATTGGGTGTTGGGGGTGTTTTTTGGGGTCAATACGAATCGATAGCCGCTTTTGTATCTGCCTCCAATGCCGGTATGGGCGACTATGCGTATTTGATTTTACTCATCGCCATTGCCACGGCCTATTTTGAAATTTTCTTTAGTTGGTTACGTGTTCACTTAAATTCGGTTTTCGGCAATTTTTTAAAAGAATTTTACCCCCGTTTATTACTATTTATCCTGCTGACGGGCTTTTCGGTGGAGATACTTAGCTTCCATGAGTTTATGCTGTGGCTTTTGGCGGGCTATTACCTGCGGCTACTGATTGTGATTTTATACAGCCTCAAGGTCTATCGGCCTAAAATTTACTGGAGGCTTCCGGCTAATTTTAAGTCGATATTATCTTATAGCCTTTGGATATTAATGTCGGGCATGGCAGCGAGTTTTATACTGGACATCGACAAGTCGATGCTTTCAAATTTGGTTGCCATGGAAAACGTTGCCTATTACAGTGTGGCGTTGTTTATCGCTACAGTGGTCGAGGCTCCGGGTCGGGCGATGTTTCAGATTGTTAGTCCACTGGTCGCCAAAGCACTGAATGCGGATGATCTAAAAACCCTCGAACAACTCTTAAAAAAGACTT
>RFYP01000206.1 GCA_009921175.1 Flavobacteriia bacterium | reverse complement strand
GACAAGGCCCCCTCTTGAAAAACCGTTTGATAATAGTCAAAAAACTTCTCCCCTAGGGCCGGACTCCAGTCGGTGATGTCTTTAAATTTTTTTAAATCTTCGGGTTGGTAATACGCTTTTTTCATACAACGTGGATTTCTACTCAATATACATAAATCCACCTATTTGACTGTACACTTTTTTCTTTGACTGAATTTTTTTAGTTTTAAGAAGAAATATTTCTTTTTTAGTGCTATACTTATTGATGTTACACCTTTATTTACCCATATACACCCATGCCTCCGAACTATTGTTCGATTGGTTTTTTCACCACAACGGATTCGTGATTCTCATCGCCGGTGGGTTGGTAAGTTTTTTGGTGGTCAAATACTGTAACAACCGACGCGTGCAAGAACATAAAAACAAGCGAAATCCTCGTTCGTTTACGGCACGTTATAATTGTAATAAACTGGTTTATTTTGAGGTGTTTTCTACCCCTATGGAGGCGATTTGCAGAGAAAAGCAGTTGAAAAATGGCAACCGAAAAAGGAAAAATAGTCTGGTAAACAAAATGAATCCTTCTTGGGAAGAAATGGCTGTTTCCCAATAGCACTCCCAATACCGCATAAAAAACCCCTTGACTTTCTTTCACCCAAACCAAGAGGAAAACCAAACGGTTTTTTGAACCGCTCCCTGTCTTGTCTACGATCTTCTCGTTGTTTAGTGAGCGATTCAGGGCATTACCCCATAAGCGATCCTAAAACAGGATCTAAACCTACATCAAATTTACCATGAAATAGTCAGTGAAAGAAAGAACCACAAGGGCTCTGCAATGTTTAAATATACTGAAAAAAAGCGGGTCACCCTAAAAAATCATCCAAAAATTCATCGGAAAACCAGGCAGTAGTCAAGCCAAAAAAATAGTACCTTAAAGGCATGCAAAGTTTACTGTTGATTTTTACAAAAAACGCCGTTTTGGGCCAGGTAAAAACCCGGCTAGCCAAAGCGACGGGACCTGCCTTGGCGCTAAAGATTCATCAGGCTTTGGTCGAAAAAACCCAACAGGCTGTTGCCCCACTTAGCGTTAAAAAAGCCTTGTTCTACAGTGAATTTATCCCACAACCCGATCCTTGGAGCCCCTATGTGGACTATTGCAAAGTCCAAACCGGTAAAGACCTGGGGGAGCGAATGGCCGCCGCTTTTGACTGGGGGTTTACCCACGGCTATACCAAAGTCGTCATCATAGGCACCGACCTCTGGGAGCTGGAACCTCAAATCCTCCAAGAGGCCTTTGACCGGCTCGACACCCACCCCACCGTCATCGGTCCTGCCAAAGACGGTGGCTACTACCTACTCGGACTGCGCAAGGCCAATCCCAAAATCTTTCGAAATAAAAACTGGGGCTGGGAAACGGTATTGGAAGACACCCTGCGGGATTTAAAACCCCAAAAGCCCTATCTGCTCGACGAAAAAAACGACATTGATTACCTCGACGACGTTCGGGGGTTTCCCGCGCTAGAAGCCTTACTCAAACCCTAAGTACTGACAAAC
>RFYP01000205.1 GCA_009921175.1 Flavobacteriia bacterium | reverse complement strand
GGTATCCCCAGATCATGGGAATCCCCGGGTGGGTCAAGAGATAGGCGTAGGCCTGGGTGATGTCGTTTATGTTTTGCGCATAGCGGTTGTCGCAATCCGACCGGTTGATACAGCCGGTGTCGTGGTTGTCGATAAATGTAATGGATAAATTACCATAGCCTATAGCAGCAAGTGAGGGGCTGTCGTTCAAAAGGGAGTAATTTTTACCCATTAAAGCCTCTTTGAGTTTGTATTTTAAAGCAAAATCAAAGGCGGCTGTTTTTGGGGTTGTTTGCCCATCGGCGGTGGTTGCCGTTTGGTCGATCCAGTTTTTTAGGGCGTTAAGGTTTCCGTCCCAGTATTCCCCAACACTAAAATAATATGGGGTTGATTGGTTATAGGTGGCCACATATTTGGCCGGAAATCCTTTGACAAAATCATAACGCCAAGCATCAAATCCATTGCTTTTAAGTTGTTGCAAATAGGTTTTTAGTCCGGCCTGCACTTCGCTACTTTTATGGTTCAGGTCCCGTGCACCCCCCCAGCTTTCACCTTCATCGGGATCTCCACAGGGTCTCGTGCCAAAGGCATTGGGGTTGGTTGCTCCTTCATCGTCGCTACAAATAGACTCACAGGACCATGCTGGTTCGGTAAAATCGGTCCAAGTATCGGTTCCCACACGGTGGTTAAAAACCAAATCGGCCATGGCGTGCATTTTACGGCTTTGTATTTTTTCGAGTAAACCTTGTAAGTCATCGGCAGAACCGTGAAGGCTGTTTAGATCAAAAAGTCTCCGTGGATGATAGCCCATCCCCTCTCCTTCACTGGCGGGGGGGAGCCAGAGCAAATCAATATGTGCATTGGATAGTGCGATGATTTGTTCTTCCAAAAATGCATAGAGCGAGGAATAACCCGAAATCGAAGCATCTGAATAACTATCCCACCAAAAAGCCTGAAGCATAACATCGTTTGTGGGGTCTGCATCGGCATAGTTGCTGATTCCCTGATCGACAAAGACCTCTTCTTCTTCGCCTTGCGTGCTTTCTTTTTTACAGCCCGCAATCAACAAGAGCAACGACATTCCAAGGGTGTAAAACCTACTTGTATAGGTCATGAATTTGGGGGTTTAAATCAAATTAGTCTTCTTTTTTGACAACAACTTTTACCTTTTTACCTCCAGGATGATGGAGACTGTCGATCATAATGTCAAATCCGCCGTCTATGTCAAAAGGCATGGCCTCATCACTTTTCCACATAAAGACGTCTGTGCCCTTCATTTTGTTCATATGCATCCCAGGGCCTCCCATCATCATGGGACATTGGTGGTGATTGTTTTGTCGGCCAATCAAAAAGCCAAGTAGTCCAAAGACCACGGCCGTAAGGGTGATGATAAACCAGTTTTCATTCAATGATTTCATAATATTTAGTTTTGATTTTTAACTTCCGGCAAGGGGTGACCCAAAAACACCTACAGCAAGTTCTGCCCAAAGGAGAAGGCCTGCAAAAACCACCGCGCTCAACCACAACAAGCGTCGCCCTGGAGATGACACCTTTCTAAGGACAATTTCAAGTCCTGTGCCT
>RFYP01000204.1 GCA_009921175.1 Flavobacteriia bacterium | reverse complement strand
ACGCAAACGTTGTCCTTCGTCTCCAAAACTGAGAATATGGTTGCTACAAAGCGAGTTGTGCGCCGCCACAGACAAGCCTATGGAAGGGTCAACCTTAGAAATTTCTTCAATGATGGCGACATATTCATGATAGCCCAATCCGGCACCACCATAGGTTTCGGGAATTAAAACTCCTAAAAAACCATGTGCACCGGCACGACGCAACAAATCTACAGGAAAATGCTGGGCTTCGTCCCATTCCATGACGTGGGGACGGATGTATTTCTCCGCGAAGTCTCGGGCGGATTCAGCAACCATTTTTACCGATTCGTTGTCTAGCACGGCCGCAGGGGTTTCGTAGTCTATCATAGCTTTTTAATACAAATATAGTTTTATTCTTTGAATCTCCCCAGCACTCAGCCTACTGTACCTCCACAAACTGTCCAAAGGTAGCTGGGGGTACTGACTGCGAAGGCCTATCAGTTGGCGGGCTTTCTTCCATGAGAGATAGGGTAGCTTGGACAAACTGTCCAACGTAATCTGTGCAAAAGCACGGCGGTGAATTTTGGCCGGGATCAATACCTCAAACTGTTTTTTTAACGCATCAACTACCTCAGCTGGAAGGCCATACACCTCATCGAGCTGATCGAGGGACGAAAATCCTTCCAGGTAGTTTTTATATTTTATAATACGAGCAGCACGCACTGCCCCTATGCCTTTGACTTTTTGCAGGTCTTCGTCTGTGGCCGTATTGATCGCCTTTTTGACAAGTTTTTTTTCGACGGGCTTGGCGCGAAAGGTTTTCCTTGGGGCAGGGAAATTTAATTGGTGTTTGAGGCGTTGGACGATGCTGTCTTCCAGCCCGGTAATTTCTTGAAATTGGTTAAGATTCCTTATTGTTTTTCCCGTTTTTCTAAAGGTTTGTAAACGGTCAAAGATTTCGGGTGATAGCCCCCATTGATAAATGCGGTAGTCGGTCAAATAATTGGGATTATACCGATAAGGAGTTGCTTCTAGGATATCGGCAATATTGGCATACTGCTGCATCACTTCCTCCCAATGGCGTTGGTCTTGCCTATCCCACACCAAGGTTTGTTCCTGGGGCTAAAATAGACCTAATGCCTGAACGAAAACTATGAGCAGGGCCAAAAACAAAACACCCCTACCCTGGTTTTTAGACCATCGGTAGGGGCGTTTCCACATGGTGATTTTTTTTAGTTGTTTTTCAAGACGCCTATTGCGTTCATATACTTACTGAGTTCTTCTTTGACCCGCGGATAGAGCAGTAGTAACCCGATCATATTGGGAAATACAAGGGCCAAAATCATCGCATCGGAGAAGGTCCAAACGGCTGACATATCGCCGGCAGCACCGATGACAATAAAAAGAAGAAACAAAACCTTATAGGTCAAGTCGGATGCCCGGCTTTTACCAAATATGTACATCCACGACTGCAAGCCATAGTAGGACCAAGAAATCATGGTAGAGACAGCAAACAAGACCACGGCTACCGTCAAAAAGGGTCCGGCAAAAGAGATATACTTGGAAAAGGCCGCTGCCGTAATCCCCGCTCCTTCGGCAG
>RFYP01000203.1 GCA_009921175.1 Flavobacteriia bacterium | reverse complement strand
GTAAACTTCCAAGCTGTTGGGGGTGGTGATTTTGGGCAATTCAAAGAGCTTTAAATTTCCGTTGCCCCGCACCTTGAGCGTTGCTTGAAATGATTCGGAGGCTTTGAGCAAATCCTTGTTGAGGAGTACATCAAAATCAAAGGTTCCTACTGCCCCGCTAAAATCTTCGGGTTGACCCGCTTCAGGTAGGGCACGTACATTGAGGGCTCTTTTGCCCGCGGTCACGGTTCGGTTGACTTGCTGGTATAAGATATTGCCAAAAAAATCGCGGCGGTTGGTCGGGATTTGCACCACCACATTTAGGGCCAGAGGCTCCAAGGAAAGACGTCCGGATTTTTGGGGGTATAAAACATTTTTGCGCCATACCACCATATTGTATTCTTCGCCTTTATAGGTTCCTTTTTCAATTTTAAATTGTGGAATTTTTATGGTATGACTCCAAAAATCGGCAAAGGCAGGACTTTCTATTTCCCGGGCATCAGACACCTTAATGGGCGCACGGAACAGGAGTTTATACACCACCGAAAACCCTTCGTTTAGAAAAGGCGAACTGTTCGAAACCTCAGCAATTAAAAGTAAATTTTCGTCAGCCAAGTATTCGACATCATTATCTCCCCGAGGTCGCTCCACGGCATCGGTAACCTCAATGGTGACCGGGGCTGTTTGGTAGCGCTCTCCGCCGATGGTGACTTGGGCTGCGCCAATGGTCAGACGGCCTTTGCTTTTGGGCGTCAAAAAATAGGTAAAGGCTTTGGAAAAAGAGCGTTTTCCGTTGATGTATGAATTTTGGGTAGATTGTTGTGGGCCGCCCACCACGCGAAATTCGGTAAAGGGAGGCGGACTAAAATTATCCCCGTTTTCATTCATCACAAAGTCAATCCTAAGACGTTCATTAAGCCCCAGTTTTTTCTTACTCACTCGCGCTTCAAAGCTGACTTGCCCCCAGAGGGGTATGAGCATTCCCCAACAGAAGAACAATAATAAGGAACCATAAAGTCTTTTCGCATTCGTCATGGGTCTACCAATCTTTTTTTCCTTTTACGGGAACTCCTTTTACTTTTTCGGCATTGACTTTATCCTGTACTTTTTTCTCTTGGTTGTTCATGGCTTCGAGCAAGTTTTTAATTTGCTCTGGGGAGAGTTTTCCTTTTTGGGGTTTTGGAGGCTGTTTGTTTTCTTTTGGCGGTTGTTTTTCATCGTTTTTAGGGCTTTTGGGTTCTTCGCCATCTTTTTCTTCGGGCTGGCCTTGGTCACTTTTATCTTCACCATCATCCCCTTCTTTTTGGTCACTTTGGTCTTGGTTTTGGTCGCCCTTGTTTTCTTGGTCTTTTTCTTGTTCTTTTTCCTGGTCTTGGTCTTGGTTTTGCTGTTGGTTTTGGTCTTGATTTTGTTGGTCTTGTTGCTGTTTTTCTTTTTCGAGCAACTCTTTGGCCAGCGCGTAGTTATAGCGTGTCTCTTCATCGGCGGGGTTGTTGCGCAAGGCATTTTTGTAGGCTTCTACTGCTTTGGCGTAGTCCTTTTTTTGCATCTGCACATTGCCCAAATTGTGAAAAGCCTGGTG
>RFYP01000202.1 GCA_009921175.1 Flavobacteriia bacterium | reverse complement strand
TCCTTTAAAGTTTTTTTACTACATAAGTCACAATCCCCCAAATGATCAGTTCATTTTCTTCGGTAACCTCTATGGGTTGGTATTTGGGATTTTCGGGCATTAGAAAAACGCCTTTTGGGCCCGCTTTGAGCCGTTTTACGGTAAACTCGCCATCAATAAAGCAAACAGCAATTTTATTGTGCTGGGGTTCTAGACTTCGGTCTATTACCAAAAGGTCTCCGTCGTCAAGACCAGCCCCTTGCATAGACTCGCCCGAAACGCGCGCATAAAAGGTGGCTTCTTCATTACGTACTACTTCCTGATCTATGCTGATACTGTAAGCTTTTTTGCTGTTCTTGATCGGGATGAAAAAAAGTGAGTTTTTGTGGTGCCATTATTTATCTTACGGTAATGACCTCTTTGATTTCTGTCGTATAGCGTTGGGAGAGGTGTTCTTGTTTCATTTTCCAGGTGCGTTGCAAATTCTGATTGGCCAGTTTGATCTGGTGTGGGCCAAAGCGTTTGTGGATGCGGTCCAGTGCTTGCATCACTGCCAAGTGTTTTACTTCTTCTCCGCCAAATAAGGGAAGCTGGCGTGTTGCTGTAGGGGATAAACCCATAATCATTACGCCTGCTTTTTTGTAGTGTACCCCTTCTTTAAAAATTTTATGCAGCCCCAATACCGCATATTTACTCAATGTGATACTGGAATTTGTACTGTAAGGCAGTGTCAGTACACAGCTGTTGCGGTAAGGGATGGCTCCTTTTTTGTGGGGATCGCTACGCAGAAAAACGAGCAGGGCCGTACAGCTGCTTCCTTGTTTTCGCATTTTTTCTGCACAGCTGTTGGCAAAGGTAGAGATGCGTTCTTCCAGATCGCTGAAAGCGGTTAAAGTACCTTCAAAGCTGCGTGTTGTAGCAATACCTTTTTTTGGGGATTGGATTTCTTCCAGTTGAATAGAGGGTAGGCCTTGTAAATCTTTTTTAAGACGCAACCCAAGTACACTCATGTGTTTTCGAATCCAGTCGTCAGGGAGTAGGGTAAATTGCCAAGCATTTTTTACGCCCAGGGCTTCCAGTCGTTTGCGGTGTTGCCTGCCGATGCCCCAGACGTCACGAATAGCCGTCCATTTTAGGGTCTTCACCCTTTTGTCTTCGGTGTCGATACAATATACACCGCCTGTTTTTGTGTCGTATTTTTTGGCAATTTTATTGGCAATTTTTGCCAAAGCTTTACTCGGTCCCATGCCTACAGAGACGGGGATGCCTGTCCAACGGCGCACTTGTTTTCGCATGCGTCGTCCTTCCGCTTCGAGATTGAATAAGTCGAATCCTTTGAATTGCAAAAACGCTTCGTCTATACTGTAAACTTCAAGATTGGGACTGTACTGTCCTAAGATGGACATCACCCGACTGCTCATATCGCCATAAAGGGGGTAGTTAGAAGAAAAAACCTGAACCCCTTTTTGTTTAAAAAAAGAACGGTACTGGAATGCAGGTGCTCCCATAGGGATTCCCAAAGCTTTAGCTTCGTTACTACGCGCAATAACACAGCCGTCATTATTAGAAAGGATGACTACGGGTTTACCCTCTAATTGAGGTTGAAAAACC
>RFYP01000201.1 GCA_009921175.1 Flavobacteriia bacterium | reverse complement strand
AGTTGTTCCTCCTGAGTTTTGACTTGGTAAACCAAATTCCCCAACAGATCATAAATAAAAATAGTTTTCGTTCCTGCTGCTTGTAGTTTGAGGGTTAATAAACCGTTTTTTAAGGGATTGGGAAAAATCTCAAAAGGCAATGTATGCGTGCGTTTATCGGTCTGTTGTTGAAATGATTGACTGTAGGCCACAGTTCCGCCCGTGCAGAAAAGGATTAGGATAAGGAAACGAAGTGGTTTCATGGCGGTAACTTGAGGTTTATAAAAATACGCAAAACAACTCGGACTAAAAAACACCAAGCTATTAACAATATGTTAACCTACATTACGGATAGATTCTTAATTTTAGGGAGAAATTCACAGACATGAAAAAAAGTGAGCTCAAGATATTGTTGGTTGATGACGAACCGGATGTTCTGGAAATTCTGGGTTTTAACTTAGAAAACGAGGGATATCAGGTGTTTAAGGCCAAAGACGGTCTGGGCGCGATCAAGCAGTCCGAAAAAATACTCCCTCACTTAGTCATCATGGATGTGATGATGCCCAACCTCGATGGAATCGAAGCCTGTGAAATCATTCGAAAAAACGACAAACTACAACAAACGGTCATCATGTTTTTGACTGCCCGTGGCGAAGATTTCTCCTATGTTGCTGCCTTTGAGGCGGGGGCCGATGACTACGTGACCAAACCCATTAAACCCAAAGTGCTGATTTCTAAAGTAAAAGGACTGCTGCGACGGTTTAAAAAATCGGAACCTCAAGATTTGGTTATTCGTATAGGGGACCTGGTCATCGATAAAGAAGAATATAAAGTGACCAAAAACGGCGAGGCATTTACCCTGCCGCGTAAGGAATTTGAGCTCCTTTTTTTGCTTGCCTCCAAACCCGAAAAAGTGTTTAAACGGGATAAAATCATGGAAAAAGTGTGGGGCAGTGAAGTGGTGGTTGGCGACCGAACCATCGATGTACATATCCGTAAATTACGTGAAAAAGTAGGAGACGAATATTTCAAAACCGTCAAGGGCGTAGGGTATAAATTTGTAACCTTAGATTAGTACGCTTGTTGAATAAAAACAACTTTAGGCTTTCCTTTCTTATTGCCAACTTGCTGCTGTTGTTTAGCGTAGTATTGCTTGTAGGCTTGTATTTTTTTGGGGTAATCCCTCTGCTTTTAAACGATTCTCGGGTCGTGTTGGTTTTGGTTTTACAGTATTTGTTTTCGTTTTTTTTGGTGTATTACCGCATCGAAAAATTTATTTTAAAAAAGGTTTCTCAGCTCTACACCGACCTAACCCCCATCGAATATTCGACCAACCAAAAGGCCATCAAGACCGATATGGAAGCCTTGTCCAAAAGTTTGAAAAAATTTGCCTCCGACCGAAAGCTGGAAATTGAATTACTGAAGGACAAAGAAAATTACCGAAAAGAATTTATTGGGAACATCTCCCACGAATTAAAAACCCCTCTTTTTACCATTCAAGGGTATATACTTACCCTTTTGGAAGGTAATGTCAAAGACAAAAAAACCCGGCAGAAATACCTAAAAAGAACCTCCAAGGGCGTAGATCGATTAATCTACATCATCCGGGAT
>RFYP01000021.1 GCA_009921175.1 Flavobacteriia bacterium | reverse complement strand
CCTCTACCCTGTCAAGGTAGCGCTCTAAACCAACTGAGCTAAACACCCGTAAGTACTTTTGTAACTGGACAAAAAAATTGTCTTTTAGGGTGGGTCAAATATAGATAAATCGGCTTAATATAACAATCTTCCTTCCTATATTTACATCCTCTTTTGAAGGAAACTATAGCCCCTAAATGCTATAATTTTTTCATAAGTTATTAAGCTAACTTTCTGTAAATGAATTTTTTTCATTATTTTGAAACAAAATAAATAACTACGTTACGCGATGCAACCCACATTGGATCATCCTTATGAGTACTATTATCACGTCAAGTTCATCAACACTTTGTTGGATTCGACCAAGGTGCTCAGTGATCAAGATTTGGAGCATTTAATCAATAGCAGTCAACACAAATTGATACGCGAGGCCGCAGAAAAGATCCTAGTCGAACGCTTTTTTAAAAACAAATAAGCATAGAATTTTTCAATCCTCTTTTTTCATTTTAATTTTGAAATAAAAAAGAAAAACACCATGCAACACCCCGCTTTTGGACTACTAATCGTACTCAGCCTTAGTCTTTCGACCTTAATGGGACAAGAGGTCGTTGATGTCAATAACCTACCGGAGCCCAACCAAAAGGCCCTCAATGTTTTAACACAAAAGGCACAAAGTGCCCGTGTGGTGGAAAAGGGCTATCAAAACCTCAACGAACACGGCATTAACATCTTTGCCCCCTCTTTGGTCGAAGCCATTCGCTTTCATCTAAAAGGAGCCGGTGCGCGTATACAAGGCGACCGCGTTATTTTACGACAAACCATGTCGATACAGTATATGCGGGAGCGGCCTTTATGGGTTTTAGACGGCCTGATTTATGACAACGAACCCTATGTCAACTTTAATACCATACGCAAGGTACGCGTATTGCGATCTGCCGCCGAAACCAACCGCTACGGCAGTCAAGGAAACGCAGGGGTCATAGAAATCATCACCGATTAAGGCGATGAATCTCGGTAAACTTTTTATTGGTTTAGGTCTATTACTTTTGGTGTTAGGTGCCGCCTATCTCGTGTTTGAAAAGCTCGGATGGGCCTACCGAAATCCCTTGGACTTGGCCTATAAAAAAGGAAATATTCAGTTTTATTTTCCTTTGGGCACCTCCTTGTTGGTCAGTGTTCTACTCACTTTATTATTTTATCTATTAAAAAAATGATTTCCTTCCGATTTTCTGATAAAAGCACTTTTTTCATTCCCCTATGGTTGGTAGTATCCCTCTTGGGCTGCCAAAAGGATGAAGAGTGCATCACCATCAACCAAAAGAAAATCCTCAACGACCGTTATTACTTTTTGTTTGACAACCAAAACAACCCCATCAACAATAGTGGGCCAAACGACAACTACTATTTACCCGATACACAAGCCTCGGGTGAAGTATCCTTCGAAGTTTTTAACGCCCACCGGGTGGGAGACCGCTATTGTTTTTAGCAAAACCCCAAAGGATTACAAGACAATTTGTACCTTATTGACTAAATTAAACTATATACCCACCGATGAAAAAACGATTATCCCTGTTGCGTTACCTTCTTGTTCTTTTGCCCCTGGGGCTTTTTATTCGTTTTGTCGATCTCCAGGTCTTTGCAGGCTTTTTGGGTAGTGATTCTCCAAACAACCACTATATCTATATCGCTGGATTGTTGGTCGTGGCCGCCTGTCTGATCGGGTTTATTCTCTACATCGATCAATCGTCAAACAAAGGTGACCAATAAAAAAACACACGCTATGCTTTCTTTTACTCAGGCAGATTTAGCCGCTATGGACAAAATCTACCGCCTCAACCTTATTAACAGTATCACGGGCTATAAATCGGCCAACCTGATGGGCACCCGATCGGTTACCGGAACAGACAATGTCGCCATCTTTAGTTCGGTGACGCATTTGGGCAGTGATCCGGCCATGCTGGGCTTTGTCCTTCGCCCTACGACTGTTCCTCGACACACCTATCAAAACCTTAAGACCACTGGGATTTTTAGTGTAAATCATGTGCATGCGGGGCAAATCGCCGATGCGCATCATACCAGTGCCAAATACCCGGATCACGTATCGGAATTTGACCAAACACGATTGACCCCAGAAACTCATGAGGGTTGGGACATCCCTTTTGTCAAAGAAGCACCGGTGCAACTGGCCTGTCGCTACCTAAACGAATATGCAATCAAAGAAAACGGCACCCTTTTGGTGGTGGCAAGTATCGAAAAAATCTTCCTACAAAAAACCCTTTTAATGGAAGATGGTTGGGTGCGCCTAGACCTTGGAGACGTGGTGACTATCAATGGGCTTGATGGATATGCAAAACCCACCTTATTGGATCGTTTTGCTTATGCGCGTCCCAAGCAGTGATCGAGGGTTTCGGCCAAAATTTGCCCCAATAGATAAACTTCTTCAAAGGTATTGTAGAGTGCGGTGGGAGCCAACCGTATGGCGTTGGGTTCACGCCAATCGACATAGACCCCCTGGGCCTGCAAGTGGTCGAAAATCATTTTTCCTTTTTCCCTAAAAATCAATGTCAATTGGGCGCCGTGACGAGAAGGTGTAATGATTTCAAAAGGCGCATTTACCTGTTGGGTCAACGGCATCAATTGCTGTTTTAAAAAGTCGGTAAGCATTTTTTGTTCGTCAAAAAATGCTTGAGGATCAAGTCTATTCCGCACCTTTAAAGCGGCTAAAAGTGGCGCCAATGCCAAGATACTGGGTGTGCTTTGGTGCCAAGCCGCCGCCGATGCACCGGCCGTAAACTGGGGATCCATCAAAAAACGTTTGTCTTTGGGTACTCCCCACCAGCCTTTAAGGGCTGGACCCTGCTTATCGAGGTGTTTGTCGTGAACAAAAAGCCCACCGATGCTTCCGGGGCCCCCATTGAGGTATTTGTAGCTACACCAGGCGGCAAAGTCAACCTGCCAGGCATGTAGCGCCAAGGGAACATTACCGATGGCATGTGCCAAATCTAAACCAAAAAGAGCTCCTTGCTGTTGGGCAGCTGCAGCGATGGTAGACAGGTCGAGCAATTGACCGTTGTAGTAATTCACCCCGCCCAAAAAAACCAACGCAACCGTATCGCCTTCTCGTTCGATGACTTCCAAAAAATCTTGGGTTGACCAACCATGGCCCTTACGCGGCACTTCGATCAGGGCTACTTCGGGGGTTAGTCCATGAAATTCGAGTTGGCTTTGAACCAAATACTGGTCGGAGGGAAAGGCTTTTTCTTCCACAATGATTTTAAACCGTTGGGGCGTGGGCTTATAAAAATGTAAAAACAGAAAATGCAGATTGACCGTAAGGGAATTTAGCACCGCCACTTCTTCGGGTTGGGCACCCAACCAAGGGGTTAGCTGGGCAGCCGCCTCGGTTTCTAAATCCCACCAAGGGGGTTGCGCGGCAAAAAAACCTTCGACCCCATGGGCGGCCCATTCATCGGTGATTTTATAAACCACCTGCTGAGCCTCTCGGGCGGGCAAGCCCAACGAATTCCCCAAAAAATAAAGGGCTTGTTGGGCCTTGTGCTGGGGAAAAACATAGGCCGTTTGACGGGCTGCCAATCCGTATTGTTTATCCATCCTTAGCGCATAGTCGTGTGGGTGTTCCATAGCCTATCAAAGGGTCTGGTTAAAGATACATCAAAATGATTGGGACAACAACCCCCGTGTTTGGGGCGAATTCAATATTTTTGGGTATGTCTATTGACCCCGCTTTGCTCAATCACTATGCCGAGCAGCATAGCAGTGCCGAACCGGCTTTGTTGGCCAAACTTCGGCAGGCCACCCATCAAAAAGTACTTCAACCGCGAATGCTTAGCGGTGTTTTACAGGGGCGTTTGTTGGCGCTACTCGCGCGTATGCACCAACCCAAAAATATCTTGGAAGTGGGCACTTTTACGGGCTATGCCACCTTGTGTTTGGCCGAGGGGCTACAGCCCGGCGGTACACTCTATACCCTAGATAAAAACGAAGAATTGTTCGATTTTCAACGGGCCTTTTTTGACCAAAGTCCCTATGGGGCACAAATCGTTCAACAAGTGGGGGATGCCCTAGAGCTTATTCCCCAACTCCCGGGGACGTTCGATCTGGTATTTTTGGATGCCGACAAAAAAAACTACCCACGCTACCTCGAATTGGTTTTACCCAAAATGCCCCGTGGTGGGCTACTGATAAGTGACAATGTTTTATGGAGTGGCAAAGTACTGGCCCCCGAAGAACATAAAGATTTGGACACCCAAGCCTTGTTGGCCTACAACCAAACACTGGCCAACGACCCCCGACTCGAAACGGTCCTTTTACCAGTCCGTGATGGGTTAAGTGTCAGTAGGCTGCGCTAGAGATTTCTTTTAATGGAATCGGTCAGTTCGTCAAAATCTTTTTTGACCTCTTTGACTTCTTTGGTCAGGGAGTCGGTAATCGCTTTGGAGGGATTCTCTACGGTGGCCGACTTTTGAATTTCAGATTTTATATCGTTGGTCGCTTGGCGAATTTGTGTCATTCCCTTGGCCAAGCCCCGGGCGATGGTTGGGATTTTGTCCGCACCAAAGACCAACAAAACGATAAAAAAGATAAAGACAATTTCGGCTCCGCTGATGAATAATCCCACGACTGTTGAATTTTGGTTCTAAGATACCAAATTTAAAAAACGCCCCGATATCCTCGGAGCGTTTTCTAGTGATTTAGCCTTTGATTTTTTCTTTAAACTGGTCAAAGTCGGTTTGGGTTTCTTCTCTAGGCCAACTGTTGTTTTCGGTGTCGATATCGGCGGTCTCCGCATCGGGATCGACTTTGATACCCACCAGTTCTTTGTTGGTCGCCAATACTTTTTTGACGGCCGCATCGTTTTTACGCCACACCTGAACGGGGTAATTGACCCGCTCTTTGGTTCCATCGGCATATTCGTATTCCACAATCAGGGGCATCACAAGCCCTCCAGGTTTTTCGAATTCGATTTCATAAAAGTATTTGGGCACTTCTAGGGCATTGCGTTCGGTCTCGGTATAGTTGTCCATCACATATTCCTTAAGGGATTGTGATTGCTCCATGGGGTCGGCACCGGCCAAGCTTGGGTCAAAATCTTCGCTGTCTTCGGCCACCATAAATACCATATTGGGCGGTAGGTCATTGAGGGTCATTCCGTAGCCTTTAAGCAATTCGTCCACTTCGGCACCCGGCTTGGGAGATACGTAATAGCGTTTAACCGATTTTACCCCAATATCGACATAGTCGGTCGAGTAAAACCACCCGCGCCAAAACCAATCAAGGTCAACCGCCGAGGCGTCTTCCATGGTTCTAAAAAAGTCTTCGGGGGTAGGGTGTTTAAACATCCAACGCTGGGCATAGGTCTTAAAAGCATGGTCAAACAATTCATGCCCCATGACCGTTTCACGTAAAATATTAAGGGCCGTTGCGGGTTTGGCATAGGCATTGGGGCCCAACTGAAATACGTTTTCAGGATTAGACATGATGGGCGAAATAAACTCTTGATTTCCCGCCATATAAGGAACAATTTTGGCCGGGTCTCCACGTCGAGAGGGGTATTTTTCGAGTGGCGTAATCGCATCGGGATAGGCCGCGCCAAACTCCTGTTCGGTCAAATACTGCATAAAGGTATCCAAACCTTCGTCCATCCAGCCCCATTGGCGTTCGTCGGAGTTGACAATCATCGGGAAATAGTTGTGTCCCACCTCGTGTATAATCACGCTGATCATCCCAAATTTGGTACGGTCCGAATAGGTGCCATCGGGATTGGGACGTCCATAATTCCAGCAAATCATGGGGTATTCCATCCCTTGGTTTTTGGCATGAACCGATACGGCCTTGGGGTAGGGATAGTTAAAGGTAAATTTGGAATAGGTTTTAAGGGTTTGGGCCACGGCTTGGGTCGAGTATTCTTCCCATAGGGGGTTTCCTTCTTTGGGGTAGAGCGATACCGCCATTACCTTACGGGGACCCACCTGGACGGCCATCATGTCCCAAATGTATTTACGCGAAGAGGTAAAAGCAAAATCACGCACATTTTGGGCCTCAAATTTCCAGGTTTGTTTTTTGTCCGAAAACTCTGCTTCTTTGGCCGTGGCTTCTTCTTGGGTCACGATAATCACAGGCTTATCAAACGAATTTTGAGCTTCTTTATAGCGGTTGTATTCGGTGCGGGTCAGTACTTCTTTGGGGTTCTGCAATACACCGGTCGCATCGACGATATGGTCGGCGGGTACGGTCAGGTTGACTTTATAATCGCCAAAATTGAGGGCAAACTCACCATTGCCCCAAAACTGGTAGTTTTGCCAGCCTTCTACATCGTTATAGACGGCCATTCTGGGGAAAAACTGGGCAATTACATAGGTACGGTTTCCGTCTTCGGGGAAATATTCATAGCCCGAACGTGCACGGTTGGCCACGTGGTCGTTGACATTGTACCACCACTTGATCGAAAACTGATAGGTCTCTCCGCTGTTAATCGGTTGGGGTAAGTCGATGCGCATCATCGTCATATTGATGGTGTAGCGCAAGGGACGGCCGTTGGCATCTTTGACCTCGGTCACGTTAAACCCTCCGTCAAAAGGATCGGTTAGGTAGGTGCTTGCAAAACTTCCGGGCTGGGCCAGCGGGGACATGCCTGAACCGTTTTTCTCCAAAGCGGGGGCATCTTTCTTACGGATGTTTTGATCGAGTTGCACCCAGAGATACGCCAGGGCATCGGGTGAATTGTTGATATAGGTGATGGTCTCATCCCCATAGATTTTTTGGTTTCTATCGTCCAGCTCAATGTCCATGTCATAATTGACTTGTTGCTGGTAGTAGTCCACCCCCGGAGCACCCGAAGCGGTGCGGTAGCGGTTGGGTGTAGAAAACTCTTCGTACAATTGCTTAAACTTGTTGTTGTTGAGATGGCCTGGGGCGCGTTCGCTTGGGGTTTCTTGTGCATAGCCCACTTGGGAAAAGCTCCACACAAGGGCTGCGAAACCTAAAAGAATGGATTTGTTCATTGTTGTTTTTTTAGAGAGGATAAATGTAAACATAATTAAAAAGATTTAGTAGCATTCATTGGGATTAAGCCTGAAATTTAGTCGGGTAGGGTTAAAATTTTTGCCTGAGGGTGCGCCGTGTTAAGCAACACGCTTTTTCGGTAGTTTGCATTTTTAAAATGGACGATGTTTTTTTGGTCTTCAAACACGTCAAAAAGGAGTTGGTTTTGCACGGTCAGTGCCTCAGGTAGGGATTCTAGGGGTAGTTCGAGATAGGCCAACAGCAAATCGTTGCGGTATTCTTTTCCCAAAAAGGTGTATTCCAATGGGCGTTGGTTGGAAGACAAGGAAAATTTTTGCCGAAGATATTTTTCAAAATAAATCAACACCTGCTCTTCATCACTATCGGGAGCCATCCGCAAAGTTGCATCATAGCGTTGGTTCAGCACCGCTTGGACATCGTCGATAAACAGTTGCATCGTAATCTGTACCAGCTGTTGTTCGGGGCGGTAATGTAGGGTGGTAGTCGATACATAAAATTTATGCGCCTCGCCCGAAGCACTCGACAACACTAGGGACAAAAGCAGCAGCAACAAAGGGAGCAAACGGTATTTTAGGGCATGCATAGTAACTACTTCAGGCTGTTTTGATAGGCACTACTGGCTTGGAGCAGGTAGTCGATCAGCATAAACTGCTCGCTTTGTTTTAACAATTTTTGGGTCGGTAGTTGGGTATCGACATATTCCAAAAATCCAACGATCTGATCTTGCTGTAAACCCAAATCTTGGATAAAAAAACGTTCTTCAAACACATAGGGCAGCACCTCACTGGGCTTGAGTTTTTTCTGCTCACTGTCGGACTTGCTGCTGACCAATTGCGCAATCAGTTTGGCGACATTAACCAAGTTTAGGCCGTTGGTCATCACCCGGTCATCGACCAGCACATTGTTGATTTTGGTCGATTTGTCTTGCGTATAGTCATAGCCTTTAAACTCTTCTTCCTTTAGGTCGAGAAATTTTTCGACATTTTCGGGGCCCACCACAATCTCATCCAGGGCATTGACTCGTTCGTTTACTTCGACCACCAGGCGGTTTTTCATCAAAATTTCGGGGGTGATTTTGACCGTGCGTATGTTGTATTGCACCGAAGAAAAAATAATCTCATCGTTAAGACCGGCCAAAATCTCAAACTCTCCATTGCCATCGGTTATGGTATTGAGTTGGGCTGTATTGTTGATCACGTTGGCGGCCACCACATTGCTATTGCGGTACAGCAATTTTCCCTTGAGGTATTGTCGTTGCTGTGCAAAAGCAGTCAGGCTTAACAAACTCAACAGCAAAAGGAAGTGGCGATGCATAGGCTAAAGATAGGTCGCTAAAAAAAATTACAGCCCCGAAAGACTGTTAATTTTAACCAAAAGTTAGAGCGGGAGACCGGGTTCGAACCGGCGACATTCAGCTTGGAAGGCTGACGCTCTACCAACTGAGCTACTCCCGCCTGTTGTACAAATATATTGTTTTTTTAATTCTGCAACAGTTCCATTACCTTTATTCGCAAATCCGGTTTGATGAAAATATGGTTCCCCCTTGCCCTTTGCCTGTCGGGCCTGCTTAGCAGCTGTCATGCACAGGCCCCCGACCCAACCTCCGATCAATTGGTGGGCAAAACCACTACGCACCTGGTGGGCGATAGCTACCAGCTCCAACCGCAGGTCGCCGAGGCATTGACACGTATGGCGGAAGCAGCAGCACAGGAGGGGATTGCCATCAAGGTGGTATCGGCCTTTCGGTCGTACGAAAGACAACGGGCCATTTGGAACCGCAAATACCGCCAAAACGAAGCAGAGGGCCTCTCCCCCGAAGCCAATCGCGCCAAAATCATCGAATACTCCACCCTACCAGGGACCTCACGCCACCACTGGGGTACCGATATCGACCTGATCGATGGCGGTGTGGATGTGGAAGGTGATGTGCTTTTGGCCCAGCATTTTCACCAGGGTGGACCCTTTGAAAAACTCCGGCTTTGGCTCGAAAAAAATGCCGCGACTTATGGCTTTTACTGCGCCTATCCCGATGACCCCAACCGCAGTGGTTTTGCCTACGAACCCTGGCATTACAGCTATGCCCCTATCGCCCAAACCTACTACCGGGCCTACCAAAAAATCGATCGTTATCCCATGCTCCAGGACAGCCTATTGGCCGGGCAAAAACACCTTACCCGCACCCATATCGACCGCTACCGAAATACCCATATCAACGGTATTGCTCCGATTTTAAAATAGGGGTTCAACTGCTGGATTCTTTAATGCGCTTGATAAATTCTAATGTTTTTAAACCAGCCGTTGGAATTGTTGCCCAACCATAATCCGAGCTTTCCTTCTTGTGTTGTACTGATTTGATTGACTTCGAGGCATGGCTTTTCTGCGTCATTTACATAGACTTTGATATTGGGGTAATCCACCACAATACTTACATGAAACCAATCTTCAGCCCCGGGTGGAGGCACTACTTCAGCTTCGTATTTATCAGGATATTTTTGCCGTAGCTCGTACCAGTCGTTTCCAGGAATAGAAATATATTGTACAGCATGGGTCTTCATCTGGGGACTGTTAAAATTAAAGGGTCTAAAATAGACCGATTCATAGGTGTTTTGGTCTTGGGCATGAAAAGCCACTCCAACAAAACTTCGCACCTTTACATCCCTACCTTTGATATCGAGTTCAATACGACCGTTTTTAAAATAAATACCCTTAAACCATAAAAATCCCGCATTGGGCTTTACGTCCAAATAGACGACCCCCTCATCAAAGGACACTTCACGGTTAAAAACCTCCGTGTTGGTGCTGTCTAAGGCCAGGGGGATATGATGGTTTTGCGCCACTGCATAGTTCATAGTCATCAATAATAAAAGAAATCTTATATTTTTCATAGGTTAAATGGTTTAATCGGTTGGCTACAAACCCTGTAGCGGGGTAGGAACGTATTCCTATGATACGATTGGGTGCTTTTGTTTCCATTTTTTCCCATGCTATGAGCTTTTGGGCCAAAAACAATCCCAAAAGGGTTGAGTACCCCTATAGGGCAACTGCCACGGTCGTAACGATTAATAATGAAAGTAGATCCGGGGCAGCGGATAGGTTAAAGGTAGTAAAAAAAGACTCAATACACACCCTTCACGGGTAAATCCCACCTCCACCCCAGGTTTTGAAAAACCAAAGAAAATTGAGTATAAGTCCTTAGAATTTAGCATATTAGAAGTCCCCCAGAATTTAGTGTCCATGATAAAACCTACTTTTTTAGTGTTCCTTAGCCTTCCTTTTTGGGGGTGTACGCCCCAGGCAAAACCCGAAAGCAAAACCCCATCTCCTCCGGGGCAAAGCACTACATCCACCCTGACCACCAGCCAAAGCCCAACGGTTATAAACA
Source organism: Flavobacteriia bacterium (assembly GCA_009921175.1). Lineage (GTDB taxonomy): Bacteria > Bacteroidota > Bacteroidia > Flavobacteriales > Flavobacteriaceae > RFYP01. The sequence continues at coordinate 6,724 of RFYP01000021.1, read as the reverse complement.
CGGCCGTTTGTCCCAATACTGCTGTATCCACAATAACCGGATGGATATTGCCCTCAACAACTGACACCCCCTGCCCGGAACCCACTCCCTATGAAAAAGAATGGATGCGCGAAGACCCCACTGTTAAAGATTGTTTTAAAGAAGCACACTGCACTAAATACATCAAAAAGCTAAACCAAAAAATGATAGGTAAATGGAAACTTGAAGAGTATCTTGATAGTCATGACGGCAATGGATATAGTCATAATTGGCAAAAGGCGGAAAAGCTTTTTACACTCGAATTCACCCCGGAGCAACAAGTCATCTACAAATCAATTTCTTCCTGCCAGACATGGACCTTACGTTTAGCTGAAACACGTAAATTTTTAACCTTTTCGTCAACTTTAGAATGTCAAAGTATACACGGCAAAATACTATTTTACTACCGTTTTCAGATTGACAAAGATTGTCTCATTCTTATAGCTACCCCAATCGGCTCAAATTTGGAATATCATGCCTCCAAATACCAACGAATAATTCCTTAAAATCAAAACTGATGATTTCACTTTGGATGGTCGTAGAATAAGCAATTAAAAACAAAAGTATGGGCAAAGGAGACCGAAAAACCCGTCGCGGAAAAATCAACAGAAAATCCTATGGAGTCCGTCGCAGACGAAAAAAACGCCAAAAACCTAACGGGTAAAAACCGGTTGTAGGGGGTCGGTGGTCTCGGTTGGGCTATAGCGGTAGCCGTCTTCGGCAAAGGCCAACAAGGTCTTGGCGGTGGGGGCCGTGCTTTCGATCAGGTAGCGGGCCATTCGTCCTCGGGCTTTTTTGGCAAAAAAGGAAATGATTTTTAACTGGCCGTTTTTAAAGTCTTTAAACTGGGGGCTAAGGATGGTCCCCTTGATTTGGGCAGGGTCTATGGCCTTAAAGTATTCGTTGCTGGCCAGGTTGACCAACAGCCCATCGTCTTCGGCCAGTTCTTGGTTGAGCTGGGTAGTGATTTTCTTTTTCCAAAAGGCATAAAGGTCTTTTTGGCTACCCAGCTTTAGGGCGGTACCCATTTCGAGGCGGTAGGCCTGTATCAGGTCGAGTGGGCGCAGTAGCCCATACAGTCCAGATAGGATACGGAGTCGGTCTTGCAGGGCATCGATATGGTTGATGGGCAGGCTTTCGGCCTCTAGCCCTTGATAGACATCTCCACTAAAGGTATAAACCGCCGGGCGGGCATTGTCGGGGCTAAAAGGAAGCTGAAAATCTTGGTTACGCTGCCAATTTAGCGTGCTCAAATTGTCCGACAGGGACATCAGTTGGCCCAGAGCACGGACATTTTTTTTACGTAAAGCGCCATTGATACGGGCGGCTTCTTCCAAAAATTGGGGTTGGGTAAAACGGTCGGTGGGCAACGTGCCTGCTAACTGTAAAGATTTGGCGGGTGAAATAACAATTTTCATCGGTCCTTTTTTTCAAAAATAATATAAAATAGACGACTGGTGAGGCCGTTTAAATCGAAACGGTCGATATCGTTATTCCAAAGACTTATGGCGTGCATAGTGGCGCCACCGCTCCAACACCCCCGAAAAGTCATCGGGTAAGGGCGCTTCAAAGGCCATCTTTTGACCGGTGGCCGGGTGTATAAAACCCAGGGTTTTGGCGTGCAGGGCCTGTCGTGGCAGTTGCTGAAAACAATTATCGACAAACTGTTTGTATTTGGTAAATGCCGTGCCCTTAAGCAAGACATCGCCCCCATAGCGGGCATCGTTAAAGAGGGTGTGGCCGATATGTTTCATATGGGCGCGAATTTGATGGGTTCGCCCGGTTTCCAATCGACACGAAATCAGGGTGACATAGCCCAGCGGCTCCACCACCTTAAAATGGGTAACGGCGGGTTTTCCGTGCTCGCCCTCCGGATTAACGGTCATTTGCAAACGGTTTTTGGGATGGCGGCCTATATGCCCTTCAACGGTGCCGCTTTCTTCTTCCATACGGCCCCAAACCAGGGCCAAATATTCACGCTCTGAGGTTTTGTCAAAAAACTGCTGGGCCAAATGGGTCATGGCTGTTTCGGTCTTGGCCACAACCAACAGCCCACTGGTGTCTTTGTCGATACGGTGCACCAAACCGGGGCGTTGTTGGACGTTTTGGGGTAGTTTTTCAAAGTGATGCAACAGGGCATTGACCAATGTACCCGAATAGTTGCCATGTCCGGGATGAACTACCATACCGGCGGCTTTGTTGATCACCACCAGGCTGCCGTCTTCATAGACGATATCCAGCGGTAAATCTTCGGCCAATAAAAGATTTTCATAGGGCGGATGGCTAAAGAGTACCTGTACCCGGTCTCCGCCTTTGACTTTATAATTCGATTTGACAGGCCTTTGGTTGACATGTATCTGTCCGGCTTTGGCCGCCGCCTGAATGCGGTTTCGAGAGGCATTTTCGATGCGGTTCATCAAGTACTTGTCCACGCGCAGGGGGGCCTGACCGGGATCGGCGGTAAACTGAAAATGCTCGTAGAGTTCGTCGTCCCCTTCGAGGGCAGCCTCCAAGGATTTATCGTTTTCCATTTCCTAAAACCAAATCTATTTTGGATGTTTTGGGCAGGGGGGTTCCCGGTTCGATTTTGGCACCCTCAAAACGCATTTCGAGGACCATGTCTTTTCCGATATTATCGCGGTAGGTAATTTTACCCACTTCCAATCCCACCGCCTTAAGGGTTGAGGCGGCATTGCGTTTGGTGATTTGAATGATGTTGGGGACGCTCACCGCGCGATAACCGGATGGATTGACCGTCAGATAGATTTTGCGATTGACCTTGACCTCTTCGCCCGGACCGGGTATATGTTCTAATATACTCAGAGCCGGTACCTCGGGGTTAAATTTGGCCGAATCCAATACTTCAAAACGGAGGCCTTGCTCTTCCAAAATAAGCTGAGCACGGTCAAAAGGGACAGCCGTGAGGTCGGGCACCGTCAAATAGCGGTTATGATGGGTGGCTACCCGCAATCCCAATAGGGTGAATGCAACCAGGCCTACAGTGATAAGCCCTGCTTTAAAAAGACTGAGGATAAAAGCCTTACTCCACAAAAATCGAAGGTTTTTCATACGATAAAGATGGTCAAAGATAATAAAATCCCCACCGTTTAGGGTTAGGGTATTTATTAATACCTTTATAACCTAAAACAGGTCAATATGCGGATTGCTGTCGCTTATGGAGGGTTTACTTCTGAGGCAGAAATTTCAGAAAAAAGTGGAAGAGTCGTCTATGAAACCCTAAAGGAAAAGCTTCCGGAGGTCTATCGACTAAAAATCAGCCCTGACGCATGGGAGGTTTTGGACGAAAATGAACAGGCCTACCCCCTGGATATTGACAATTTTAGTTTTACCAAAGCAGGACAGACCCTCACTTTTGATGTCGTGTTTAATGCCGTGCACGGGAGTCCGGGTGAAGACGGGCAACTGGCCCGCCATTTGGAAAAAGCCCGTATTCCGCATACGAGTTGTTCCTCGGCCGTTGCTGCACTGACCTATGACAAAATTGCCACCTTGGAAGCCGCCAAAAAATGGGGTGCCCTTACTGCACAATCTACCACCGTTCACAAATCAGATTCCCTAGAGGTAGAGACCATCCTAAACGGTTTAAGCTTGCCGTGCTTTGTCAAAGCCAATCGTGCCGGGAGCAGTTTTGGCGTGTATAAAATCACCGATCAGGAACAACTCTTGGAGGCCATTCAACAGGCGTTTTTAGAAGATGAGCAAGTCCTGATCGAAGAGGCCCTGGTTGGGCGTGAAGTCTCTGTTGGTGCCGTATGCCTGGACCACACCCTCGAGGTGTTGCCCATCACCGAAATCATCACCAGTGAAGATTTCTTTACCTATGAGGCCAAATACTTGGGCAAGTCCGAAGAAATTACTCCCGCCTCCCTTCCCCTTACTACCGAAGAAAAACTTCAAGAAATCGTACAAACACTCTACCATAAACTCGGCCTGAGTGGTTTGGTACGCATCGATTTTATTTTGATGGACGACCAACCCCATCTTTTGGAAATCAATACCGTGCCCGGGCTGACCCGCGCCAGTATAGTCCCCCAACAAAACCGCTGTACAGGGCGAAGCCTTTTTGAACTCTTCAATGGGATGCTGCAGATGGCCGTGGCAAAAAAATAGTACCTTTACACAAATCAAACAGCGATGAAACGTGCCCTTTTTCCCGGTTCTTTTGACCCTATTACCCTGGGGCATACGGACATTGTCGAGCGGAGCCTTACCCTTTTTGACGAGGTGGTGGTGGCCCTCGGAGACAATAGCCAAAAGCACTATATGTTTGACCTGGAAAAGCGCATCGGTTTTATCGAAAGCATCTATCGCGATCGACCACAAGTAAAAGTAACGGCCTACACCGGTTTGACAATTGATTATTGCCAAAAAATAGGGGCTGATTTTATCTTACGCGGACTGCGAAACCCCGCCGACTTCGAGTTTGAAAAAGCCATCGCCCACACCAACCGTAAACTGTCCGGTATCGAGACGGTATTTTTTCTGACGGCAGCCAAAACCGCCTATATCAGTAGCAGTATCGTACGTGAAATCATCAGCCACGGGGGTGACTACACCGCCTTGGTTCCTCCCCAAGTACGAATCGATTAGTGCTCGGAACGAAAATGTACCTGGATATTTGCGTACGCATTTTTTAGACAGTTTTGCACTTCCTCATCGGTGAGCCAAGCCGCCTTTTCGATTCCCTCCAACGATTGCGGTACTAGGGTGTTGTGGCAATTGGAACGCATCAGGTACCAATAGGTTTTTTTGAGTCGATACTTTTTGTTTCGCCTAAAAATATGCAGGGTTTCTTCGATGGGCTTGACCACGATTAAGTCGGAAACTCCGGTTTCTTCGCGTACTTCTCGGACAGCGGCATCAATGATGATTTCATCTTTTTCGATACGGCCCTTGGGTAGGTCCCATTTGCCGTTACGAAAAATCATCAAGGTGGTGTTGTTTTTGTGTTTGACCAATCCCCCGGCTGCTTCGATGAGTGGAAAACGCTTATAAAAATGTTTCCAAAGCTTTTCTTCTTTGGAGTGATAGATATAAACCCTCGTATAACGTTTGGATTTTAAGGCCCTAATGACCCCTGCGGTATCGACAAATTTTATAGGTAAAACAACGGTATTTTCATCAGGTTCTGGAGTTTTTGTAGTCAAAATCAGGGGCTTTTGATTGAAAAAAACTTTATACATTTGCGTATGATTTACGACGTAAAAACGGCCCAAAAAACAGCCTCTTTCCTCTTGCAAATTAAGGCAATAAAATTAAACCCCAAAAATCCTTTTACATGGGCCAGTGGATGGAAATCTCCAATCTATTGTGATAACCGGATTACGCTTTCTTACCCGGAAATACGTCGGTTTTTAAGCGAACAATTGGGCGAACAAATCAAAGCCTTGTACGGCAAGGATATCCAAATTGCCGGTGTGGCTACTGGGGCCATTGGCCTGGGTATGCTCGTTGCTGAGCAGTTGGATGCACCCTTTTTGTATGTGCGCCCCGAACCCAAAAAACACGGCCGCCAAAATCAAATCGAAGGGGCCTTACTTCCGGATAAAAAAATAGTCGTTGTCGAAGACCTTATCAGTACCGGAAAGAGTAGTTTAAACGCCGTAGAGGCCCTACGAAAAAACAACGGAGAAGTGCTGGGCATGATGGCGCTGTTTACCTATGGTTTTGATCTGGCGCGTGTACAGTTTGAGCAGGCACAACTCAGCTTGCATACCCTAAGCGATTACCATACCTTGCTCCAAACGGCCTTAGCAACCAATTATATAGATGCCCAAACGGCCGAAAATCTTGGTTTATGGCGTAAAAATCCTGCCCAGTGGCAGCCTAATTAATACAGCCATTTGAGCAATACGGTGTCGTATTTGACCAACTGACCCTCCCGGACGATCAGACAGCCTCCATCTGCTGAAACTCCCTGCAGTTCTCCTTCAAATTGTTGGCCGTCATAGATAAAAGCAGAACGTTCTCCTTTTCGAAACAAACGGGACTCATAGCGAGCATGCAATTGGGGATCTTCAAACACAGCTGCATCAAAAAACCCTACCAGTCGTTCGATCAATTGCGCCACCAAGGGTTCCAAATCATAAACCTGACCGGTAATCAATTGTAGGGATTGGGCCTGGGGTAGGGACTCAAATGCTGTTTGATTGACATTAATCCCCAACCCCATCACCGTTGCACGCAGGGAATCGCCCGAAATAAAATTTTCGATCAGAATACCGGCAATTTTTTTACCACCTGACAAAATGTCGTTGGGCCATTTTACGCAAAGGTCAGGTAGGTCAAGGGCTGCTAACCAATCGATAAGCAACATCGAAGCTGCCATGTTGAGTCGAGCCGCATCTTGGGCCCTAAAACCTTCTAAGGGACTATAAACACTAAGGGTGATGTTTTCTCCGGGGGGACTTATCCATGCCCGATCGCGTTGTCCGCGTCCTTGCGTTTGGTGTTTGGCCCATACAATTGTGGGTCCGGAGAGTAACTTTTGCGCATGCATTTCACGCAACAAGCTGCTGGTAGAAGGCGTGGCATCAATTTTGATTAATTTGAAATGGTTCAAGTCATCGATACTTTGCCAAAAAATATGGTAAATTTGTGTAAATAGAAAAACTTAATGGCCAGAAATGATGCGGATGCAGATGCATTGATAACAAATATTATAAGCGGAATCGAAGATGTTAAA
>RFYP01000003.1 GCA_009921175.1 Flavobacteriia bacterium | reverse complement strand
TATTCCTTTAGTAAGGCTATAGCAATCGGATCTTCTTGCAACATTTGTGTGGGATTCAACAACATATTCATCACCCATTCTGGACTTCTACGTTCATAAATCCCTGTCATGGCTGGCCCTATGAGTTTGCGATTAGGGTAATGACAAGCCGTACATTTTTGTTTAAATGCCTCGGCACCGCGCGCCACCATCGCATCATCGATGTCCCCAAACTCAACATTACTTATCGGACCAATTCCTTTATTGGAAAGGTCGACAGGCGCTTGTTCATTTGCTTCGATGGCTTTGGCGGTTTCTTTTTGGGTACGTTGGTATTCAAATCCTTTTTTCTTGTTTTCAGATTCTCCACAACTGCTCATGAATAATGCTAAAAGCACAATGGCGATTCGATTCATGCTAAAATTTTGATAAAGGTAAAAAAAACGCCAAGGCATAAAAACTTAAAAAAATAAAATTCAATCCTAAAAAAACACCTATTTTCCATAGTCAAAAAATGTTTATTCCATGAAAAATTGCCGAGCTACCCTCTTTTTTACTACCGTTTCATTCTTCTTAATGACGGGATTTTATTCGATACAAGCCCAAGAAAACGAAACCACTATTGATAAAAAATACAGCCGACAGATCAGCAAGTTGGCGAAGAACAAAAAAATTCAAAAGGCCTTCGAAACCATACGTGCACTCGAACCAGAAACGCACAACGACCTGATTGAATTGACTGAGATACCGGCTCCTCAGTTTAAAGAACAAACCCGGGCAAATGCTTTTGCTCAAAAACTACGGGAAGCCCAAATTGACTCCCTTTGGATTGATGCCGAAGGAAATGTAATCGGGCTTTTGAAAGGAACCGAACGCAACAAAGTAGTTGCACTGAATGCCCATTTGGATACCGTTTTTCCCGAAGAGACCGATGTGAAGGTTCGGATCAGCAACGATACATTATACGCCCCCGGAATTGGGGATGATACCCGTGGTTTGGCCATGCTTTTAACCGTTTTAAAAACCTTAAATAAAACACAAATACGCCCCAAAGACGATCTGTTGTTTGTCGCTACGGTGGGCGAAGAGGGACTGGGTGATCTTCGGGGTGTCAAAGCCCTGTTTGGTCCAACGGGGCCAAAAATCGATGCCTGGGTGTCAATTGATGGCGGTGAATTGGGCCGGGTCAACAACAAAGCTTTGGGCTCGTTCCGCTACAAAATCACCTATGAAGGTCCCGGAGGTCACTCCTGGGGCGCCTTTGGTTTGGTCAATCCCCACCATGCCCTGGGAACTGCGATAGATCGCTTTGTGACCGCTGCAGACAATTACACGTCAAGCGGCCCCAAAACCAGCTATAATGTAGGGGTAATCGAAGGCGGGACCTCCATCAATTCAGTGCCGTTTAGCTCCTCGATGTTGGTCGATATTCGCTCGGTAGAGCCCACCCGCTTAGACGATATGGAACAATTGCTTAAAACAGCAACCGAGGAGGCATTGACCCTCCAAAATAGCCGAAAAAGACGTGGCCCCGAATTACAACTGCGTTTCGAAAAAATTGGTAACCGTCCATCGGGGGAACTCGCCACGACACTCCCGTTGATTCAACGGGCGATGGCCGCTACTCAGTTTTTTGGTAAAACACCCCTACTCACCCGCGGCTCTACCGATGCCAATATCCCTATTTCGTTGGGTATTCCTGCGGTTACCGTCGGTCGGGGAGGTACAGGAGGCAAGGCCCATTCTTTGGATGAATGGTGGTACAATGACAAGGGTTATGAAGCCATTCAATTTGTCTTGCTTTTGGTGCTAGCCCAAACGGGAATCTAGTTTTTTTGAACGCCCTTTTTTAGTCACTAAATACACCCCAAAAAGCACCAGTAAACAAGCAACTGCCTTGACGTTGTCCAAGCGGTCGTTTTCTGTAAAAACGGCATAGACTATCGTGATGAGGGGTTGCAGATAGATAAAGGCCCCGACCACCGAAGCCGGTAACGTTTTAAGGGCATAGACATTGAGCAAATAGGTCAAAAAGGTTGTGCCCACCACCACAAAAACCATCCGCCAAATCACATCAAACGGAAGTTGGTCCCATTGGACTTGTGAAAAGTCACCATAGGTGACGGGAAAAGTGAGAAAAATTCCCAGTAAAAACATCCACTTCATCAACGTAATGGTGTGGTATTTTTGGGTGAGAGGTTTTACCAAAATCAAATAGGCACCATAACTCGTTGCATTGATTAAAAATAGAATATTCCCCAAGGTGATATTGGGTGCATCGGCCACTTCTTGCGCTCCATATAAAATCAGCAACAACGCCCCCGAAAACCCAATCGCAATTCCCAATATTTTACGGGTACCCAGGCGTTCATATAGAAAAATAACCGATAAAATCAATACAATAATGGGCGTAAGGGTGACAATCACTCCACTATTAATAGGGGTCGAAAGTTCGAGCCCTTTAAAAAACATCAGCATATTGATACACATCCCCAACAGGGCAGCAAAAAAGAGGCGCAAATAATCGGCACGATCTATTTTTTCTCGGGGTGTCCAAAGACTAAAAAACCAAAACAGTGCAGAGGCACCCACCACCCGAAGCATGATAAACCCAAAGGCCCCGATATAATCGGGCATGACCACTTTGGCAATCGTGTGATTAAGGCCATAGATGGTTGTAGCTCCCAGTGCTGCAAGTAAGGCAAATAGTCTATTGTTCACGTAAAAAGGTATTGGCCGCTTCGATGGTTTTAGGGCTATTTCCAACAAAAAGGGTTTGGTCATAGACCAACACAGGCCGCTTTAGAAAGGTGTAATGTTCTAAAAGCAGGGCCTTGAAATCACGGTCTTGGAGGTTTTGTGTATTTAGGTTTCGTTGCTTATAAAGCTGTGCGCGTTTGTTAAATAGGTCTTCATAACAACCGCTTAGCTTGTATAGGATTTCGAGCTGTTGATCGGTGATGGGGTGTTTTTTAATGTCAATTTTTTCAACCTCCTCGGGCAGGGGAAGTGTTTTCATGATCCTCTTACAGGTGTCGCAGCTACTCAGGTAAAAAAAGGCCTTCATCCAATGATTTTAACACAAATAAAACGCATTTTGGTGAAATGTCCCCCAAGTACACCAAATTCAATACCTTTGATTACGTTATTCAATTGTTTTGGAAAAAAAATTACGCTTTAACAGTTTGACCATCCACGGAGGTCAGGCACCAGACCCGGCTTATGGGGCGGTGATGCCACCCATTTACCAAACATCCACCTATGCACAGACCACTCCCGGTGGTCATAAAGGCTTTGAATACAGTCGAACACATAACCCCACCCGGCAAGCCCTCGAAAAAAACCTAGCTCATATCGAACATGGTGCCTTTGGTTTGGCTTTTGCTTCGGGACTGGCCGCCATGGATGCGGTGATGAAACTGCTCAAGCCCAGTGATGAGGTTATCGCTACCGATGACTTATATGGTGGGTCGTACCGTTTGTTTACCAAAATTTTTGAACCCTATGGTATTCACTTTCGGTTTGTCCCCATGCAATCGACCGAAAAAGTGGCGCAGCAAATCACCCCCAAAACCAAACTACTTTGGGTCGAAACGCCCACCAACCCCATGATGAACGTCATCGACATCACGGCCATGGCCAACTTGGCCAAACACCATAAGCTATTGTTGGCGGTGGACAACACTTTTGCTTCCCCTTATCTACAACAACCCTTAACCATGGGGGCAGACATTGTCATGCACTCGGCGACCAAATATTTGGCCGGTCATTCGGATGTGGTGTTGGGGGCATTGATCACCAACGACGCTTCCCTAGCAGAGCGTTTATCATTTATCCAAAACGCCAGTGGGGCTGTACCGGGTCCCTTTGATAGTTTTTTGACCCTCAGGGGCATCAAAACCTTGCATGTGCGTATGGAGCGCCATTGTCAGAATGCAGCAACCATCGCTCAATACCTTGCGCATCATCCCAAAATTGAAAGCGTCAATTGGCCCGGTTTTGACCACCACCCCAACCATACGATTGCCCAAGCGCAGATGAAGGACTTTGGCGCGATGCTATCGTTTGTTCCCAAAGGAGCCAACCACCAAACGGCCATTGCACTGGTCGAAAAGCTAAAGTTGTTTACCCTGGCCGAATCCCTTGGAGGCGTCGAAAGTCTGGCCGGGCATCCTGCTAGCATGACCCACGCCTCTATTCCCAAAGACTTACGTGAAAAAAGCGGGGTAGTCGATGCACTGATACGTCTGAGTGTGGGGATTGAAGATGTACAAGATCTTATTGAAGACCTGGAACAAGCCATTGGCTGAAACGGATTTATTACCTTTGCCTTTACAAGCCAATCCTATGGAGATCCGCTCGGACAAACCTATTTTTTTTGCTTCAGACCAACACTTTGGTGCGCCCACCTACGAGGCGAGTAAAGTGCGCGAAGCAGCTTTTTTGGAATGGCTGGACTATATCGAAGACAAGGCCGGTGCGCTCTTTTTGTTGGGTGATCTTTTTGACTTTTGGTTTGAATACAAAAAAGTCGTTCCTCGGGGCTTTGTCCGGACCTTGGGTAAATTGGCCAGTCTAGCCGATCGCGGACTGCCTATTTATTATTTTGTAGGGAACCACGATTTATGGATGACCGATTACTTTGAAAAAGAATTGGGAATTACTGTTTTTCACAAACCCCAGGATTTTATCCTTAATGGCAAAAAATACTTGATCGGCCATGGTGACGGTTTGGGTCCCAACGACCACGGATACAAGCGTATGAAAAAAGTGTTTACGAACCCTTTTCTAAAATTTCTGTTTCGGTGGGTACATCCCGATATTGGGATACGCCTCGGGCAATACCTTTCGACCCAAAACAAATTGATTTCCGGTGATGAAGACATTCGATTTTTGGGTGATGATCAGGAATGGCTGGCGCAATACTGCCGTCGAAAATTAGAACAAAAACACCGTGATTTTTTCTTGTTTGGCCATCGGCATTTGCCCTTAGAAATTGCCTTGTCCCAAAAGGCAACATACATCAATACCGGGGATTGGATCACGCATTTTACCTATGTTGAGCTGGTCGATACCACCCCCAGCCTTAAAACCTGGAAGCGCGACTAACCGATGATCGAAAAACAACAATTGGCCTACGAAAACACCGTTTTGGTGGGGGTGATTACCGCCACACAGAACGCTGCCCAATCCAAAGAATACTTGGACGAGCTGGCCTTCTTGACCTATACGGCAGGTGGACAGGTACTCCATCGATTTACGCAAAATATGCCCCTGCCCAACCCCAAGACCTTTATCGGTTCCGGTAAGATGGAAGAAGTTGCGGCCTATGTTGAGGCCCATGCGGTTTCTACAGTGATTTTTGATGATGAACTCACCCCAGCCCAGCAGGGAAATATCGAAAAAATATTACGGTGTAAAATTCTAGACCGCACCGGTTTGATTCTCGATATTTTTGCCCAAAGGGCGCAAACAAGCTATGCCCGTACGCAAGTCGAACTGGCCCAATACGAATACCTACTGCCGCGCCTCAAGGGCTTATGGACACACTTAGAACGTCAACGCGGGGGAATCGGTATGCGCGGACCCGGAGAAACCGAAATCGAAACCGACCGACGTATAGTCCGAGATAAGATTGCCCTGCTGAAAAAGAAATTGACCCTGATCGACAGGCAAATGAGCACCCAACGGGGAAACCGAGGATCCTTAGTAAGGGTAGCCCTGGTGGGTTATACCAACGTGGGTAAATCGACCTTGATGAACGTCATTGCGAAGAGTGATGTTTTTGCCGAAAACAAGCTTTTTGCCACCTTGGACACTACGGTTCGTAAGGTGGTCATTGGCAATCTACCTTTTCTGTTGAGTGACACCGTGGGGTTTATCAGAAAACTGCCCACCCAGTTGGTCGAATCGTTTAAAAGCACCCTGGACGAAGTGCAAGAAGCCGATTTACTTTTGCATGTTGTCGATCTTTCGCACCCCAATTTTGAAGAACATATCGAGTCGGTGAATCAAATTTTGTCTGATATCCAGGCCAAAGATAAACCGACCCTTATGGTATTTAACAAAATTGATGCCTACCAGCCTGAAGTTTGGGATGAAGAAGACCTGGTGCAAGAAAGGACAAGCAGTCATTATACTTTGGCCGAGTGGCAAGAGACTTGGTTGAGCAAAAGCAACGGTCGGGCCCTTTTTATTTCTGCCCTAAACAAAGACAACCTAGACGACTTTAGAGCCAAGGTATACGAAACCGTGCGTAAAATTCACATCACGCGATTTCCGTACAATCACTTTCTCTATCCCGAAGGGCTTGACTCGGTGTCTTCCTAATCCAAGGCCTGAGCCACCAATTCTAGGAAGGCTACACGCTTGGAAGGTTCGAGCCAACGTGTGACAATGACCATATCTTCTTCGGGAAAAATCATGATAAAATTCCCCCCAAAGCCGGCCGCATAATACATCCGATCGGAAATGGTTTTTACATAATTACTTCCTTCCGGATTGTTGAGCCACCAGAGCATTCCATAATTTGGGTTGGCCTTTGCGGGTTCCAATGCTTTTTTTATCCAACTGGGGTCGAGCAATTGTTTACCCTGCCACTTCCCGTTGGACAAGTATAGCAAGCCAAAACGTGCATGGTCTTCGGTATTGATAAAAAGCCCACCACCGGAGTGTCCTCCTCCCGAGACCGACTGCACTTTATAACCATCCATGACGACCCACGAGTTGTCATAGCCAAACCATCGCCAGCTGTTTGAGGCTCCGATAGGGTCCATGATTTTTTCTTTTAATATCACCGGCAAGGCCTTTCGCCAGACTTGCAATAGAGAATAGGCCAACACATTGACCCGAACATCGTTGTATTTAAAATAGGTGCCGGGCTCGTTAAGGGTTCTGTATTTCCAGTCATCAATTCCGCCTTTGCTAGGGGGCCGATCGGCCCAGTCATATCCGCCCCAAAGTTGCCCCGACCAATCGGAGGTTTGATGAAGTAGATGGGTCCAGGTGATTTTTTGATTATGGGCACCGTCAAAGGTGTAGTCCCAAACATAGGAATAGACGTTATCGTCTAGCGACAGAATATGCCCCTCTTGGAGCGCAAGGCCTGCTAAGGTAGCCAAATAACTTTTGGTTACGCTAAAGGTCATATCTACCCGTTGGGTGTCTCCCCAAGCAGCAATAACATAGCCATTTTTAAGAATCATTCCGGCGGGTCCTCCCCGTTTTTTGGTCGGGCCCAAAATTTGATGGTACGGTTCGCGACTAAATCCTTTTAGGATGGCCACGCGCAAATCTCTAGACTCACTGTATTCGTTTTCTTCTGCAAAAGAAACTACCGCCTTGATTTTGGCCGAAGAAAGGCCAAAACTCTCCGGTGATTTTTGTTCCCATTGTGCCCCGGCCTCGGGGTAATAATAATCCTGTGCTTGGACGGTAAGCACCATGCAGAAAAGAGCCGTCAAAAAAGAATACAATTGCATAAGCGTTTTATTAATAAGATAAAAATTGTAGCTTCATCTAGATGAAAGTACAAGATAGAAAAACAAAACTTGAAGTTGCGCTATTACAGGCCGATTTAATTTGGGAATCGCCCCAGGCAAACCGGGAGCATTTTGACCAGCGGATTTCCGAATTGGCGCCGGGAACGGACCTGATTATTCTACCCGAAATGTTTACCACGGGTTTTACCATGCAGCCTCAAAACGGAGCAGAAGCGATGGATGGCCCTACGATTGGGTGGATGAAAAATTGGGCGAAGCAAACGGGTGCTGCTTTACTGGGAAGCCTAGTGATTTCTTCCAACAATACGTACTATAACCGTTTTGTTTTTGTCACCCCAACAGGGAGGGTTGAGACCTATGACAAACGACACACCTTTACCCTGGCGGGCGAGCACCTTGCCTATACGGCAGGAAAAGAGGCGGGGATAGTGACCTACAAGGGTTGGCGTATCTGTCTGCGTATTTGTTATGACCTGCGGTTTCCGGTTTGGTCGCGCAATCAATCGGCCTATGATTTACTGATATTTGTTGCCAATTGGCCCCAACCCCGTATTCGGGCTTGGGATACCTTGCTCCAAGCCAGGGCCATCGAAAACATGGCTTTTTGTATCGGTGTCAATCGAACGGGTTCTGATCCTAATGGCCACCAATATCCCGGACATTCGGCCGTGTACAACGGTTTGGGGGATTCCATTTCTTCGCCTGTCAAAGGCGATGCACAGACGTTTAGGGCTGGTTTGGATCTTCTGGAGCTGCAAGCGTTGCGGAAGCAGTTACCGTTTCTAGAAGATCGCGACGAATTTGATTTACATTAAAAGTTTCGTTTAGGTCCCAATTGGCCCGTAAATCTAGCTCGGTGGGGTAATACAAGACTTCTTCGGGTTGTTGCTTGTTCAGGTAATGACCGGTATCCCATTTTTGATTGCCATTGGCATCGGCGGTAAATCGAATTTTATATTTGCCCGGGGGTAACAATTCCCATACAATACGTGTATTTCCCTCTTGGCTCGTTAATCTTCGAACGGTTTCTTTTTTAGCGTCAAGCAGTTCCAAAAGATAGGGGGTATTGTCCTCGTATTGTAGATTGATGATTATCGAACCGTAGCTCTCAATAGATTGGGTAGTTGAGGCAAATTGTAGGGTGTCGTTGACACTGCCAAAGAAATCGGTCAATGCTTCGGGCAAAAGATCAATTTGATACTTGTTGTTGGGCTCAAGCGCAAAAACAATTCGCACCCGGTCGTAATTATTTTCAATGGCCGCTTTAAAAGGGACGAGCAGGGAGTCGATATCCCGTACCGTGATTTTGTCCGGATTTAATTGGACAAGGGGTAGGTTGGAAGCCAGTCGAAAAGTGTCTTTAAGTTTAATATCTCCACTGGTGATCCGGCTGATGACCAAGGAGTCTGGGATGGGTTTTGCAAATTTTACGGTTGTGGTGCGCAAGGAATCTTGAAGTGGGTATTGGAATTTTAACGAATCGGTTGCGATGCCTTTAAACCAAAAATTAAGGGTATCGGTTTCTCTATTTTTATTAATCAAACTTTCAAAGCGTTCGGGCACTTCGCTGATCAACTCCATTTTTTGCCCATTATAGTTTCCGTAATAGGGCAGGCCGATATGGCGCTCATTGATAAAAAAGGGCCGTGCCCAGCTAAAGTTGGTAATTTCTTTAAAGAGTTTGAGGTCGATCACACTGTCTTGGGGCAGGGTAATAAATTCGTTATAAAACCCAATTTTATCGACATTTTGATCAAAGAAGTAATTCCGAGCCTGGTCTTTGATGGCGATGATTTCGTAGGTGCCCGCTTTGAGGTTTTGAAAACGATAAGTGGTCGAATCTAAGGTACTGGCCACATAGAGCGGTTGCTTTTTAAAGATGGTCGAATCACTGTAAACGCTATCCACAGGATAGAGCTGTACGGCAACATAGGTGGGGGTGTCTTCGTCAAACGCATCGCGTACCTGTCCTCGGACATACAAGGAGTCAATGGTCGCTCCGGTTGAGAGGGTGTAGGTAAAAAAAGGCAGGATATTGCCCTCGTTATTATCGGTAATGCTTTCACCAAAATTAAAGGTATAGGTCGTATTGGGGGCGAGGCTATCGAGCAATTGGATTTCTATTTTTTTGGCGATGGTGGTTTGTGGGTCCACTTTATACGCTTGGGAGGCCAAAGGCGGTGAAATAATCAATTGTTTATTGATGTCATTGAGTTTGATGTATTCGTCAAAGGTCAGGGTGATTTTTTCGGCATCAAAAAAAATGGTGTTTTGTTTGGGGCTTGCATTAAGCAATACGGGAGGAATACTGTCTTTGGCTCCGCCAGTAGGGGTTCCTCTTTTGGCGCAACCAATGCTGCTTAGCACTAAAAGAAGAAGAACGGAAGCGGTGACAGATTTCATGCGATGGACTCTGCCACAAAAATAATACAATATTCTACTTACTTCCTATAGGCAATGGTGACAATGCTGATTTTTGAACGGGGAATCTGCAAGAGGGTTTTGGCACAGGCACAGAGCGAAGCGCCGCTGGTCATCACATCGTCAACCAACAACCAATGATTGTCAGACATTTCGGTGATTGGATAGAGCACAAAGGCATCCTGTACTTCTTCCCAACGGTTTTTGACCTTTCCGCTGGCCAGTTGTCGGGTGTTTTTCTTGCGCCAAACCACATCGTTTCTTAGGGGGATACCCAAGTCGGTGGCCCATTTTTCGGCAAATCCCTGCACCTGATTGTAGCCGCGTTTGCGTTGTCGCTTGGTATGCAAGGGCATTGGGATCACGGCCGTACATTGGCGAAACAAAGTCGGAGGTAATTCCCTGGCCGCCCAACAACCAAAATAAGCACTTAACTTTTCTTGTCCTTTGTATTTGAGTTGGTAAAGCAACTGTTCAATTTTCCCTTGGGGATAAAACAAAAAAAGGGCAGTTGCGAATTCCACAGGGACATGCTCAGCCAATCGTTGTTGCATGGGGTTGGGTTTGTCTGGGGCAAAATGACTTTCCGTTAGGCTGATTTCACACTGGAGGCAGAGGGTATTTTCATAGTGTTGCAGTACCCGACCACAGCTGTAACACAGTGGAGGAAAAAACAGTTGCCACAGGGAAGACCAAAAAGAGCTTGCCGTTTTTTTCATGGATTGGACTTGAGGAGGTTTAAAAATAAGTATTTTTGCGGCATGGCAAACGACAACGATACTTTTAAAAAAATCATCGCACATGCCAAGGAATACGGCTTTGTTTTTCCTTCGAGCGAAATATACGACGGACTAAGTGCGGTGTACGACTACGGACAAAATGGCGTAGCACTCAAAAATAACATACGCGAATACTGGTGGAAATCGATGGTGCAACTGCACGACAACATCGTGGGGATCGATGCCGCCATCTTTATGCATCCCACTACTTGGAAAGCCTCGGGCCATGTCGATGCCTTTAACGACCCGCTGATTGACAATAAAGACTCCAAAAAAAGATACCGTGCCGATGTTTTGGTAGAAGATTATGTGGCCAAAATCGAAGCCAAAATCGAGAAGGAAATTACCAAGGCAGCCAAGCGTTTTGGCGACCAATTTGACCAGGCACAGTTTGTCGCTACCAATCCCCGTGTTATAGCCTATCAAGAAAAAGCAGACTCGATTCTTAAACGCCTGGGGCAATCGCTCGAAAAAGAGGATTTGGACGATGTCAAGGCCCTAATCGAAGAATTGGAAATTGCCTGTCCCGAGTCGGGTTCGCGCAACTGGACCGAAGTCAAGCAATTTAATTTGATGTTTGGCACCAAGCTGGGGGCCTCTGCCGCTACAGCGATGGACTTGTACCTTAGACCCGAAACGGCCCAGGGGATTTTTGTCAATTTCCTCAATGTCCAAAAAACCGGAAGGATGAAACTGCCTTTTGGTATAGCCCAAACCGGAAAAGCATTTCGCAACGAAATTATTGCCCGCCAATTTATATTTCGCATGCGCGAATTTGAGCAAATGGAAATGCAGTTCTTTATCCCGCCCGGCTCCCAAAAAGAATGGCACCAACACTGGAAAAAAACCCGCCTAAACTGGCACTTAAGTCTGGGGATTCCTGCCGAAAATTACCGTTTTCACGACCACGAAAAATTGGCCCATTATGCCGATGCAGCCTGTGATATCGAGTTTAAATTTCCCTTTGGTTTTAAAGAATTGGAGGGAATACATTCCCGTACCGACTTTGACTTGAGCAATCACGAGAAATACGCCGGTAAAAAGCTTAAATATTTTGACCCCGATCGCAACGAAAGTTACACACCCTATGTGTTGGAAACTTCCATCGGACTAGACCGTATGTTTTTGGCAGTTTTCTCACATGCCTTTACCGAAGAAACCCTAGAAGATGGCAATACCCGAACGGTACTTAAACTCCCTGCCGTACTGGCGCCAACCAAAGTGGCCGTTTTGCCCTTGGTCAAAAAAGACGGACTTCCTGAGCAGGCTCGGCAATTGGTCGATATGCTCAAATGGGATATGGCCACGGTTTATGACGAAAAAGATGCTGTCGGACGACGTTACCGCCGTCAAGACGCTTTGGGAACCCCCTTTTGTATTACAGTAGATCATCAGTCGCTTGAGGACCAAACGGTTACCCTACGTGACCGTGACAGTATGGAGCAGCAACGGGTGTCTATGGCCGAAATACCAGCACTATTGGCGGCCAAAGTCAACCCCAAGCAGTGGTTGCTTAAACGTTAAAATCGCTTACCGATGGCAAAACTGATACGCGGGTAGGCGGTGCCTTCCTGGAAGGAGTCATTTTCTGAGTCGAATTTAAAATAACGCCCCACACCCGCATGGATTTCAAAGGAAAAACGCTTTTGGTTTATCCATTTAAAACCAATCAGTGCCCCTCCGGCAAATCCAAAAAAATCATTGCCAGAATAAAAGGGATAATCATTTTGGTAAACATCGTACTCTCCCTTGACCAGGCTTAAAAAAGGCTGTACAAATAGCCCTGAATTTTGAGCTTTTTTTTGACGAAAATACACCCGGTAATAGGGGGGAATTTCAAAATTTTCAAAGCGGTATCCTTTGTAAAATTTTGCGTCAAAATTGTAGAAACCCGTAACGCCCCAACTCGATAAATCATCGATAAAGCGTTCGTAACTAAGCTCTATCCCCGGAAGTATGACCAATTGGAAAATATCCAGCCGTAACTCATAGGTGGGATTCAAGCTGTCCTTGCTTGCGGTATTTTGCCCATAGGCCAGGCCAAAAAATAGACAGGCAATAAGTAGACTACTTCTTTTAAATAGCCGGTTGAATGTGCGTGTATTGTTCATAGGTTTGGGATTTAGGATGTTGCTATGCTTTATAAAGTAACGAAAACAAATTGTATTTTAGTGTTCGATGAAAATAATTTCCTACAACGTCAACGGAATTCGTGCTGCACTGAACAAAGGGTTTGAAACTTGGCTGACGGCTGCCCAGCCCGATGTCTTGTGTCTGCAAGAGACCAAGGCTATGCAAGAACAGGTCGATACGTCTATTTTCGAAAAAATGGGCTATGAGCACTATTGGTTTTCGGCCCAAAAAAAGGGGTATAGCGGGGTAGCGATATTGACGAAAAATACCCCCCTAGCGGTGACCTATGGTACCGGAATTGACCAAATGGATTTTGAGGGGCGGGTGCTGCGTGTGGACTTTAAAGGAGTATCCATCATCAGTTTGTATTTGCCCTCGGGAACCAATACCGACCGTTTGGCGTATAAATTTCAATTTATGGATGAATTTCAGGCCTATATCAACCGCCTTAAAAAAGAAATTCCCAACCTAGTCATCTGCGGCGATTATAATATTTGTCACCAGGCCATCGACATACATGACCCGGTACGCAACAAAACGGTTTCGGGATTTTTACCCGAAGAACGCGCCTGGCTTGACGGTTTTCTCCGTTCAGGATTTATCGATTCTTTTCGACACCTCAACCCTCATCCTCACCACTACAGTTGGTGGAGCTATCGGGCCAATGCCCGTGCCAACAACAAAGGCTGGCGGATAGATTATGCCTTGGTTGCCGCCGCTTTAGAAAATCAGATTTCAAAATCCTTTATACTCCCCGAAGCCAAACACTCGGACCATTGCCCGGTGGGCGTTGAACTAAATCTTCACTAAAATGAAAAAAATCACGCTTTTATTTTTGATCGCTTTAAGCCAAATAAGCTGTGTCTCCTCTTCGGTTTTTAACGCCTTAGAAACTCGGTATGCCACCACCAAAACCGAATTAAACGCCCTGCAAAAGGTCAATGATTCGCTTTTACAATCCACCGATTTGTTGACCAGTCAATTGGCTCAAAAAAGCCTGGAAGCACAATCGGCCCAAGACAGTTTGCACAGCCTCCAAGCGGTCCACGCACAGCTGGAGGAAGATTACAAAGCCCTGGCTGATAAAAGCGATACGGCATTAAAAGCCCGTATAGCGGAAAACCAAGAGCTTTTGGCGCAGATAGCCGAAAAGGAAGGACAGCTCACCCAAAGAGAACAACGCTTGTCGGAGCTAGAAGACTTGATCAATGCCCAGGAGCAAAGTATGCAAAACCTTAAAAAGGCCCTTTCGGACGCATTGCTCAATTTTGAGGGTAAGGGATTGACGGTCGAACAACGCAACGGCAAAGTCTATGTGTCTATGGAAAACAAGCTCTTGTTTGAGTCGGGTAGTTGGACTGTCGGGACGGCAGGCAAAGAAGCGGTTCGGCAATTGGGAACCGTATTGGCCGACAACCCCGACATCACGATTTTGATCGAAGGCCATACGGACAACGTGCCCTACAGCGGCAAAGGCCTACTAAAAGGCAACTGGGATTTGTCCACCAAACGAGCCACCTCTATCGTTAACCTCTTGTTAGAAAACGATCAAATATTACCCCAAAATCTTACTGCAGCGGGCCGGGGCGAATACCTGCCGGTAGGGCCCAATACCACCCCCGAAGGTCGCGCTGCCAATCGACGGATAGAAGTCGTACTTAGCCCACAATTGGACGAAATTACACAACTTCTAAAGACCAACGATTAGCTTGATGGATTACACTTTTTTACCGCATACTGACCTTAAAGTCAGTTCGATTTGCTTGGGCACTATGACCTTTGGCAACCAGAACACCCAAGCCGAAGGGTTTGAACAGATGGATTATGCGCTGGATCGAGGCGTCAATTTTTTTGATACCGCCGAGCTTTACCCGGTTCCGGCCAATGCCCAAACTCAGGGCGAAACCGAACGTATTATCGGGAATTGGTTTCAACAATCCGGAAAGCGAGACCAAGTGATTTTGGCCTCCAAAGTCGCTGGCCCGGGAGACTATACCAAGCACATACGTGAAAACTTAAGTTTTTCCAAAGCGCATATCAACGAAGCAATCAACAACAGTTTAAAACGCCTAAAAACCGACTATATCGACCTTTACCAATTGCATTGGCCCGAGCGCAACAGCAATCGTTTTGGACAACGTGGATTTGTGTATGACCCCAACGATCCTTGGGTCGAAAATTTTGAGGCGGTTTTGTCTGCCCTAGAAGAAAATATCAAATGCGGTAAAATACGGCATATCGGTGTGTCTAATGAGACTCCCTGGGGGATGATGCGATTTTTGGATGCTGCCGGGTCGAATCTGCCCCGGATGATTACTATACAAAATGCCTATTCCCTGCTTTGTCGTGAATTTGAAACCGGACTTTCAGAAATTTGCCACCGTGAATCCGTAGGCCTGCTGGCCTATTCTCCGCTTGGATTTGGTGTGTTGACCGGAAAATACTTGGGTGGAAAGCTCCCCGAAAAGGCCCGATTGACCCTTTTCCCCAGGTTTAGCCGATACAGTAGCCCACAAGCTGCTGAGGCCACTGCATACTATCTTCAACTAGCAGAAGATCATGGACTGAGTCTAACGGCCTTAGCCTTGGCTTTTGTCAAGAGCCGTTCTTTTGTGACCAGTAATATTATCGGCGCGACAAACTTGGAGCAGCTCAAAGAAAACATTGATGCCTACCAGTACACACTTTCAGAACAGGTATTGCAGGAGATTGATAAGATTCACAACCAAATTCCCAACCCGGCTGTCTAATTTAGTCGCTCTTTGATGGTCGTGCAGCGATAAGTTTTTTGGTGTAGGCTTTTTGAGGTTTAGCATATAGGGCATCGGCTTCTTGGAGTTCTTCCAATTTGCCTTGGTTCATGACCATGATGCGGTCTGCAAGGTACTTGACTACGCTTAAATCGTGTGAAATAAATAAATAGGCAATGCCCAATTCTTTTTGAAGGCGTTTGAGCAGGTTGATGACCTGCGCTTGGACCGAAATATCCAGGGCGGCGACAGCCTCATCACAAATGATCAATAGGGGTTCGGTGGCCAGTGCTCGGGCAATTACAGCGCGTTGGCGTTGCCCTCCCGACATTTCATGGGGATAGCGTTGGTGAAAGGCCTCGGTCAAGCCTACCTGTTCCAGAAGTTCAAACGACCGATTGCGTATTTCCATCGATGTTTTTTGGGCAAAATGCCAACGGATTACTTCTTCGATGGCGGGGCCAATTTTTTTAAGGGGGTGCAGCGCACTAAAAGGGTCTTGAAAAATGTATTGAATTTTTTTCCGCAGTGATTTGACCTCCTTTTTTTCGAGTTCATGGAGTGCTTGCCCCTCGAACAAAATGGTTCCCGAACTGGGTGGGTCTAGAAAGAGCAGTGCACGGGCAAGGGTCGATTTTCCGCAGCCCGACTCCCCCACGAGCCCGAGTGTTTCCCCGGGGTAGAGTGCAAAGCTCATGGGTTTGACCGCTTGTAGGGTGGGTTTTTTCTTCCAAAAAGGGGCTTCCAATACATAGCGTTTTTCTACTTCTTTTACATCTAGCAATGGTGGTTGTGCATAGAGTGCCTGATGCCGCTTTTGTCGTTGTGCTTTTGTGCTATTTTTGGTCGGTACCGTTTTATGGATAAAGTCATGGATTGTCGGTAGCCGTTCGGGCCGCTTGTTGGTCGGTGGCCTTGCGTTGATTAGCCCCTGGGTATAGGGGTGTTTTGGGTTGTTGAACACAGATTCACACGCACCTGATTCGACTATTTCACCGTCTTGCATGACCAATACCCTATCGGCAAAAACCCGAACGAGCTCCAAATCATGTGAGATAAACAAGACACTCATCCGGTGTTGTTGCTGAAGTTTTTTAAGCAGCGCGATAATTTCTTTTTGAACGGTGACGTCCAAGGCTGTAGTGGGTTCGTCGGCAATCAATAATTTGGGGTTGTTGATCAGCGCCATGGCAATCATCACACGCTGTTTTTGACCTCCACTGATTTGATGCGGATAGGCCGTGTAGATACGTTCGGGGTCAGGGAGTTGTACTTTTTCAAAGGCCTGAATCACCTGTTCTTTAGCCGCTTTGTCAGTTAGGGTTTGGTGTTGCAATAGCGCTTCTTTAACCTGTCGGCCACAGGGCATACTGGGGTTGAGGCTGGATTGTGGCTCTTGAAAAATCATGCCTAGGGTATTGCCGCGTATGGATTCCCATTCTTTTGGGGTTTTGAGTAACAAATTATCTCCGTCAAACAGGAGTTTTTCACATTGAATTTGCACCACCTTAGGTTGGATATTCATCAGGCTTAAGGCGGTGAGTGATTTACCGCTGCCCGAAGCACCCACCAGGGCGGTGATTTGGTTTTGGGGCACTTCAAAATCAATGGACTTGACCACCGTTTCTGTGTCGATTTTAAGGCTGAGGCCTTTGACTTCGAGAAGGGTGGTTATTTTCATGGAGAAAAATGGATTTGGTGTGTTTCAATCAGGGGCTCATTTCTAAGGCGCAAAAAAAGCTGGGCAACGGTAAGGGTATCTTTCTCACAATACTCAACGATACGTTCTAGGTTTTGGTCTTCATAATAGATTTTACTGACTTGGCTGCCGTCTATATCGTCTTTGGGTGAAGGGATGTTTAATACATGCGCCATCAGTTTGAGCGATGTATAGTGTTTGTAATCGCCAAACCGCCAAAGTTGTAGGGTGTCTAGGTGAGGAATTTCCCAGGGCTTTTTGTCAAAAAGTTGAAGTTGATCCGGCAACTCAATTTGATGTTTGAGCATGCGCCGTGCGATATACGGAAAATCAAATTCCTTGCCGTTATGGGCGCAGAGGCGTTGGTTTTTTTTATTAAAATGTTGTTGCAACAGGCTTTTAAATTCCTTTAAAAGGTCGGCTTCTTGACCGGTAAAACTTTTGATTCTAAATTGGGTATCGCGCTTCCCCGGGACAAAATACCCCACCGAAATACAAATGATTTTTCCAAACTCGGCCCAGATCCCGGCTTTTCGATAAAAATCTTCGGGGGATTCGTCTTGTCGCTGATACCGTGTTTTTTCTTCCCAAAGGAGTTGGGTTTCCTCGCTGAGCTGATGGTGTTCGTAAGTTTCGGGAACTGTTTCTATATCGAGAAAAAGAACGTTTGACCGGTCAATTTTGTGCAACATTATTGACAAGTTCTAGTGCTGCATCGATATAGACATAGATGTCTTCCGTAAAAGGATTTTCGGGGATGGCGTCTCCCTTAAGATGTCCCAATCGAACGACAATCGTGTTTTGCTCAGGCAGGACAATCACATACTGACCCAGATGTCCACGCATCATAAAAACGGGCTGTTCCTTATAATGATCGAGCCACCAGCCATAGCCATATTCCGGGTCGTTTGGGTAAATTGGGCTAAGGGATTTTGCCACAAAGGTAGAGTCCAAAACCTGGGTAGTTCCCCAACGGCCAAAGTCTTTGTAGAGCTTGCCAAAACGGGCAAAATCCAGGGCATTGCTTGCAAAACAACAATAGGCTTTGACGTTGCCCTGTGCTGAACTATCGACCTGCCAATAGGCATCGTGTTCGGCCCCGAGAGGCTGCCAAAATTTTTCGGTCATATACTGGGCCAATTTTTGACCGGTTGCTTTTTCGATGACCATTCCCAAGAGTTGGGTGGTACCACTGAGGTATTTAAACCCTTGATTGGGCGGGCTGTCGATGGGTTGGTCTAGGATGAGTTGAGGTAGGTCGTCGACAAAATAGGCGGCGGCTGTCACCGAAAAGGGCGAATAATAGGCCTCGTCCCATTTTTGTCCCGAAGCCATAGCCGATAGGTTTCCGACGGTCACCTCCTGGGCATAGGGCCCTTTAAGCTCGGGTATAAAATCAATCACAGGTTGATCCAAACTCTCTATAGCCCCTTCCATGATGGCTTTTCCCAAGGCTGCAGAAACCATACTCTTGACCATTGAAAAGGAGTTGCTACGTGCATCGGGCCCATAGTTTTCGTAGTATTTTTCGTACAGGACACTGTCGTTTTGGATGACAACAAAGGCTACGGTCTTGGTTTTTTGATGGTAGTCTTCGAGGCTTTCAGCTACTGATCCGGTATTATAGGCCGGGTGTTTGGGCCACGGTTGTGGATCAGTACTTTTAAAAACGGTGTCGTTTTCAAAATACTTATAATCGGCCAAAAAAGCGGTTTTATGGCCTCGAAGGTAGATGTTGCGTACACCCTTGAGCAAATAATCTTTTCGGGTTGCATACAGTCCAACAATGAGCAGAAGAACAAGCCCTCCTATAATTTTCACAATTTTTTTCACGGCCTATTTTTTTTCTAAAATAGTGAATTTTGAAATTGAAACCCTTCTAATTTCAGTAAAGCCTGCTTTCGTTGGAGTCCACCCGAATAGCCGACCAATTTGGCGTCACTCCCAATAACCCGATGACAGGGAACTAGAATCAAAACAGGATTTTTGGCAATAGCGGCAGCTACAGCACGTACTTTTTTGGGATTTCCCAATTTTTGTGCCACTTTGAGATAAGAAAGGGTGGTGCCAAAGGGAATAGCCAACAGGGCCTGCCATACCTTTTTTTGAAATACCGTGCCCTGGAGGTCCAATGGAAGGGTAAATGCCGTTCGTTTCAGGTCAAAATACTCCTGTATTTGTTTAACTATTTCATGTGATGGATGGGCTACTATTTCTAAGCCGTTTGTTTCGTCTTCTACGAATTTTATTTGCTTTATACCACTGTCTGACAGTGTAATAAGTAGCTTTCCAATGGGGCTTTCATAGGTAAATGTAGCGCTCATTTTGTAAAAATCCTTTCGTGTAAAGATTCAACAAAATACAAAAAAAGCGACAAAACTTTAGTGATTAATCAATCGGCAAGCTTCTTTGGCATGGTAGGTAGCAATGAGGGCTGCACCGGCCCGTTTAAAGGCCAAAAGTTGTTCAAGCATCACGGCATCATAGTCTAGCCAACCTTGTTGAGCAGCGGCTTTGAGCATGGCGTATTCACCGCTTACTTGATACACGGCGATGGGAGCCTGAATCTGTTGTGCCAAATAATGTACAATGTCCAAATAGGGAAGCCCCGGTTTGACCATAATGATGTCGGCGCCTTCTTCAAGATCTCGGAGGGTTTCGGTCAAGGCCTCTTGCTTGTTGGCACTGTCCATTTGATAGGTTTTTTTGTCACCAAAGCCCGGTGCAGAATCCAAGGCATCCCTAAAGGGGCTATAAAAGGAAGAGGCGTATTTGGCGCTGTAGCTCATGATAAGGGCGTTGGTCCAGCCGTTGCTTTCAAAACATTCCCTGATTTTAAGTACCCGGCCGTCCATCATGTCACTGGGGGCTACTCCATCGGCACCTGCTTCGATATGGGAGGCCGCCATGTGGGCCAAAACCTCTACCGTAGGGTCGTTAAGTATCTGATTTTTTTCGACGATGCCGTCATGGCCATAAGAGGAGTAGGGATCAAGAGCTACATCGGTAAAGACCACCATTTCGGGCACCGTATTTTTGATGGTCTTAATGGCATTTTGCATCAATCCCTTAGGGTTTAGGGCGGCGGTTCCTTTATTGTCTTTAAGGTGATCTTCTTCCTTGACAAAGACCAATACTCCTTTGATCCCCAAAGACCAAAGGGTAGTGATTTCGTCAGGCAATTGGTCCAAACTATAGCGGAAATACCCCGGCATAGAAGCAATCTCTGTTTGTTTTCCCTGTCCGCTTTCCACAAAAATAGGCGCGATAAAATCGTTAGAAGAGAGTTTGTGTTCCTGTACCAGTGCACGTATCGATGCACTGCTTCTCAATCGTCTATTTCTTTGTAAAGGATACATGAATCTTAGTCAATTAGGGTTTTTTCGTTGTCTGCGTTATCGTCCTCATTTTGTGCATCAAAGTTGGGAATCGTAATGTCAACATCCGATAAATCTTCTTTTACATTTTCGGTGGTGGTCAATTGCTGGGTAGGTTTTTTAAGGGTGCCTGCCAACAAAACAGCAATCGATAAAATGATGACTATGAGTAATAAATTTTGGTCGATTTGTTCGCTCTGAAAAAGTGGGTTGTCTAGTTCTTTGATTTGGAAAAAAAGCAAGATGCTAATTAAGCCTCGGGGCGCATGATAGGTCAGGCTACCGGGATTGATTTTTAGTGTTGTAACGGCCATATAGAGGTAGCGCG
Organism: Flavobacteriia bacterium; assembly: GCA_009921175.1. Lineage (GTDB taxonomy): Bacteria > Bacteroidota > Bacteroidia > Flavobacteriales > Flavobacteriaceae > RFYP01. Next base: position 22,266 of record RFYP01000003.1, on the reverse strand, counting down.
CCAAAAGCATAACCCCGACAATGACCACGCCATAGAAATAGGCGTTAGGGTCGCTTAGGTTTCCAAGAGTGATGGAAAAACCAAAAAACAAAAAGAAGAAGGTACGTGCCAAAAAAGTCGATTCGGCTGTCAGTATATGAAAGGATTTGAGTTCTTCTTCCAGCTTTTCGGGTTTGACCCCCTTGAGTAAAAAGGCTGGTAAAACATTTTTGCTATTGCTTAAAATCAATCCAAAAATAAAGATGGTGACCAAAGCCGGTAAGTGAAGGTATTTTCCGATGGCATAGACCAATACCAATAGGGCCAACAACAAAAAAAACTTCACCGGATGTACGATGCTTTTAATCAGTTGAAAGAGCACAAAGGTGATGCCCACCGAAATAACGACAATACCCAACAACTGAAGCCCCAAATTGGTCAAAGAAGCAACCTCGACCAATGCCGCCTGACTTTCAAATTGTCGTATGGCATAACTAAAAATTAAAATACCTAAAATGTCTGAAAAGGTAGATTCGTACACCACAAACTCTTTGCGTTTGGTATCATAACCCGAAGCCGAAGGGATAGCCACAGCACTACTGATGATCGATAGCGGGATGGCATGAAGCACAGCAGCCTCGTAGGGAATTTCAAAAAAGAGGGTCAACAATTGGGTTAGGATATAAATATTGGCCAACAACAACACAAAGGCCGCTGCAAAACCACTGAGCATGACACCCATTTTTTCTTTGGAAATCTCAAGTTCTAAAGCGCCTTCCAAGACAATTAAAATAAGACCCACGGTACCCAATACATTGATCAAATCGTCCAAGATTCCCCAAGGCGAAAAACCATAGAGATCCAGTACGGCCCGTGTAATGATTCCGGTTAGCATCAATAGAATGACCGAAGGAAATTTTGTTTTACGTGCAAAAGAGTCGAAGAGGTAGGAAAAGACCACCAGCAGCGAAAAAACAATCAGAATCGAGGTAGCATCCATCGGAAATTACTTTATAGCGAAATTAGCCATTAAAAAAACATCAAATCCAATCTTTAGGATTTTTTAATACCTCAATCAAACGCGCTTCTTCAGATCCATCTTGGGGATGATGGTCATATACCCATTGCACTTTGGGAGGAAGGCTCATCAATATACTTTCGATGCGTCCGTTAGTTTTAAGACCAAAAAGGGTCCCTTTGTCATGAATGAGATTAAACTCTACATAACGCCCTCGTCTAATTTCTTGCCAGTGGCGTTGGTGGTCGGTAAATTTTTGGTCTTTTCGTTTTTGGACTAGGGGAGCATAAGCCTCCAAAAAAGCATCGCCAACAGCAGTCGTAAAGCCATAGCGCTGGGCGGCTGTGATTGAATCTGTCGGCCGTAAATAATCAAAAAACAATCCACCTACACCGCGTGCTTCTTGGCGGTGGCTGTTCCAAAAATAGCTGTCACAACGCTTTTTATAGGTCGAATAAAAAAGTGGATCGTGAGGGTCACAGGCGGCTTTGCAAACCCGGTGAAAGTGTTGGACGTCTTCATCAAACAAATAATAGGGGGTTAAATCTAACCCTCCTCCAAACCATTGATCTTGCAGTTGATGCTGCAGATCGTAGAGTTCAAAATACCTAAAGTTTGCATGCACTGTGGGGACCAACGGATTTTGGGGGTGTAAGACCAAACTGATACCACAGGCATAAAATTGAGACTCCTGAACCTTAAAATAGGCTTGCATACTCTCTGGTAGGGGTCCGTGTACTGCCGAAATATTAACGCCTCCTTTTTCAAAAATGGCTCCATTTTCGATGACACGGGTTCGACCCCCACCGCCCTCGGGGCGGCTCCAAAGATCCTCCTGAAATTTTGCTTTTCCATCGAGTTCCTCTAGTGTAGACGTAATCCGGTCTTGAAGTTGTTGGATGTAATTGTAAAAAGACGTTTTCATCAAAAGGTTTTTGGGGATTAGTAGTATTCTTTTACTGCATCGACAAAGGCTTGTGCGTGATCTACCGGGATATTGGGTAGAATGCCGTGACCTAGGTTGACAATATAGCGGTCTTTTCCAAAGGCATTAATCATTTGATGCACGTCTTTTTTGATCTGTGATATAGGTGAAAGAAGTTTTGCCGGGTCGTAATTGCCTTGTAAGGTGATGGCTCCCCCACTGAGGTAACGGGCATTTTGCGCCGAACAAGTCCAGTCGATACCCAACGCCGCAGCTCCTGACTGACTCATTTCTCTCAGGGCAAACCAACAGCCTTTGCCAAAGACAATCACCGGGATTTCGGTGTGGAGGGCCGAAACAATTTGCTGAAGGTATTGCCAAGAAAAGGTTTGGTAGTCTTCGGGTGCCAAAAGCCCTCCCCAAGAATCAAACAATTGCACGGCATCAACCCCCATCCTAACCTTGGCCTTTAGGTAGGCTATGGTCGTATCGGTGATTTTTTGCAGCAAGCGGTGGGCCAGTTCGGGATGAGCAAAGCAAAAAGCTTTGGCTTTGTCAAAAGTTTTGGAACCGCTGCCTTGTACTGCATAACAAAGCAAAGTCCAGGGCGAACCTGCAAAACCAATGAGCGGTACACGTTGGTCTAGCAAGCCTTTAGATTGCGTAATGGCCTGTAGGACGTAATTAAGTCGGTCTTCGACATCGGGAACCACTACCCGGTCTACATCCTGGGCAGTAGCAATAGGGTTGGGTATCCAAGGACCAACACCCTCTTTCATCTCGACGGGGATGTCCATGGCTTGGAGTACAACCAAGATGTCGCTGAAAAGGATGGCGGCATCCGGCCCAATTTGATCGATGGGAATGACCGTAATTTCTGCGGCCAATTCGGGGGTTTGGCAGCGGGTAAAAAAGTCATATTTGGCTTTGAGTCGCATAAAATCGGGTAGATAGCGTCCCGCTTGGCGCATCATCCACACCGGAGGCCGGGTGACGGTTTGCCCCTGGAGGGCTCTAAGAAAGAGGTCGTTTTTGAGCATCGAAATGTTTTTTTAGTTCTATTAAAAAGCAGGCTTCTTCAGGTGTTTTGGCTATGCTTATATTGTCCGTATATTTTTGTGCTTCTTCGGCCGTTGATCTTCCCAGACAAAAAGCGGTGGCTTGGCCAAAAGCGTTTTTTTCTACAAAGCTACGCACGGCTGATGGGCTGTAAAATAAGATCCCGTCAAACGATTGCGAAAACTGCTGGGGTTGCAAGAGGGTGTCGTACAGTTCGTGGAGGTCTAACGCAAAAGCATTTTGACCCAAAAGTTGTTCGATTTCGGGTCTTCTTTGCTTACCGCAAAAAAACGAAAAAGCGTCGTTTTTGTGGTTTTTTACGATAAAAAGCGCCAATTCTGATGCATTTTGCGCAATTTTGATCACTTTTTGGCCATTTTCTGAAAAAAGTGCTGCTGTCTTTTTACCCACACAAAAAATAGATTTATCCGATAATTGGGTTTTTAATATGTCGTGTTCCAAGACCAATTGAGCAGCATAGGAACTGGTGAAAATCCAATGGCTAAAATTGTTTTTTGGCGTATAGTTCAAAGGGAATTTGCGAATCAATGGGTATTCGACCACGCTATAACCCAAAGCAAGTATGCGTGTCCGGAAGTTTTGAGCAATATTTTTGGTGACGAGTAGCCGCATTAATTTCGAATTTTTTGAAGTAGGGCTTCTCCTCCTGTATGTAAAATTTCTTCTGCAAGACTTAAACCGAGTTTTTCAGCCTGTTCAGAATCTCCAGTACATTCGATTTCGATGGCTTGTGTGCCGTCTAAGGAGTAAAGCCCTGCACTGAGGTTGAGCAGGTTTTGATCCACGGTGGCCAAGGCTCCCACCGGAGCCGAACAGCCTGCCTTGAGACCCCTTAATACCGCGCGTTCTGCACGCACACAGGCCGTGGTCTGGGCGCATGAAATTGAGCCCAATGCCGTTTGTAATTCGCGATCATCTTGACGTGTACAAACACCAATGGCCCCTTGAGCTGGTGCGGGAAGCATCCAGTCCAAAACCTGATAGGGGCGGTCGTTGAGCAAGTCTAATCGGGCTAAGCCAACCTGGGCAAACAACGCACCCTGCCAATCGGATTGGTCGAGTTTTGTCAAACGTGTTTGTACGTTTCCGCGTAGATTTTCGCAGCGATACTGTGGGTATTTTCTTAGCCATTGCGCCTGTCGACGAAGACTGCTGGTAGCTATTTTTCCTGTTTCGGGCAGGGGGGAATCTACGTTCTTTAGCACGATAATATCCCGGTGGTCGCCCCTTTTGAGTACGGCTGTTAGTTCGATTCCTTGGGCCAGTTGGGTGGGTACGTCTTTAAGGCTATGGACGGCCAAATCGATGGTGTCATTGAGTAATGCACTGTCGAGTGTTTTGGTAAAAATCCCCTGAATGCCGAGTTCGTAAAGCGGTTGTTTTAGGTTTTGATCCCCTTCGCTTTCTATAGGGACCAAAATTGATTCAAGGTGCTGTTGGGCCAGTAATTCTTGCACTTTTTGGGCTTGCCAAAGCGCCAATTTGCTTTTACGGGTTCCAATGCGAAGCGGTTTAGAGGGCATCGGAATTAATTTCAAGTTCAAAGATATGGGTGAGCAGTTTGGAGGCCACCGGAGCATCTTTGGGGTTTTCTTTCAGGTAGGTGGCAATTTGCCCGGTAATTTTGTTGACATCTGCCGCCAGGGGAGGCATAGCATCCGAAGATGATTCTTGAGCAGGCCTCCATTTGTCTTTAATGGCCTTGAGCAAGGGGGCATACTTACGGTGTTCGAGCCAGGTTTTGAATTCGGCCGAGATTTCTTCGATAATCGCTAGGGCTTGAGGAATATATTGTTGGCGCTTTTGGAGGGTAGCATCGGTAATTTTTGACAATTCATCGAGATGCACCAAGGTCACCTGCTCTTTTTCAGCGACAGCCTCCTCGACATTTTTGGGAACCGATAGGTCGAGTATCAACAGGGGTTTGTGATTAAAAATCATTGCTTTGCTGATGGTCGGTGTGGGAGCTCCGGTGGCGATGATGGCAATATCTACTGCACGTAATTCGGCAGGTAAATCGCCCAAAGGCTTAACGTCCAATTGAAACTTACCGGCAATTTCTGCCGCTTTGGAAGCCGTTCGGTTGATCAGCGTGATGTGTTTATTGGAGGTGTGTTTGACTAGATTTTCACAGGTGTTTCTCCCGATTTTTCCTGTACCAAACAACAAGATTTTTTTGTGGTCGATGTCCGGTACCTTCTTTAAGATGTATTGAACCGAAGCAAAAGCGACCGAGGTGGCTCCGGAAGAAATTTCTGTTTCGGTCTTGATGCGCTTGCTGGCTTGGATGATAGCATTGACCAATCGCTCGCTAAGGCTGTTGGCCATCCCAAGGTTTTTGGAGGTATAAAAACTTTTCTTAAGCTGTCCGATGACTTCAAAGTCGCCCAAAATTTGACTGTCCAGGCCAGTGCCTACCCGAAAAATATGCTGGTAAGCCGCGTCTTCTTCGTAGTAATGCCCTAGTTTGTCAAATTGTAATTCAAGTTCTGTAGAATACCGACATAGGAGTTTTTTAAGCGCTTGGGCCGAATGATGCCATCCGTACAATTCGGTACGATTACAGGTATTGAGCACCAACAAGTTTTTTAATCCTTGTTGCTTGGCCTCCAAAAGAAGCTCATCGATTTGGGTTGTGTCCAACGAAAAATTGCCACGCGTACGCGCGTCAGCGGTTTGGTAACTGATGCCTAAAGCAAAAAATTTTTTGGGCGCGTGATTGCGGCTCATAGACTTCTAAAATCGACGCTAAATTACGGGGCGGTATCTTCCAAAAATAACGCTAAAAGAACTATAAGTATCAAAATTGGAATTCCGCGTCGTTTTAGCATAAAACGCGCTTAAATGTAGTATATTTGTGGCTCGGTTTACTAAAAACCAATTAATTATTTAGATTTATTCTAAATAAAACTTGTGCTATGGAATCAAAAAACAACGCTAAAAGAACTTTTTGGGAATACGCCCTCGAACCTGGGTTTGAATTGTATTGCCTGCAACAGGATGCTCAGTCAAAAGGAGGTTTTCAGCGCGCTGTAAATCAGGAGGTTATTCAATTTCATTTTTGTTTAAAAGGCCGTGGAGATTTGCAATACAATGGTGGGGCCTATACCTTTTCGGTCTATGAAAATCATGTGGTTTTGCTCTATAATCCTCAAAAGTCTTTGCCTATTGATTTGGTGGTGGCTCCGGATACATGGATGCTTAGTGTGGTAATTTCGATCAAAAAATTCCACAGTTTGTTTTCAAATGACGCTGGCCAAATCAGTTTTTTAAGTCCGGAGAACAGTACTCAAAAGTTTTACGATGACCGGGTTTTTTCGCCTGCAACGGCTGTAGTTTTAAGTCAATTATTACAATGCAAGGTCGATGACAGTGTGCGTGCTTTATACCTTAAGGCCAAAGTGTATGAGTTGTTTAGCTTGTATTTTGATACCACCGCTGCAGACCTAGAACAATGTCCGTTTCTTGAAAACGAAGACCAAGTACGACGGATTCGCCAAGCCAAAACACTACTTTTGGAACACATGGCCGAACCCCCTACATTACAAGAATTGTCCCATAAGGTGGGCATCAACATCAAAAAACTCAAAGAGGGGTTTAAACAGCTGTATGGGCAGACCGTTTACGGGTTTTTGTTGGATCACAAAATGGATGAAGCCCAACGTCTTTTGGCTACACAAAAGTACAATGTTAACGAGGTGGGTCTGCATTTGGGCTACAGTACTTCCAGTCATTTTATTGCCGCTTTTAAAAAGAAGTTTGGAACTACCCCCAAAAAATATTTAATGTCAGTATCTTCGTAAAAAAAGACTATGAAAGGGGTTTTATTGATCAACCTTGGTTCACCGGACAGCCCGGAACCCAAGGATGTCAAAGTGTATTTAGAAGAGTTTTTAATGGATGAGCGGGTCATCGACCTCCCTCAATGGGCGCGAACGCTGTTGGTCAAAGGAATCATTCTGAATACTCGACCAAAAAAATCGGCCAAAGCTTACGGTAAGATCTGGTGGGAGGAAGGTTCACCCCTGATTGTGCTCACCGAGCGATTGCAAAAGCAGGTTCAAAAAAAGGTTGCCGTACCCGTGGCCATCGCCATGCGCTATGGTAATCCCTCGCTCTATGAAGGACTTAAAAACTTGGGCGATCAGGGTGTTGACGAAATTTTACTTGTACCCTTATATCCTCAATTTGCCATGGCAACGACCGAAACGATTTTGGTCCTGGCCGAACAACTTAAAAATCAGCATTTTCCGCATCTCGATTTTACCATTTTACCCGCCTTTTACAAGCATCCCGACTATGTGCGTGTTTTGAGCAATTCGATCCAAGAAAGTTTACAAGGAGTAGAGTGGGAGCATTTGATTTTTTCGTACCACGGGGTGCCCGAACGCCACATTCGAAAATCAGACATCACCAAGTCCCATTGTAAAATCGATGGCCTATGTTGTCAAACCATTTCGCCAGCACACCAGTTCTGTTACCGCCATCAATGTTATCAAACAACCCAGGAGGTGGCCAAATTACTTGAACTTAAACCCGATCAATACACCACCACTTTTCAGTCTCGACTAGGCTTAGATCCTTGGCTACAGCCTTATACGGATAAAACGGTTGCCAATAAAGCCAAAGCAGGGGTTAAAAAAATGGCCATTGTTACCCCCGCTTTTGTCTCGGATTGTTTAGAAACCCTAGAAGAAATAGGAATGGAGGCCGTAGAGGATTTTGAAGAAAAAGGCGGAGAACACTTGCACGTGATTCCCTGTATCAATGACCGATCAGACTGGGTACAAGTCCTAAGTCGATGGATCGATCAGTGGGCCTTGGCCGAAAAAGAAACGGCCTAATGGCGACAGACCGTGCCGCACAATTGGGCCAACAACCCATTACTAAATTACTGATTCAGCAAGCTGTACCCGCTTCGATTGGGATTTTGGTCATGTCCCTCAATATTCTTATTGATACAGTTTTTGTCGGTCAATGGATAGGTGCAAATGCTATCGCTGCCATTAATGTTGTTTTGCCAGTTTCCTTTTTTATCGGTGCACTTGGTATGGCCATTGGAATAGGAGGTAGCTCAGTGATTTCAAGGGCTTTGGGCGATAAAAACCAAGAAAAGGCCTTGCATACGTTTGGGAATCAGTTGACCCTTACGCTTTTTTTTACCGTGTCTTTTGTCGTTTTGGGACTGGCGTTTATCGAAAGTCTGATCCCCCTTTTTGGCGGAAAAGGAGCCTTGTATGCGCCTGCAAAAATCTATTATACCATCGTGTTGTATGGTGTGCCTGTTCTCGGTTTTTGCATGATGGGCAACAACGTTGTACGCGCCGAGGGCAAACCCCGCTATGCGATGTATGCCATGCTATTGCCTTCGATCAGTAACTTGAGTTTGGATGTGCTTTTTATTTACGTTTTTGATTGGGGTATGGCGGGTGCGGCCTGGGCCACAACCCTGTCTTATGGAGTTTGTGCAGCATACCTTTTGTATTTTTTTAGGTCCAAAAACTCCGAATTACACCTGTCTCCCAAACATTTTTTATTGGATTTTTCGTTGGTTCGACAAATTGGCGCCTTGGGGTCGGTCACGCTAGCTCGCCAAGCTGTGGTGAGTATCGTTGTACTTTTGGTCAATACTATTTTATACGATTTTGGTGGTGAAACCACTGTGGCGGTTTATGCCATTATTAGTAGAACCTTGATGTTTGCCCTGTTTCCCGTTTTGGGAATTACCCAGGGTTTTCTCCCCATTGCCGGGTATAATTATGGTGCAAAAAACTACCAACGTGTTCGACAAGTCATCAAAACTGCCTTGCTATACGCCACGACCCTCGCTGCTATTATAAGCGTACTAATTTTTACGTTTACCGAGGCGTTTGTTGCAATTTTCACCAATGATGCTGCAGTGCTCCAGCAAACCCCAAACGCTCTTCGATGGATCTTTGCCGCTACTCCGATCATCGGGATTCAACTTATCGGAGCTGCCTATTTTCAAGCCATAGGCAAAGCCCTGCCTGCACTGCTGCTTACCCTGACCCGACAAGGGTTTTTCCTGATTCCACTTATTTTTATACTGCCTCCCTATTTGGGCGTGTTTGGCGTGTGGATTGCCTTTCCCATAGGAGAATTCCTCGCTACGGTGATTACCGGTTTTTATTTACTCAAAGAAATAAAAACCCAATTAACGGTTTCTTCCAAATAAGGGTTTTACTTTCCCGAGTTTTTACGTACATTTTACCTTGATTTAAACGAACCTAATCATGAAAAGCATTAAATATTTTTTGATACTCCTTGTCTTTGCGTTGATGACTCCCCAACCCGCTCATGCACAGCGAAAAAGGAAAAAAACAAACCCTCCCCAAATCGCTGCTGAATACCATAGCTCACTCAGCTACCGGCAAATAGGGCCTTTTCGTGGAGGCCGCTCGGCGGCTGTAACTGGTGTTCCAGGCAAGCCCAACTTATTCTATTTTGGAGCAACTGGTGGCGGAGTATGGAAAACTGAAGACGGTGGCAAGACCTATCAAAATATTTCTGATGGCTATTTTGGTGGAAGTATCGGGGCCGTGGAAGTGGCCGAAAGTGATCCCAATGTCATTTATGTCGGTGGAGGCGAAGTTACCATTCGTGGGAATGTCTCTTCTGGATACGGTGTTTGGAAATCCGTAGACGCCGGAAAAACGTGGATACAATCAGGTCTTCCCAATTCACGTCATATCCCACGGATAGTCGTTCACCCACAAAATCCGGATGTGGTCTATGCCGCAGTTTTAGGGAACATTTATAAACCCACCAATGATCGTGGTGTCTATAAATCCACCGATGGAGGTAAAACCTGGGAAAAAGTTCTTTTTGCCCATCCTCAGGCCGGTGCGGTCGAGCTGCAAATGGACCCCTCCAACCCCAGACACCTTTATGCAGCAACCTGGAACGTTCAAAGAACACCTTACAGCCTCAGTAGTGGTGGAGAAGGTTCGGCCCTATGGAAAAGTACCGATAGCGGCGAAAGCTGGAAAAAAATTAGTGACAACCCCGGTTTTGCCCAAGGTACCCTTGGAATTATCGGAGTCACCGTATCACCGGTCAATGCACAAAAAGTATGGGCGATCGTCGAGAACAAAGAAAAGGGTGGAGTATATTTCTCCCAGGACGGCGGCGAAAATTGGCAGCATATAAACGATAGCCGTTCGTTGAGACAACGGGCATGGTATTATTCAAAAATTTATGCCGATACACAAAACGAAGACATCGTTTATGTTATGAATGTGCGTTACCACAAATCCACCGATGGCGGTAAAACATTTAAAAGTGCCAATGCCCCTCATGGTGACCACCATGACCTTTGGATAGCGCCCGAAGACAATCAACGCATGATCATTGCCGACGATGGCGGGGCTCAAGTAAGTTATGACGGAGGTTCAACCTGGAGCACCTATTACAATCAACCCACCGCCCAGTTTTATCGGGTGACAACCGACAATGCTTTTCCCTACAGAATCTATGTAGCGCAACAAGACAACTCGACCATCCGTATTCGCCATCGCTCAGACGGTAGATATATAGGAGAAGACGATTGGGAACCAACAGCAGGAGGAGAATCGGCTCATATTGCCGTAGATCCAAACAACAACGACATCGTGTATGGCGGAAGTTATGGAGGCTTTTTGACCCGTGTTAATCACCAAAACAATGCGGTTCGTGGGATCAATGTATGGCCCGATAATCCCATGGGGTATGGCGCCGAAGGGATGCGCTACCGTTTTCAATGGAATTTCCCTATTATTTTTAGTAAGCACAATCCCAAAAAACTCTATACTTTTTCAAACCATGTGCATGTCTCTGAAAATGAAGGACAAAGCTGGGAAATCATAAGCCCCGACCTGACCCGAAACGATCCTGAAAAGCTCAAATCGTCTGGAGGACCCATTACCCAAGACAATACCGGTGTGGAGTATTACTGCACCATCTTCGCGGCCAATGAATCCCCTTTACAAGAAGGCCTGATGTGGATAGGAAGTGATGATGGACTGATTCACCTGACCCGAGACGGAGGGAAAAACTGGACCAACATCACCCCCAAAAACATGCCCGAATGGATGATGATTAACACTGTTGATCCGTCACCGTTCGACCCTGCGACATGTTATGTGGCTGGTACCCGCTATAAGTCGGGTGACTTTAGACCGTATTTGTACAAAACTACCGATTACGGTCAGACGTGGCAACAAATCACAACCGGTATATCCGAAGAACACTTTACACGGGTCGTCCGTGCTGACCCCAACCGCAAAGGATTGCTCTATGCTGGAACAGAAACCGGGATGTATATTTCTTTTGACGATGGACAGTCTTGGAAACCGTTCCAAAAAAACCTACCCATTGTACCCATTACCGATTTGACCATAAAGGACAATAGCCTGATTGTTGCTACCCAGGGAAGAAGTCTATGGATGATAGACGATCTTACTGTGCTTCATCAATTGTCAGCGACCGATTCGAATCAAAAAATGAAGCTGTTCACACCCAAACCCAGCTACCGTATCAATGCCGGTGGAGGACAGGATAGCCTTACCGAAGGGACGAACTTACCCGGTGGTGTGACTTTACATTATTATTTGGAGAACTATGACTCTGATAAAGACAGCCTTACTCTCGAAATTGCTACCGCCGATGGAACCCCCATTCAAACCTTTAGCAACCACGATAAGAAAAACAAGTTAAAAGCGCAGGCCAAAGGCAATACCTTTCGATGGAACCTCAGATACGAAGGAGCCGAAAGATTGGATGGTATGATTCTTTGGGGGGCCTCACTCGCTGGAGCGCGTGCCGTTCCGGGGACTTATCAGGCGAGTTTGATATTCAATGGTCAACGTGCAACAACGACCTTTGAAGTACTCCCCGATCCCCGGGCCGAGGTTACTGTTGCCCAAATGCAAGAACAGTTTGACTTTGTCAATGGAATCAATGCTACCATTGACCGGGCGCATAAAGCCATTAAAAACATCCGTAAGGTCAATAAAAAATTAGACGAATTTGTTCAAAACAACAACGAAAACGATGCGGCAAAAGAACTTGTAAACCAAGCCAAAACGCTGCGCAAAGCACTTTCGGAGATCGAAAAAGCACTTTACCAAACCCAAAACCGAAGTAACCAAGACCCGCTTAATTTCCCCATTAGGCTAACCAACAAATTGGGACATGTCAACAACTTGGTGATGATGAGTGATTTTCCACCCACCGATCAAGATCGTAAAGTGAGTGAAGAACTTTCGGCGCTAATTCATGCACAGCTCGAAAAATACGATGCCTTGATGGACAAGGAGGTCAAAGCTTTTAACACCGCTTTTGCGGCACTCGAATTGGATTATTTGTCAACCCCCTAATCGATGGTCGACTATTATGGTTATGTCAAAGCCTTGCATCTGATCTTTGTGATCACATGGTTTGCGGGTCTTTTCTATATGCCGCGATTGTTTATCTACCTTATAGAAGCCCAGTCAAAACCAGTGTTAGAAAAAGAGATTCTAAGCAAGCAGTTTAAACTTATGGCCCGCCGCCTGTGGTATATCATCACTTGGCCATCGGCGGTGTTGGCCGTATTTTTCGCTTTGGTATTGCTCTATTTGATGCCCGGATGGCTGGCCCAAACCTGGATGCTGATCAAACTGATTTTTGTTGTCCTCTTGATCGGCTATCATCTCAAAACCCACCAAATGTATCGACAGTTTCAGGCCAATACCTTTAACTATTCGGCCAACGCGATGCGGTTTTGGAACGAGGGGGCTACCCTCCTGCTTTTTGCCATTGTTTTTTTGGCGGTGCTTAAAAGTAGTTTTCACTGGATTTTTGGGGTGATCGGTTTGGTTGGACTGGCCGTTCTACTGGTGCTGGGCATTCGACTTTATAAAAAATACCGAATCAAAAACCGTCATTCATGAAACGACTAAGCACTAGTTTTTCGTTGCGTACTCGGCTGTTTTTGGCTATGATATTGTTGGTATTAGTGGCCTGTCTGATGATTTTGGGAGCCACCTATTTTCAATACCAAAATGAAGCCGCCGACTACAACCTCTTTCGGTTGGACCGCAAAGAAAACCAAGTGCATAGGCACGTAAATTATTTAGTCCAAAAACATGGCTTAGCCAATCAAAAAGACACCGTTTGGGCACAACATCAAGATGAAATAAACGCCATTACCGAAATTCATAAAGTTGAATTTTCACTTTTCACCTTAGAAGGAGACCCCCTGTTTGTGTCTTTTCTTCCACTTAAAATAATTGCCAACAATTATCATTTAGACGCCCAAGTTCTTTCTGACTTAAATAACGCAACCGGTAAACGGTTTTTGGAAAAAAATGAAGACGAAATTGGAAAATTTCAATCCTCCTACAGCTTTTTAAAAACCCCGGGTGGTACGCCCTATGGTATTTTGTTTTTTCCCTATTTTGAAGATGTTTCTTTTTCTGAAAACGAACTCAACACCTTTTTACAGCGGCTCTACCAGATTTATCTAATCATGCTGGTGATCTCCATAGCCGTGGCCTATTTTCTGGCCCGTTATGTCACGCGGTCACTCGAACGTTTACGCACGCAAATCGATCAAACCGGTTTGATGAAGCGCAATGAAAAGATTTACTTAAAAAATGCCACCCGTGAAATCGAAAGCTTGGTCAACTCCTACAACAATATGATTGACGATTTGGAAGCGAGTGCCGCCCAGCTAGCCAAGTCTTCCAAAGACCAAGCTTGGCAAGAGATGGCCCGACAAGTCGCCCATGAAATCAAAAACCCCCTGACGCCCATGCGCCTTACCGTGCAGAGTTTTCAGCGTAATTATGACCCCTCTCAACCCAATCATAAAGCCAATATTCAAGAGTTTGCCCAGATTCTTTTGGAACAAATCGACACCATGAGTCAAGTGGCCAATGCCTTCTCCGATTATGCCACCTTGCCCAAGGCCCAACTTCAACGCTGCGATGTGGTGGAAGTCACCAAACGCGCCACTGAAATTTTTGAACAAGACCAGGTAAGTTTTTCCTCAAATGTCGATCAAGCGTACCTTCCGCTAGACCGAACACAATGGATACGTGTGATGACCAATCTGATTCAAAACGGGCTGCAATCGATTCCCGCCAAAAAAACACCCAAGATTGACATTGTGTTAAACAGCACCCCAAAATTGGTCAAGGTGCATATCACCGACAACGGCATGGGGATTCCCAAAGATTTAAAAGACAAGATATTCGAACCCAAATTTACCACCAAAACCAAAGGCATGGGCTTGGGATTGGGCATTGTCAAAAATATTGTCGAGGCTCACGGAGGGAAAATAACCTATACTTCCGAGGCCAAAAAAAACACCACCTTTACCATCACCCTTAAAAAAAATGAAAATGCCTAATCCGATTTTGACCTCCATTGCCGACCGTGTGGCCTGGGTACGCATCAATCGCCCCGAAAAATTAAACGCCCTCAACAGTGCGTTGCTTAACGCTTTACACAAAACGTTTAGCGAACTTCGGCAACAGGACGAAGTACGGGTGGTGGTGCTTATGGGGGCCGGTGAAAAAGCCTTTGTGGCTGGGGCCGATATCAGTGAATTTGCCGAGTTCACCCCCGAACAAGCCCATACACTGGTTGCTCAAGGACAAGAAAAAGTTTTTGATTTTATCGAAAACTTAGGGAAGCCGGTGATTGCTGCGATCAATGGTTTTGCCCTAGGCGGAGGTCTCGAATTGGCCATGGCATGTCACCTCCGTATCGCAGCCGACCATGCCAAAATGGCCCTTCCCGAGGTTTCTTTGGGGGTCATCCCCGGCTATGGGGGTACCCAACGTTTGCCCCAGCTTGTGGGTAAAGGACGTGCCTTGGAAATGATCCTTACCGGTAGCATGATTAGTGCCCAACAAGCCTTTGATTTTGGGTTGGTCAATCGGGTGGTGGCAGCCGATCAATTATTGACCGAAGTAGCAAAAATGGCCAGCCAGTTACTCAAAAATGCCCCTTCGGCCCAGGCTGCTGCCTTACGAGCGGTCAAGGCGGGGTACGACCCTAGCCAATCGGGTTATGCTGTTGAAAAAGAATTGTTTGCAGATTGCTTTTCCACAGCCGATTTTAAAGAAGGTACCCAAGCTTTTCTAAACAAAAGAAAAGCCAATTTCTAAATCGATTCAATGCCCTTTTTTACGGTATCTTCGATCCGGTCCAAAAGGTCATCTTCTGAATAGTCTTTGGGGTTGAGAACGTCCCCTACTCGAAAACGTATCGTCACCCCCAAGGGCATCGGAAAATAGTTGTATTGCCCAAGTCGCCAAGAATGATTAATGCTTACAGGGACTAGCAATGCACGGGGCATATGTTTTAATAAGGTTTTAAGCCCATTGCGTTGAAAACGCCTTGGTTCCCCGGTTTTGGAACGGGTACCTTCGGGGAAAATCACAGCCGACCAATTGTTTTTTTCAATGCGTTGACCAAAGGCGGCAATCGCTTGAAGTGCCCCCTCGGAGTCTTTTCGGTCGATCAATACCGACCCACCATGGTTCAGGTTGTACGACACACTTGGAATACCTTTTCCCAATTCTTTTTTGCTAATGAATTTGGGATGATAGGCCCTAAAATACCAGATAATGGGAGGGATATCATAGGTGCTTTGATGGTTGGAAACAATAATCAGTGGCCGGTCTTTGGGTAGGTCGGGTAGGGGGCCAAAATCAATGCGTGTGCCCAAAAGGTTAAGGCAACGCATCAACATAAAGTTTAGAAAATCGACTGATTTTTTATGGGCCTGATAGCCAAAAACACGGAGACTGATGACTTGCAATACATGAAAAAAAAGCAGGCAACCGACGAAAAAAAAGTAATAGACAATCGTGAGGCTATAGGCTGCAAATCGCTTCATGCTTCGCCAATACGAGCGATTAGCAGTGGTCGCTATACGCTTCTTTAAGATTTTCTGCAATCAGCATCGCAGGCCGACCCTCGATATGATGCCGCTCGATCATATGCACCAATTCACCGTCTTTAAACAAAGCGATGCTTGGCGATGAGGGAGGAAAAGGAATCATACGGGCACGTGCTTGGTCGGTGGCTTCACGGTCTACCCCGGCAAAAACGGTGTAAAGCCTGTCGGGAGTTTTGCTATGGTCAAGCGAAATACGCACCCCAGGACGGGCATTGGCAGCCGCACATCCACAAATCGAGTTGACAACGACCAAAGCCGTACCTGCTGTTTCCAGGGCCTGATCTACTTCTTCTGCTGTGGCTAATTCTTGAAAGCCTACTTGAGTAAGCTCTTCGCGCATCGGTTTGACGATTTCTTCTGGGTACATATTATTTTTTTTCAAAGATAAAAAAACTTAAGTTTGATTATTCAAAATCCCGTAGGGAAATCACGCTAAAATTACACAGCAGTACTTGGTATAGATATGATAAAATGGTTTGCAGCATTTCTCGGCTATATGTTTTTTCGATTTCCGGGGGCCCTCTTGGGATTTTTCATAGGCAGCCTAGTTGATCAATTCGGATCGGGAGGTCGCCAGCTGAAGGGCCGTTTTTCAAACCAAACTTTTGAAATGAAACTCTTGGCCCTTGCGGCGATGGTGATTAAGGCCGATGGTCAAATCAGTCCGAAGGAACTAGCTTTTGTGCGGAACTATTTTATTGCACAATACGGTCAAGAACAAGCGCAGTCTATCTTCCAACGTTTCAATACCGAAATCAAAAAAAAGACCCAGAGTATTGCCGACTTGAGTGACTTTTTTGTCGCCTATGTTCGTTACGAAACCCGACTGCAAATCATTCATTTTTTGTTTGCGATTGCCCAGGCCGATGGGACAGTCTCCGAAAGTGAACTGCAAAAAATTGCCCAAATCGCCCATGGCCTTAAACTCAAAACGCAGGAGTTTGAAGGAATCAAAGCCATGTTTTTTAAGGCGGCTGACCAGGCCTATAAAATTTTAGAAATTGACCCCTCCGCGTCGGAAGCCGACATCAAAAAAGCCTACCGAACGATGGTTAAAAAATACCATCCCGACCGCCTACAAACCAAAGACCCTGCCCTCGTTAAGGGTGCACAAGAAAAATTTAGGCTCGTACAAGAGGCCTATGAAACCATTAAAAAAGAACGTCAATTTTAGCCCATGAACCCCTTTCTTTTCTATTTCGAACTTGGACTTAACCATGTCTTAGACCCTAAGGGTCTGGACCATTTTTATTTTTTGATTGTACTTACCGTTCCTTTTACGCTGTTCAGATGGCGTTCTTTGTTGATCTTGGTGAGTTTGTTTACCCTAGGGCATACCTTGTCTTTGTGGGTGGCCTACGAGGGCTGGGTGCGATTGCCCGATGCGTGGATCGAATTTTTGATTCCAATTACCATCTTGGCAACATGCCTACCGCTTTTGTTCGCCAAACACCCACAAAAAGCAGCCATGAGAAATCCCCAATGGACAGGTATGTTGACTGTACTTTTTGGGTTGATTCACGGCTTGGGTTTTGCCCGGTATTTTAAGCAAATCATTTTGGAAGAAGATGCTTATAGTGGGTTGCTGAGTTTTGCCTTAGGTGTAGAAACTGCTCAATTGATTGTGGTGGTTATGGTATTGTTGGTGTCTTATTTATTTACCAACCTACTCAGGGTAAGTCCCAAAAAGTGGTTACTGCTTGTCGGCGCCATCATTGCGACCTTGGCTGCAGAAATGAGTATCTCAAACTGGCCCCTTTAAATAAGGGATACCAAACAAAATAGTATTTTTGAACTATGAACGAGGCGAAACAACGCAAATACGACCGGGCTTATTTAAAAATGGCCGAAGAATGGGGCACCTTGTCCTACTGTAAGCGCAAACAAGTAGGGGCGTTGATTGTCAAAAACCGGATGATTATTTCGGATGGATATAACGGCACCCCTTCGGGCTTTGAAAACGTCTGTGAAGATGAAGACTACAAAACCAAATGGTATGTTTTGCATGCCGAAGCCAACGCAATACTTAAAGTAGCAGCCTCGACCCAATCGTGTCAAGGGGCAACCCTCTACATTACCCTCTCTCCATGTAAAGAATGCAGTAAATTGATTCATCAATCGGGGATCGTTCGAGTGGTGTATGCCCAGCAGTACAAAGACACTACGGGCCTCGAATTTCTTCAAAAAGCCGGGGTCGCCCTTGACCATCTTCCCCTATAAAACACCGCCCTTTGAAAAACAACATCTTTTTATTTCTCGTCGTTTTACTTTCACTAAGCCTGGGCTTATTGCTGGGCACGCGAGGCGAACAACTCAACCTACCGGGTTTTGCTCCGCAAAAAGAGCGAGCCAAACTCAACCGGTTTATGGACTATTTGTCCGAAAAGTACGTGGACCAGATTGACACTGATAGCATAGTCAACGTGGTGATCGAAGACATACTCCAACAACTCGATCCCCATTCGGTCTATATTCCCCAAGAGGCCAGCCAAGAAATTGCTGAAAGTATGCAAGGAAATTTTGTAGGGATAGGCGTTAGTTTTTTTATGGTTGGCGATACGGTTTCGGTGGTGCGTGTATTGGAAGGCGGACCGAGTAAAGCAGTAGGAATTGCCCCGGGCGATCGTATATTGATGGCCAATGGCGATTCGTTGTTTAACCAAAATCTCAGTAGTACAGCCATCGTGTCCAAACTAAAGGGATTGCCCAACACCCCCTTGGAGTTGGCGATTTACCGTAAACAAAACGACAGTGTTTTTTGGGTCAATCTTAAGCGAGGGGCAGTACCACTAAAAAGCGTTGATGCCTCTTATATGATTGATCAAAATGTAGGCTATATCAAAATCAATCGTTTTTCGCAGACCACTTTTGTCGAATTTGACCGTGCACTGCGACTCCTTCAACTCACAGGATTGCAAAGCTTAGTGATTGATCTAAGGGACAATCCTGGAGGTTACCTCTTGCCGGCCACACAGATTGCCGATACTTTTTTATCGGCCGGCACTCCCATTGTCATTACCCAAAGCAACAAAGGTCAACGACAAGAAACCCAAGCTACCGACCAAGGGAATTTTGAAAAAGGCGGTTTATATATATTGGTCAATGAGCAATCGGCCTCAGCCAGTGAGATTTTGGCTGGCGCTGTGCAAGACAACGACCGCGGCTGGGTGGTCGGACGGCGTACTTTTGGCAAGGGATTGGTTCAACAACAAATGCCCCTAGGCGATGGCGATGCAGTGCGGCTGACTACAGCTCGCTATTATACCCCTACCGGCCGATCGATTCAACGGCCCTATGACAACGACCATGAAGCCTATTATGCTGAAGTGACCGAGCGGTATGAACGTGGAGAAATGGAAGATCAGACCAAAATTCCCCAAAACGATTCGTTGGCGTACACAACCCCTAAAGGACGGACTGTGTATGGCGGTGGCGGGATTCATCCCGACCTTTTTGTGCCCAACAACAATACTCAAGAAGAAGAATGGGACAGCTTTGTGCTGCGGTCTAATGTAATCAACCTTTTTGTGTTTGTGACCTTAGACGCTAATCGTGGGGAATATGCCTTTGGGTCGGCCAGTGAATTTTTGGCTACCCCCCTAACCACCCCCGAAGTCTGGCTCGACAAGTTCCAAGCCTATTGTACCCAAAACAGCATTCCCTTTGCCTTTAAAGACCAAGACAAAATTCTGACGGCCATCAAGGCCTATATCGGATTACAAGTTTATGGTGAGGGTGTCTTTACACAAATTTTAAATACCGATGACCCCTTCCTTAGAAAGGTCATGGATCACTTAGCGTTTCAGCTAGACTAGCAGTTAGTTTTTGCCGTGTTGGTCGGCAATTTTTTTGGACAAAAACAGCAATAACAAGAGCAAAAATGCACAAGCAGCGGCCATTATACCAATGACAGCTACCGTACTCTTACCTTCAAGTGGGGCTTGCCAGTTGACCTGGGTAAGGTTAAAAAGGAGCATACCCACGGAAACAATCATCAGGGCGATTAGTGCTTTTTTCATTTTCTACGATTGAATAAGTTGGCCAATATTCGAGGCAAATAATTTTACGGCGATAGCCAATAATACGATTCCAAATACCTTTCGGATAATGTTGATACCCGATTTTCCCAATACTTTTTGAATGGGTTTAGACGATTTTAAAATACCGTACACAATGATGATATTGATGACAATGGCGACAATAATATTGACCAAATCATATTCGGCCCGTAGCGATAGTAAGGAGGTCATGGTACCGGCACCGGCAATCATTGGAAAAGCCAAAGGAACAATCGAAGCCGTTTCGGGCACATCGTCCTTATAAAGGGAAATGCCCAAAATCATTTCCAAGGCCATAAATAACAAAACAAAAGAACCAGCAACGGCAAACGAATTGATGTCGATACCGATTAGGTTGAGAATTTCTTCACCGATAAACAAAAAGGCAATCATGATAACAGCAGAGACAATCGAGGCTTTTCCGGACTGAATGTGCCCTACCTTTTCACGAAGAGAAATCACCAAAGGAATATTACCCACTATATCGATGACAGCAAAAAGCACCATCCCGGCACTCAAAATTTCACGTGGATCAAACATGCTAAATTTTTGGTCAAAGGTAAGTACTTATGCCGGAAGAAGGGAGTTATTGTTTATTTTTAACCCAAAGTTAATCTACCTTGTTTCAAATCAAAGACACCTTGGTTTCGGAGGCCCTTTTGGAAGAGGCCTTTTGCTGTGATTTACAAAAGTGCAAAGGCGCTTGTTGTGTCGAAGGAGAGGCTGGAGCGCCCTTAGACGAAGAAGAAGTTCGGCAATTGGAAAAACACCAAGAAGAACTCCTTCCTTTTTTGGAAGCCAAGGGCCGAGCAGCGATTGCCCAACAAGGAGCGGCCATTCAGACGCCCACTGGCGATTGGGAGACCCCCCTAGTAGGTGGCAAAGAGTGTGTCTATGCCACTTTTGACGAACAGGGACAAGCCCATTGCGGTATCGAACAAGCCCACCGTGCCGGTGCAACAAGCGTTCAAAAACCCATTTCCTGTCATTTGTACCCCGTACGCACCCAGGCCTATTCCGAATTTACCGCGGTCAACTACCACCAGTGGTCGATTTGTAGCCCGGCATGCCAACTTGGGGCTGCGCTAAAATTGCCCGTTTATCAATTTACCAAAAAGGCATTGATTCGAAAATTTGGCCAAAGCTGGTTTGACGAATTGGACTTGATTGCCAAAAATTACCGGAAGTAACGTTTTCAGTATTTATAGGGGTTGCCAAAGATTTAAGCGGGCAATACACTGATAAACAGCAACATACAAAAAGTTTAAAAAATCACAGGCTTGAGATTTACAGCTGTTTTGTTAAAAAGTAGCCAGGTTTGTGGATAAGTATCACTTTCAATTTTGAATTCAATTTTAAATCTTTGTTACTCAGATTTGATTCACTAATTCTTAACAAAAAAAACAATGGCAGCTGTAGAACCTATTCTCCAAGAAAATGAAGACCGATTTGTAATTTTTCCCATTCAACACCACGATATTTGGGAATGGTACAAAAAAATGGAGGCCTGTTTTTGGACAGCTGAAGAAATTGATCTGCACCAAGATTTGGACGATTGGAACAATAAACTCAATGACGATGAGCGTTATTTTATCAAGCATATTTTGGCGTTTTTTGCCGCTTCCGATGGTATTGTCAACGAAAATCTCGCCGAAAACTTTGTCAACGAAGTACAGTATTCTGAGGCCAAGTTTTTCTATGGTTTTCAGATTATGATGGAAAATATCCATTCGGAAACCTATTCTTTGCTCATCGACACCTATGTTAAAGACGATGCAGAAAAAACCAAACTGTTTAAGGCCATCGAAATCTTTCCGGCGATCAAGAAAAAAGCCCAATGGGCACTCCGTTGGATCGAGTCCGATTCTTTTGCAGAACGCTTAATCGCCTTTGCAGCCGTTGAAGGGATTTTCTTTTCCGGGGCTTTTTGCTCAATCTTTTGGCTCAAAAAGCGTGGTCTAATGCCCGGGCTTACTTTTTCAAACGAGCTGATTTCGAGAGACGAAGGTATGCACTGTGATTTTGCCGTTCACCTACACAACCAACACCTCGTAAACAAGGTGCCCAAAGAACGCATCAAAGACATTATCTTAGATGCCCTTCAGATCGAAAGAGAGTTTATCACCGAATCGCTTCCTGTGAGTTTGATTGGGATGAATGCCAAATTG
Source organism: Flavobacteriia bacterium (assembly GCA_009921175.1). GTDB lineage: Bacteria > Bacteroidota > Bacteroidia > Flavobacteriales > Flavobacteriaceae > RFYP01. Next base: position 83 of record RFYP01000003.1, on the reverse strand, counting down.
ATGACGCAGTATTTGGAATTTGTCACTGACCGTCTTTTGATAGAGCTTGGCATTGAAAAACAATTCAATGTCACCAATCCCTT